>JANLWE010000117.1:0-5127 GCA_031364365.1 Gammaproteobacteria bacterium | reverse complement strand
GCGATCGGGCTGGCGATGCTCGTGTTTGCGCTCTACGCGGGACGATGGGTGGCGCAGAACCCGACTCTGGCTCCGACGTTCACGCTCGGCGGGAAGACTCTGGCGCTGCTGATCATGGGGTACAGCTTCATCGCGTCGGTGCTTCCCGTTTGGCTCCTGCTCGCTCCGCGCGACTACCTTTCCACGTTTGTAAAACTGGGCGTCGTCTTACTGCTCGCGATCGCAATCTGTGTCCTGCAACCGGATATCCGGATGCCGGCGTTCACGCGCTTCATCGACGGCACCGGGCCGATCTTCAGCGGCAAGCTGTTTCCGTTCCTGTTCATCACGCTCGCCTGCGGCGCAATCTCCGGGTTTCATGCGCTGGTTGCTTCAGGGACGACCCCAAAGCTGATCTCGAAGGAAACCGACGTGCGGATGGTCGGCTACGGATCGATGGCGCTCGAGTCGTTCGTGGCGATCATGGCGCTGGTCGCGGCCTGCGTGCTGGACCCCGGCGTGTACTTCGCAATCAATACGGCAGCCGGTGTCGTGGGCGCCGACCCGGCTACCGCGACGGCAACGATTACGGCCTGGGGTTTCCCGGTCGATGCCCTGCAGATGCAGGAGCTTGCCCGCAGCATGGGCGAACAGACACTCTTCGGTCGCACCGGCGGTGCGCCGTCGCTCGCGGTCGGCATGGCGCATATTTTCGGCAGCGCATTCGGCAAAGGTCTGTTCGCGATCTGGTATCACTTCGCCATCATGTTCGAGGCGGTGTTCATCCTCACCGTCCTCGATGCAGGGACGCGGGTCGGACGCTTCATGGTCCAGGACGCACTCGGAACCCTGTGGGCGCCCTTCGGGCAGACCTCCTGGCCTCCGTCGGCCTGGATTGCGAGCCTGATTGTCGTCGCGGGCTGGGGTTACTTCCTCTACATCGGCGTGATCGACCCGAACGGCGGCATCAACATTCTCTGGCCGCTATTCGGAATTGCCAATCAGATGCTCGCGGCGATTGCACTCGCTGTCGTGACCTCGATCTTCATGAAAACGGGTCGTCTGCGTCATGCCTGGGTCCCCGGCCTGCCGCTCGTCTGGCTCGTGACGGTGACGACCACGGCAGCGTTGCAGAAGATCTTCAGCGATGACCCGAAGCTCGGCTTCTTCGCGGCGGCCCGGGATCTCGCCGGCAAGCTCGCGGCTGGCGTGCTACCGCCGGAACGCGCTGCTGTCGCACCGGGATTGATATTCAATCAGCAGCTCGACGGCTGGTTGACCGTATTCTTTTTGCTGGTGGTCTGGACCGTCGTCATCGACATGGCGCGTGGTTGTTACCTGCATCTGTCGGGCCGGCGGGTGGCCGCGAACACGGAGGCGCCCTATATGGCGACGCAGCTGGCATGAGGTCGCTCGTGTCCGCGTGGCTTTGGTTCTGGGCGGGCCTGCGCTCGATCACGGGCGACGATGCCTACGAGCGCTATCTCGAGCACTGCCGCGGCCGTCATCCGGGCGTCGCCCCGCTCGATCGCGGGACGTTCTACCGTGCGGAGCTCGACCGGCGATGGAAAGAGGTCAATCGCTGTTGTTGAGATGGGCGGTCGCGTCTCCGCCTGCAATGGTTCTGGGAACGTTTCGTCAGAACCTGGAGCTGTAGCGCAGCATCACCCCGCCGCCCATCGGCAGGACTGCAAGATCCTGCACCCGCTCGCCGTCTGATTTCGCAAATGCATTCCTGAAGAAAGTGGCGCAGTAGTTACCAAGGGCGATGCTGAACAACGTATCTGAAGGATAGTGTGCGCCTGCCTCGACGCGCGCCCAGGCCGTGGCAAGCGTTAACGCATCCAGTCCAAGCGTGAGACTCTGGCGAACACCACCGTTCATGTCGAAATATTCGAGGTTGCGCGCCGCCAGGCGGCTGAATGTGGCGGCGGCGGACGTGTGTCCGGATGGAAAGCTCTCGTCGTTCGTCCCGGACGGTCGCGTACGTCCCACCTGAACCTTGAGCACGTGGGTGACTGCGCTTGCCGTGCCAACGGCGGCAAGATCCAGGGCAAGACCTTGTGTCTTGTTCGCCAGCCAGGTGCGGGAATCGTCGCCGCTGGGGGCCAGCAGCAAGGTGACGGTTTCCGCTGCGATCGCCGCACTGCGCAGATTGTCGCTCCACGACTCGGCGTTCTGCTGGGAGCCATAGATCGGGGTCTCGCGGACCGCCCAGTCCGACACTTTGCGGTCCCAGTCGTCGAACTGAAGTGCCACTGCACCCGCGAGCGGCACCCACACCCAGGGATCCCGTGCGGTCTCCGCGGCGACATCGCGCACGCGTTCCCAGCCAGGGGATATCGTCAAGTTGTCGCCCCAGCGGCGAGCGCCCGGATGCGCCGCGCAGCCCGAAAGGCACATGGACATGAGAACGCAGGCTATTGGCAGTCGCAGCGGCATCCATTCACTCCACGGCGTCGGGCCGCGAGGCGACGCTCACTGGGCGGCAGCCGGGCGATGCAGCAGTTCGAGCCCCTCGGCGTGACGGCGCTGGAATCCTTTCCAGACCGTGATACCGCCGCCACCGCCACTGGTTTCATCGTAGCGCGCGGGCGGCGGCGTCCAATCGCCCGCGGAGGACTCGGTGACCGGCACATCGAGGTAGGCTGCACGTGTCACATCGTCCTTCACGAAGCGGTCGAGGAAAGCGGTGATCATGTGCAGATTGATGGCGATGATGCGCTCCTTGCGCCACACCGGGTCCTCGAACCAGTCGAGGTCCCACAGCCGCGCGCGCATTGCGTCCGGCACCGGATTCAAGCCGATCGCGTGGCCGCCGAAGCGGTAGGTCAGCAGGTAACGGTCGCTGCGGACGGCTTGCTCGTAGATGGCGCGCGCCCCGCTCGCGTAGCCCACGGTACGGTCGTGGTCCCCGGCGATCAGCAGCAGCGGGGATCCGATCGCGCCGACGCCGTCCTTGCCCCAGGCAGCCAGCGCGCCGCCGGCCGGCGCCAATGCGACCACGGCGCGCAGGTTCTTCACCAGCAGTTCGTCGCGTTGACTGCCGCCCGCGGCCCAGGGCGCCATCAGGCCGGCCGTGAATTGCTGCACCAGCGGCCCGGCCGGATCCAGCGCTGCGCCGGCAGAGGTGAGCACGCCGTAGCCTCCCATCGAGTAACCGATCAGCGCGGTGCGCGCCGGATCGGCGATCCCCTCGTCACCGAGCGTGCGCTGCAGTTCGCGGGCGACGAAACCAATATCAAGCGGGCGGCGCATCAGCAACTGTGGAAAGCCCGTGCGGTCGTTGATCGAGGGGTCCTCGTGCCGGATCGCTGCCACCACGTAACCTTTCGAGGCCAGGTTCTCGGTGAGCCACGTGAGCACTGCGGTCACGTTGCCGTAGCCATGCGAAACGATGACCAGCGGGTGTTTCCCCGCGATCGCTTTGGCGTCGCGCACCGCGATGCCGGGAACACTGAAGGCAGCCGGCGGCAGCGGCGGTTCAGCGGGCAACTCGGCACGATAGATTTCGGGCACGGCATCCGGCGCCGGGGCGGCCGGGTACCAGATGTCGACTGTCAGCGCGCGATCGCGTTTCGGCGCCGTGCCGGTGCGCGGATCGAAGCCGAGCGGGTCGACCTGGCCGTGCTGCACCAGCGTCACGGTGCGCACACCGACGGCGTGTTCGCCGAGATGGGCGAGTGCGGGCGCGTCGATGCCGGGGCGGCTCGGCGGTTCCATGCCGAGCGCGCCGAAAGCGAGCGTCAGGCCGATAACGGACAGTGGAATGGCAAAACGATGCACGGCGACCTCCGTTCCCGAAATCCAGATCACCGCGAACTGGTGGGCCGTGGTGGGATCGAACCACCGACCAACTGGTTAAAAGCCAGATGCTCTACCACTGAGCTAACGGCCCGATTCGGAGCGGCGCGAATGATACCTGATTGATCTGAGTCCATGCGCCCAGGCTGAGCCACGACGATCCAATCGTGCGTGGATTGTGCCTTTCTGCGGATGACGAACTGCAGGCTGGGTCTGGTCAGGATTTCGGCGATCGGATCAAGGTATGCTCTCCGGGATGGCTGTGGCTGCGCAATGGTGACGGCGTGAATCGCACTGTCTTTCCCGCAGTCGCCAACGGTGTGCTGGCCAACGACGGCGACACGGCGCGCTTCTGTTCCACCTGCGCGTTCTCGCAGTCATGTCTTGCTGCAGGAATGGATAAGAGCGCCTTGCATGACCTGCACGTTCTCGTTGAGCATGTCGGGCCGCTGCGACCCGGTGCGCATGTGTTTCGCGAGGGGGATTCCTTCGATGCGATCGCCGCGGTGCGCAGCGGCACGGTCAAGACCAGCCGCGTGGATCGCGAGGGCCACGAGCAGATACTGGGCTTTCACCTCCCGGGCGAGATCATTGGATTGAGCGCCATCGACGGCGAACGCTACCCCTGCAGTGCCATCGCCCTCGACAACGTGCAGTTGTGCCGCTTCTCATTCCCGAAAATCGCGATGCTCGCCACGCGATTGCCGGGCCTCCAGAAGCAGCTTTTCCGCCTGTTGAGTCGCGACATCGGCCACGCCGAGCGATTGTCGGGAGACCATACCGCGGACGAGCGGATTGCGGCGTTCCTGATCGAGATGTCACGGCGCCTCGCCGCTCGCGGTTATTCGGCCGCCCGTTTCCAGTTGACGATGCCGCGCACCGATATCGCGAACTATCTGCGCCTCGCGCCTGAGACCGTCAGCCGGGTGCTCCGGCGCTTCCAGGACGAAGGCCGGATCCGCGTACGCGGGCGTGAAGTGGAATTGTTAGACCGGCCAGCGCTCGAGACTCTCGCCGAGGCCATGCTCCGCCCTTGATCGAGTTCTATGCCGAAATCAGGCTGGCTCACGTCACCGCGGTCATCGCAAGCGGAGCGCTCTACTTCCTGCGGGGGATTCTGGTGCGGATGGGGCATCAGGCGTGGGCGCTGGGCCCGCTGCCGCGATATCTGAGCTATTCGATCGATACCACGCTCTTGGCAGCCGCACTCATGCTGCTGACGATCCTGCCGTCCGCCGTTTACGCCAACGGCTGGCTCGTCGCAAAGCTGGCATTGCTGCCTGCCTATATCGGTCTCGGGTGGCTTGGGCTCCGCAGCACGGCCGGTCGGCAACTCGGCTATTT
>JANLWE010000107.1:0-13004 GCA_031364365.1 Gammaproteobacteria bacterium | reverse complement strand
GGAATACTGCAGGCCATAGGTGACGTCGAATCGCTCGCGGCTCTGGCCGCCGGTGAGCTCGAGGCGCAGGTTGTCGCCGCCACCATGCTCATAACCGCCCAGGCGCGCGCTGATTTGCGTGCCGTTCAGATGCTTCTTCAGGATGATGTTCACAACACCTGCAATGGCCGCCGATCCGTAAATCGCCGACTGGTTGCCGGGCAGGATGTCGATGCGCTCGACCATGCCGGTCGGAATACTCGACAGGTCGGTGAAATTGGCTTGCCCGTTGTACAGCAGCGGATAGTCGGCCAGCGGGCGGCCATCGAGCAGGATCAGGGTGAAGCCCGGCGCCAGGCCGAGCAGGCTGATGGTCGTCGCACCGGGCGTGAAGCCACCGGAGAACTGGTTGTCCTGCACCGAACCGGTCGACAGTGGTTGCGCGCGCAATACGTCGCTGACATTGCGATAGCCCTGACGCTCGATTTCTTCGGCAGTAATTGCGATCACCGGCGATGCGTTCTCGACCCCTGTCTGGGGAATCAGCGAGCCGGTCACGATGACCAGGTCCATCTCAGTGGGCTTTTCCCCTGCCTGGGCGGCCGCGTTTTCCTGGGCTGTGGCCAGGCTGGAATAGGCCGACAAAGCCAGGATGCTGCTGATCGTCGCTGCTAACTGCCTGTTCATGAATTCTCTCTCCCCATTGCCTGCATCAACTGAGTGGCCGACAGTTCCGCGTGCGTCGCTGAATACGTTGCTGCGCGACTGCCTGACCGATTGGTAACGTTATGGGTCTGACGATACGCTTGACGCGCGCGCCCTGTCGAGATGTGTTGCCCCAATCCAACAGTAGATCGAATTCGGATTAAAAGGTGAACGTCCCCTTCAGCTTCCGGCGTTTTCTTCGGGATCGGCGGGACTCTGGGGCTTGCGGGCCGGCACCAGCATCGCAAGCATCCCTTCCTGCATTCGATTCCACATTTCCAGGTTCTGTCGCGTGAATTCCGCCATGGCGTTCACCGGGGGCGGCGCACTCGTCAACATGCTCGAGATCTGCTGCTGGACGTTTTCCTGCTGTCGCATGAAGGCCGCGACACTCTGTTCGAGATATCCGGCCATGAACTCCTGCATCGGTCCGCCGTAGTAGCGGATGATCGATTCAAGAAGCTGGGTCGTCAGGATGGGCTTGCCGAACTGCTCCTGTTCCGCGATGACCTGAAGCAGGATCAACCGGGTAATGTCCTCGCCACTCTTGTCTTCGACGACGCGGATTTTCTCGCCCCGCACGATCAGGTCGCGTATGTCCTCGAGGGTGACGTGCTTGCTGATCGAGGCATCGTAAAGCCGCCGGTTGGCGTACTTCTTGATCAGCCGTTCCTTGGTCATGGCCGGAGTCTACCGGATCATGCCGCAGTGCGTTAAAAGGCGAAAAAAAGGACGGCGGCCTGAAGGCACGCCGTCCCGGGAGGGGAGGGTTGGAATCCGATCAGGCGGCTTTCTTGGCGCTCTTGGCGGATTCGGAAACGGTCTGAGCCGACTCAGCAACGGTCTGGTCGAACCACTTCGACAACTGAGCCTGGTGCTCGGTCGAAGCCTTGATCAGGTCCTGTGAACGCTGGGTCGCACGCTCGGCGAACTGCGTCGACAGCTCGATCTGACGCGCGGTCAGGTCGTTGATGTCGCGGACGCTGCTCGTGAGCTGAAGCTGATTCAGCGAGAACTCAAGCATTTCACCGGCAAACGCGTACTGCTGGCGCGCGATGCGCTCGAAGCTCTGCACTGAGAGTTCATTGAACTTGACGACCGGGGCGAAAGCCTTCTTGCCGGCGTCCATGAATGAAGTGAAATCGAAAGTCGGGCTGGTCATTTCTGGCATCCTTGAAAACGAATTGATCGTTGGGCGATGGAGGCATTGTAGTTGAGGTTTTGTTGCAGTGCAACAGGAATTAAGACTCCTAAGTCACCTTCGTAATAGTTATATTTATAAACAATAAGTTGAAATATAATCAGATGCATATAAACATCATATTAATCGCTGAAAACACATTCAAGATTGTGCAGCGCACACAGACAGGCGGCCCTCATAACCATGCCTGACGCCGGCCCCGGACCACCCTGGCTCAAAGCCTGGGCAGAGGTGCAGCAGCAGTTGTCGGAACTGGCGTCCGACCCCGCTGCGCTGCAGTCGGGAATGGTCGAACGCTACCGTCGATTGTTCACGCCGCACGGCGCACCGGAGGTCACGGCGGGCGATTCGGGTGCGGCCTTCATCCGTTGCCAGCAGGCCGCGGAGCGATTCGGGAGGCAGGCCACGGCGATTGCGATCGATGCGAGTGCGCGTTTCAGCGCCGCGCTATCCGAGACCGGTCTGCAGGCGCCGCCGATCACGAGCCTGCGCGAACTTCATGCACTCTGGATCGAATGCGGCGAGGCCGCCTACGCCGCGCACGCGCACCGCGAGGAATTCGCGGAGGCGCTGGCGGAACTGCTGGCTGCTTTCATCGAGCTGCGTGCGGGACAGGGGCAGCGATGACGCGGCTTGCGCTCGATCCCGCCCGCGCCGCAGCCGAAATGGCCGAGTTCTGCGAGCGCATGTCGGTCGCGGCGCGGCGCTTCGCCGAGATCGGCGCGCCGCCGCACGAATCCGCGCCGCGCAGGGAAGTCTTCCGCGCGGACAAGACCGTGCTCTGGCATTACGAGAGAAACGGGCCGAGCCTGAATCTTCCGCCGCTGGTCATCTGCTATGCCCTCGTTAACCGGCCCACCATGATGGACCTGCAGCCGGATCGTTCGCTGATCCGTGGCCTGCTCGCGCGCGGGCTCGACGTCTACCTGATCGACTGGGGATACCCGGATGCCGGCGACCAGCATCTCTCGCTCGATGATTACGTGAATCGCTATCTGGGCGGCTGCATCGCGCACGTGCAGGAAGCGGCGAAGCTACCCGCGGTCAACCTGCTCGGCGTTTGCCAGGGCGGAACGTTGTCCCTGTGCCATGCGGCGTTGCATCCCGAGCGGGTGCGAAATCTCGTGACGATGGTGACGCCGGTCGATTTCCATACCGAAGAAAACCTGTTGTCGAAGTGGGTCCGCAAGTTCGACGTGGACCGGATGGTGGACGTGCTCGGAAACGTGCCCGGTGAACTCCTGAATGCCGCCTTCCTGTTATTGATGCCGCTTCGGCTCACCGTGCGCAAGTACGCAGGCATCGCCGACATCGCGGACGATCGCGAGGCGCTCGCGAATTTCCTGCGCATGGAACGCTGGATCCAGGACAGCCCCGACCAGGCGGGAACCGCTTTCCGGCAATTCATCCGCTGGTTCTTCCAGGAAAACCGTCTGGTCCGCGGCGGACTCGAAATCGGCGGGCAACCGGTCGATGCGCGGCGCATCCGCTGCCCGCTGCTCAATATTTATGCGCTGCAGGACCACCTGGTGCCGCCGTCGGCATCACGGCCGCTCGCGGGGCTGACGGGCAGCCAGGACTACACCGCCTTCGAGTTCGACGGCGGTCACATCGGCATCTACGTCAGCAAGAGCGCACAGGAACTCTTGCCCCGAACGATCGCGCAGTGGCTGGAAAAGCGCTGACGCGCGAGGGTCACGAGCTTCGGTTAGCATGGAATTGGCGTGGCGAACGACTCAAGACTGCCGTACTTCCTGGTTGGCGCGGTGATCGCCGCCGCCGCGATCGCGTGGCTCGTGTTCGGGCGCGGAACCGATGAGCCGACCGCGGCCAACGCTCAGGATGCGGGACCGGAATCGGCCGCCGTCGTGACGATGCCGGTGGTCGAGAAACCGCTCGCGGTCGAAGTCGAGGCGCTCGGGACGGCGCGTGCGAACGAGGCGGTCGAGATCACGGCCAAGACCATGAACACCGTGGTCGCGATCCGCTTCGCAGAAGGCCAGCTGGTGAAGCGCGGGGATCTCCTGGTCGAATTCGACGCAGCCCAGGCGCGGGCGGACCTCGCAGCCTCGGAGGCGACGCTTGCGGAAACCAGGAGCGCCTACGCCCGAAGCCGCACGCTGCTGTCCCAGCAGGCGTTGTCGCAGGCCCAGCTCGAGCAGATCGAGGCGACGCTGCTTGCGAACGAGGCGCGCGTTGCGGCCTCGCGTGCGCGCTTATCGGACACGCTTATCCGCGCGCCGTTCGACGGCCGCATGGGGCTGCGGCGCGTCAGCGTGGGTGCGCTCGTGAGTCCCGGAGCGGTGATCACGACGCTCGATGACACGAGCACCATGAAAGTCGATTTCGATGTCCCGGAGATTTTCATGTCGGTGTTGAAGCCGAGCCTCGCGGTCGAAGCGAAGAGCGCCGCGTATCCGGGCGAGGCGTTCGATGGCAACATCGAGTCAGTCGATTCGCGCGTCGATCCGGTCACGCGCTCGGTCAAGGTGCGCGCCAGATTGCCGAACCGCGAAGGCAGGCTCCGGGCCGGGATGTTCCTGACTGTGCTCGTCAAGCGCGATCCGCTGCCTGGCCTGGTCGTGCCGGAACAAGCCCTGGTACCTGAGCGCGGCGAAGTCTATGTGTTTGTCGTCGCGGACGGGCTTGCGTTGCGCCGAGTCGTCACGATCGGCCGGCGCAGCCCCGGCGAAGTTGAAATTCTCACGGGCATCGCAGCTGGCGAACGTGTCGTGATCGAGGGTACGCAGCAGATCCGCGACAACAGTGCCGTGCACGAGCTCGAATGAAGCTCTCGGAACTCTCGATCAGGCGGCCGGTTTTTGCAACGGTCGTCAGCCTGCTGCTGGTGATCCTGGGTCTCATTTCCCTGACTCGGCTCTCCGTTCGCGAATATCCGGAAGTGGATCCGGTGTTCGTGTCGGTCCAGACCAATTACCTGGGCGCGGGCGCGGTGATCGTCGAGAACAAGATCACGCAGGTTATCGAGGACCGGATCTCGGGCCTCGAGGGAATTGAAAGGCTGCGTTCCAGTTCCCGCGATGGACGCTCGGCAATCAATGTCGAGTTCAGCAGCGATCGCGACGTGGATGCAGCCGCCAACGACATCCGCGATCGCGTCGGGCGCGTCATCGACGACCTGCCACAGGAGGCTGATCCGCCCGAAATACAGAAAGCCGAGTCCATCGGCGAGGCGGTCATGTACCTCAACCTGTCCAGCGACCGCATGTCGGTGCTGGAACTGACGGACTATGCCGAACGGGTACTGGTCGACCAGCTGTCCGCGACGCCGGGCGTCGCGCGGGTCAACATCAACGGCGAGCGCCGGCAGGCGGTACGGATCTGGATCGATCGCCAGGCGTTGGCCGCCCGTGCACTGACAGTCGCCGACATCGAGAGCTCGCTGCGGCGCGAAAACGTCGAGTTGCCGGCGGGCCGGCTCGAATCCAGCGACCGGGAATTCGCGTTGCGCACCGACACCGGACTCTCACGCGTCGAAGACTTCCGCAAGCTGTCAATCGGACGCGGTCCGGACGGTTACCTGGTCAGGCTCGGCGACGTAGCGCGGGTTGAGCTCGGCGCCGAGAACGAGCGCAGCGTCTCCCGTTCGATGGGCCTGCCGGGGATCAGCCTCGGCATCGAGCAGAACTCGAAGGCGAACACACTTGAGGTGGCGAAACAGATCTACCAGGCGCTGGATCGCATCCAGCCCGGGCTGCCTGCAGGCATGGCGCTTTCGATCAATATCGACCGCGCGGACACCATCAATGCATCGCTGCGCGAAGTCATGATTGCGCTCGCCATCTCGCTGTCGCTGGTCCTGCTCGTCATCTATCTGTTCCTCGGCAACCTGCGGGCAACGCTGGTGCCGGCGGTGACGATCCCGATCTCGATCATTGCGACATTCATGTTCATGGATGCCATGGGGTATTCGATCAACGTGCTGACGCTGCTCGGTCTGGTGCTCGCGATCGGGCTGGTCGTGGACGACGCAATCGTCGTGCTCGAGAATATCTACCGCCGGGTCGAGCAGGGTCAGCCGCCATTGCTGGCCGCAATCGATGGCAGCCGCGAAATCGGCTTTGCTGTCGTCGCAACGACGCTGGTGCTGATCTCGGTATTCGTGCCGATTTCGTTCTTGCCCGGCACCATCGGCCGGTTGTTCCGTGAGTTCGGCCTGACGCTTGCGTCGGCCGTGCTGTTTTCGGCGCTGGTGGCGCTGACGCTGACGCCAGTCATGACGTCGCGACTGTTCCGGCAAGGGCAGCAACGCGGCAGGTTCGCGCAACGACTCGATCGATTCTTTCACGCGCTCTCGCAAGTCTACGAGCATCGCCTGCGAATCCTGCTTGGCCGGCCGTGGCTGATCATCGGTTGCACCCTGGTGCTCGCAGGTATTGCCGTCATCGCCCTGAATACGCTGCCGCGTGAATTCGCGCCGCCCGGGGACCTTGGTCTCGTGCGCCTCGAACTCGATGCTCCCGAGGGCGCGAGTCTCGAGTACACCGAGCGGCAAATGCTGAAGGCTGAACGCATCCTGTTCGGCGAGGTGGAACGGTATGACGACATCCACCGCTTCATCCTGCGCATCGGCAGCGGCAGCGCTACCGGCAGCACTGAGGTTAATGAAGTCCGCGGCTGGGTGTTGCTGAAGGACTGGGGCGAGCGCGAGCGCAGCGCCATGGACGTGGCAGCATCGCTTGCCACGCAGTTCAAGGACCTGCCAGGCGTCCGCCCCCGCGTCTTTGCGTTGCCGGGCCTGAGTTCGGGCGGGCTGGGGAGGCCGCTGCAGGTCGTCATCGGTGGTCCCGACTACCAGACGCTTTCCGGCTGGAGCGATCGCATCCTGGAACATGCCCGGCAGAATCCGGGACTGGTGGGCGTCGAGACGAACTTCCGGGAGCGCAAGCCGCAGATCGACGTGGCCGTGGACCGCGATCGCGCTGCGGAACTGGGCATCTCGCTGGAATCGGTCGGCCGCACGCAGGAAACGGTGCTCGGTTCGCGAGTGGTCACGACCTACGTGGATCGCGGCCGTGAATACAAGGTGATCCTGCAGGGGCAGGCACAGGATCGGGTCGTGCCATCGGACCTGCAGAATCTCTACGTCCGCTCCGATCGCAGCGGCGAACTGGTGCCGCTGTCGAATCTGGTGAAGCTGACGGAATCCTCCGGCGCGATGCAGCTGAACCGCATCGACCGGATGCGTTCGATCACAATCAGCGCCGGACTCGCGCCGGGCTACACATTGGGCGAAGCGGTGCAGTATTTTCAGGAGTTGATACGCACAGAGCTCCCGCCGGCGGCGCGCCTGTCCTTTGACGGCGAGGCGCGTGAGTACCTGCGAACCCAGGGCCATTTCTGGTCCACGTTCGCGTTTGCGATCGCGATCGTGTTCCTGGTGCTGGCCGCGCTGTTCGAGAGCTTCAAACAACCGGCCGTGATCATGACGACCGTGCCGCTCGCCCTGATCGGTGCGATTGCCGGCCTCGCGGTCTACCGGCTGGCGGGCAGCCAGATGTCGCTCAACATCTTCAGCCAGATCGCGATGATCATGCTGGTCGGGATTGCCGCGAAAAACGGCGTGCTGATTGTCGAGTTCGCCAACCAGTTGCGCGACCAGGGCCTCGGGCGTCTCGAGGCAGTCACCCAGGCTGCGACGATCCGGCTGCGCCCGGTGCTGATGACAAGTCTGTGCACTGCGTTCGGATCGCTGCCCTTTCTGCTCGCGACGGGGGCGGGATCTGAACAACGCGAGCCCATTGGCGTTGTCGTGTTCTTCGGGACATCAATTGCCGTTCTGCTGACGCTCTTTGTGGTACCCGCAGTCTATTCACTGATGTCAGGCGAGCATCAAACGCCGAATTATCTGGCCGGGCTCATCGAGCGGTTGCGGGCTGCAGCGGCGCCGCCCGTGTCAAGCCAAGCCGCGCCGTCCCAAGTCATTGAAAAATAATAAATTATAGGGTCACGGCGGCTGCCGCCAGAGCCCTGGCTGATAGAATCGCGGCTCAACAGGATGGCCTCGCAGGTCCTGCGGGGGATCAATCAAACAGTAGCCCGACCGGCTTGGGCCCGCCGTTGACCCGGCGGCCAGAGGAGCGACTTGGCGACCGCAAGCCCGTATCAGCAGCTCGAACAGGAATTCCGCAGGCTGCATGCCTTCCGGGGCGTGCTTGCGCTGCTGCGCTGGGATGCTGCCATCACGATGCCGCGCGCGAGCGCCGAGCTCCGGGGAGACCAGCTCGCAGCGATCCAGCTCGAGGTCCATTCCCTGCTGGTGTCGCCGCGCATTTCCCGACTGCTCGATCGCGCCGATGCGAGTGCGCGTTCGCTCGCCGCCTGGCAGTCGGCCAACCTGCGCGAAATGCGCCGGCTGCACGATCACGCGATCGCGACGCCGCCGTCCCTGATCGGGCGCATGGCGAAAACATTCGCGCGCGCCGAAGCGCGCTGGCGCGAAGCGCGCGAGCAGAACGATTTCAACGTGCTCGCGCCGCAGCTCGAGGAAACCGTCAAGCTGGTGCGCAGCAAGGCCGAGCTTCTCGGGCAGCGGTTTTCGCTCGATCCCTGGGATGCGCTTGCCGATGAGTTCACGCCGGGGCTCCTGTCCCGCGACATCGAGGCGATATTCACTCCGCTCACGCAGCGCCTGCCGGGACTCGTGACGGAGGCGATCGAACTGCAGGCAGCCATGCCAGCGACTCGGATTGAGGGGCGATTCTCGGCGAGCCGCCAGCGCGGACTCTGCACCGACGTCATGAAGGCGCTCGGCTTTCCCTTCGATCGCGGCCGCTTCGACGACAGCGATCATCCGTTCACCGAGGGCGTGTCCGGCGACATCCGAGTCACGACTCGTTTCGTACTGAAAGATCCATTCCAGGGATTGCTCGGCGCGCTGCACGAAACCGGGCAGGCGCTCTACGAACTCGGGCTGCCGGCCGAATGGGTCGATCAGCCGGTGGGGCAGGACCGCGGCATGGCGCTCGAGGAAAGCCAGTCGCTCCTGCTCGAGATGATGGTGGGCCGGAGCCGCGCTTTCGTCACCTTTCTCCGGCCGCTGCTCGAGAAACATTACGGCGCCGCGGGCCCGGAATGGTCCGAGGAGAATCTCTACCGCCATCTCAACCGCGTCGCGCGCGGCACCAACCGCATGGATGCCGACGAACTCACGTACCAGACCCACATCTGGATGCGCTACGAACTCGAACGGCGGCTGCTGTCGGGCGATCTCGCGGTGAAAGACCTGCGCGACGCCTGGAACGCACTTTCGTCTGACCGGCTCGGCCTGGTGCCGGCGACCGACCTCGAGGGCTGTCTCCAGGACATCCACTGGGCGACCGGCTCGTTCGGTCATTTCCCCTCGTATGGCGTCGGCGCAGTGATCGCGGGCCAGCTCTGGGAAACGATCCGCGAGCAGCTTCCTGGCATCGAGGCGGAGATCGCGGCCGGCCAGTTCGGAAACTTCTTCGGCTGGCTGCGCGAACGGGTGCATTCGACCGGCGCGAGCATGGGTGTGCCGCAGCTCGTGCAGCACGCAACGGGGCGTCCGCTGTCGGCCACGGCGTTCCTGCGTTACCTGGAGCGCAAGTACGTCCAGGAGAACCAGTCCCCTTAGAATGCCGGCATGATTCCCGCGCAGAACGAAACATCCGCGAATTTCCGCCGGCTTGCGGCGCGGATCCGGGGACAGGTCGGCAAGGCGATCGCCGACTTCCGCATGATCGGCGAGGGCGACCGGGTCATGGTCTGCCTGTCCGGCGGCAAGGATTCATACACGCTGCTCGACATGCTGCTCTCGCTGCAACGCGCGGCGCCCGTGTCCTTCGAACTCTGCGCCGTCAACCTCGACCAGAAGCAGCCGAATTTTCCGGTCCGCGTGCTGCCGGATTACCTCGAGTCGCTCGGCGTGCCGTTTCACGTCATCGAGCAGGACACCTACAGCGTCGTGCGGCGCCTGATACCGGAGGGACGCACGCAATGCGGTCTCTGCAGCCGCCTGCGGCGCGGCGCCTTGTACCGGTTCGCGCGTGAGAACGGTTTCACGAGGATTGCGCTCGGTCATCACCGTGACGATATCGTTGAGACGCTGTTCCTGAACCTGTTTCACGGCGGTCGCCTGAAGGCGATGCCACCCAAGCTCCTCTCCGACGACGGCCAGAATGTGGTGATCCGCCCGCTCTGCTACGTGCCGGAGCGCGAGATCGCGCGTTACGCGTGTGCGCGCGAATTTCCGATCATTCCCTGCACGCTCTGCGGCTCGCAGCCGAAACTGCAGCGCGAGGCGATCGCGCGGATGCTGGAGGACTGGGAGCGTGTGAGCCCAGGTCGCGTCGAGTCGATCTTCAATGCGATCTGCAACGTCGAAACCTCGCATCTCGCGGATCCCGCGGCATTCGATTTCGCCGGTCTCGAGCGCGCGCCTCCCGGTCCCGGCGGCTGAAGTGGCAAGAACGCCGCTCCCGAACAGCTACTGGGTAGAGCCGGAGCGGATCCTCGCCGGCGAGCATCCCTCGGCGGCCGGTGTGGAAGCGACTTCAAAGCGGTTGCGGCGACTCCTTGATGCGGGCATCGACTGTTTCATCGACCTGACCGAGACCGGCGAACTCGACTCCTACGAACAATTGCTGGCGGCGCCTTCGGCGGGACGCGAGACGCTCTACTTGCGCGAACCCATCCGCGATCACGGCGTACCGGATTCAGACGAGAGAATGCATGAAATCCTCGGGGCGCTTGACCGGGCGCTCGCCGACGGGCGGCGCATCTATCTTCACTGCCGGGCCGGAATCGGCCGCACCAATGTCGTCGCGGGCTGCTGGATTGCGAATCAGGGTGGCGGCGGAGACGCCGCGCTCGAATACATGAACCGGCTGTGGCGCGGATCCGCGCGCTCACGCACCTGGCCGACGGTACCCGAGACGGAAGAGCAGGCCGAATTCGTGCGCGGTTGGCGGGCGGGCCGCGCGCGGCGGCCGGGCGCCACGGCAATGTCTGCCAGGCCCGCCAGGGCCGCCGAAGACCTGCGCGATCGCGTCCGCGGCATGTTGCTGGGCCTCGCGGCCGGTGACGCGCTCAACCATTCGATTCACGGCCTGCCCGCCGGCGCATGGTCCGACAAAACGGCGATGGCGCTTTGTCTTGCGGAAAGCCTTGTCTCCCGGGGTGGCCCCGATCCGGCCGACCAGGTCGAGCGTTACCACGATTGGCAACGCAGCGGCCGCTGGTCGAGCACCGGCAGTTGCGTCGGCATCAGCGCCGCCACCAGCCGCGCGCTCGCCGCTGCGCAATGGACCGGAAACCCCTACGCGGGTTCGCATGATCCGGCGCATGCGGATGCGGAACCGCTTGCGCGCATCGGGCCGGCCGTATTCTGGCACTTAAACGATCCGCTTCTGGCGGTCGATGCGGCGGTCAACTGCGTCCGCATCACCCACCAGGCGCCGCTCACGCTCGACGCCACACGCCTTTTCGCCGTGCTGCTCGCCGGCGCGCTCGCGGGGGCCTCCAGGTCGGAGCTGCTTTCGCCCGACTTCAGCCCGCTGCCCGCGCGCTGGGATGCGTCCGCGCTGCGGCCTCCCATCCGCGAGCTCGCGGCCGGCGCCTGGCGCGGCCGCAAGCCACGCAAGATTCATCGCAGCCGGTTTGCGGCCGCCACTGCGCTCGAGGCGGCGATCACGGCATTCGACGGCGGCGGCGATCTCGCGCAATGCGTGCAATCCGCAGCCGCGCAGCCGGGCGACGCGCAGGTGGCAGCTGCGATGGTCGGGCAGCTCGCGGGCGCGCACTACGGCGCATCGTCGCTGCCGGCGGCGTGGCGTGCGGGTCTTGCGCGCGGCGCCGAGATCGAGGCGCTCGCGGACAGCTTGTTCGACGCGGCCGGGCACACGCGCAGGGATTGATGGCAAAGCAGAAATTCCGGATCCTCGTCCTCATGCACGAAACGCTGGTGCCGCCGGATTCGCTTGAAGGCGTCGGCGAGCAGGCGGCCGCCGAGTACCGGACCGAGTACGACGTCTTGAGCTGCCTGCGGGAATCCGGACACGAGGTGCGGCCGGTCGGGATTGGCGACAGCCTGACGGAGCTGCGCGCCGTCATACACGACTGGCAGCCGCAGGTCTGCTTCAACCTGCTCGAGGAATTTGGCGGCATCGTCACTTACGACCAGCATGTCGTCGCCTATCTTGAACTGCTGCGCCAGTCGTACACCGGCTGCAATCCGCGCGGAATGATGCTGTCGCGCGACAAGGTGCTGTCGAAGCAGATCCTCGCCTATCACCGGATACCGACGCCGCACTTCGCCGTGTTCAGGCGCGGCGGAGCGATCAGGATCGCGAAGGAATTGCGGTACCCGCTGTTCGTGAAATCGGCGACCGAGGATGCCTCGCTTGGCATCTCGCAGGCGTCGATCGTCGAGGACGCGGCGCGACTGCGTGAACGCATCGAGTTCATTCATCAGCACACGGAGTCGGATGCTCTGGTCGAGGAGTACATCGAGGGGCGCGAGTTGTACGTCGGCATCCTGGGCAACGACCGTATCCGCACACTCACGCCCTGGGAATTCATCTTCGGCGAACTGAAATCCGGGCGCGCCGCCATCGCGACGCGAAAAGCCAAGTGGGACCGCGCCTACCAGGCGCGGCACGGCATCACCAGCGGCAAGGCAGAGAACTTGATGCCCGGGCTCGCGGACCGGCTCGACCGGCTCGCGCGCCGGGTCTATCGCGCGCTGCACATGACGGGATATGCGCGCATCGATTTCCGCGTGCGCGACGACGGCACGCCGTTCGTGCTCGAAGCCAACGCCAATCCGAACCTTGAACGGGAGGAGGACTTCGCGGACGCCGCGCTGCATGACGGCATCGCCTATCCGGGTCTGCTGAAGCGCCTGATTTCGCTCGGCCGCTCGTATCGCGCCGAGTGGAGGGAAGATTAAAGGGGACGGATTGATTGAAGGGGACGTTCACCTTTAACGATTGGTGACGTTTAGATCTGGAACGGCGGCCTGAGTTAAAGGTGAACGTCCCCTTCAATCCGTCCCCTTTAATCTTCCCTCCACTCGGCGCGATACGAGCGGCCGAGCGAAATCAGGCGCTTCAGGAGACCCGGATACGCGATGCCG
>JANLWE010000104.1:0-14200 GCA_031364365.1 Gammaproteobacteria bacterium | reverse complement strand
GCAAAGGTGAACGTCCCCTTTGATCCTTTGTCCCCTTCGTTCTAGCGGAAGCTCCTCGCCTTCGCCACGAGGCTTCCGAGCAGCGCGGAACGGTCCTCGAGTCTGTCGACCACGATGTGCCTGACCTCCCCCTCCCGTTGCAGCCGTCCGGCGACGCCGAGTAGCCGCGCCGCGAGCATCACTTTCCGGTGCGCATGCGCGATCCGGCTCCAGACCACCAGGTTCACGTAACCCGTCTCGTCCTCCAGCGTCACGAAGATCACGCCTCCCGCGCTGCCCGGCCGTTGGCGCGTGACGACGAGCCCGCCGGTGCGGACGGCGGCGCCATCGGCCAGTTCCGCGACCTCGGCCGCCGTGAGCCAACCCTCCTTTTCGAGCGTCGATCGGACCAGCGCGAGTGGATGTCTGGCCAGCGTGAATCCGAGCGAGCGATAGTCCGCGACAATGTCCTCGCCTTCGCCGGGTGCACGCAGCAGCGGTAACCCCTCTTCGCGTTCCACCACGGGCAGGAGCGGCAGCGGCGGCTCGACGCCCAGGACTTCCCAGGCCGCGCGGTGCCGGTGGCCAGCGATGCCCGCAAGCGTCCCCGCCGCGGCGAGTGCCCCAAGATCGCGCCGCGACAGGCGCGCGCGGCGCGCGAGCTCCGTCACCCGGCCGAAGGGACCTTCGATGCGAGCGGCGACGATGTGATCCGCGCCCTCGCGCGAGAGCCCCCGCACCCGGTCGAGACCAAGCCGCAAGGCGGGCGGACCGCGGTCGCCGGGGTACTCGAGCGTCGACTCGACCGCGCTCGCATTGACGTCGGCGGCAAGCACCGTCACGCCATGGACGCGCGCATCGCGCACGAGCTGCGCGGGCGCGTAGAAACCCATCGGCTGGCTGTTCAGGAGCGCACAGCAGAACGCGGCCGGCTCGTGGCGCTTGAGCCAGGCCGAGACGTAGACGAGGAGCGCGAAGCTCGCGGCGTGGGCTTCCGGAAAACCATAATCGCCGAAACCGAGGATCTGCTGGAATACCTGCCGCGCGAAGCCCTCGTCGTAGCCGCGCGCGCGCATGCCCTCGACGAGACGCTGCTCGAACGGGCCGAGGCCTCCCTTCCGCTTCCAGGCCGCCATCGCGCGCCGCAGCCGGTCGGCCTCGCCGGGCGTAAAGCCCGCGGCGACGATCGCGAGCTGCATGACCTGTTCCTGGAAGATGGGTACGCCGAGCGTGCGCGAGAGCACTCCCTCGACCTCGGGGCCCGGGTAGACGACCGGCTCCTGCCCGCTCCGCCGGCGCAGGTACGGATGCACCATCTGCCCCTGGATCGGTCCCGGACGGACGATCGCGACCTCAATGACGAGATCGTAGTAACAGCGCGGCGCGAGCCGCGGCAGCATCGCCATCTGCGCCCGCGATTCGATCTGGAACACACCGACCGTGTCCGCACGGCAGATCATCTCGTACACGGCCGGATCCTCGGCCGGAATATCCACGAGGTGGAATTCCGCGCCACGCCGAGACGAGACCAACGCGAGCGCACGGCGGATCGCGGTCAGCATGCCGAGGCCCAGCACATCGACCTTGAGGAGCTTGAGCTCGTCTAGATCGTCCTTGTCCCACTGGATTACCGTGCGCTCCGGCATCGCCGCGTTCTCGACCGGAACCAGCTCATCGAGCGGCCCGCGCGAGATCACGAAGCCACCGGTGTGCTGCGACAGGTGCCGCGGAAACCCGATCAGCTCGCGCGTCAGCGTGAGCACGCGCCCGACCAGCGGGTTCGCCGTATCGAAGCCAGCATCCTCGATGCGCGAATCGGCGACCTCGTCGCCGTCCCACCATTGCATCGCGTGCGCGAGGCGATCGACCTGCGGTGGGTCGAGACCCAGCGCCTTGCCGACGTCGCGCACCGCGCTCTTCGGCCGGTAGCAGATCACGGTCGCGGTAAGTGCGGCCCGGCCGCGGCCGTACTTGGCGTAGAGGTACTGGATCACCTCCTCACGCCGCTCGTGCTCGAAATCCACGTCGATGTCGGGTGGCTCGTTGCGTTCGCGCGAAATGAAACGCTCGAACAGCATCGACATGCGTGCCGGATCCACCTCGGTAATGCCGAGCGCGTAGCAGGCCGCGGAATTCGCCGCCGAACCGCGCCCCTGGCACAGGATCCCGCGCCCGCGCGCGAACTCGACCAGGTCGTGGACCGTCAGGAAATAGCGCTCGTAGCCGAGCTCGCCGATCAGCGCGAGCTCGCGCTCGAGCATCTGCCGGACCGTCGCCGGCACGCCCAAGGGCCAGCGCCGCACCGCACCTTGGTCGACCAGGCGGCGAAGATGCAGGGCAGGCGTCGTGCCCGCGGGCACGATCTCCTCCGGATATTCGTAACAGAGCTCGTCGAGCGAGAAACGGCACCGCCCCGCAATCTCCCGCGTCGCATCGATGAGCTCCGCAGGATAAAGGCCTGCGATCCGAGCGAACGTCCGCAGCGTCCGCTCGCCATTCGGGTGGAGCGCAAAGCCCGCGCCCGCGACCGTGGTCTTCAGGCGCACCGCGGTCAGCGTGTCCTGGAGCGCGCGGCGGCGACGCTGATGCATGTGCACGTCGCCCGCCGCGACCGCGGGCACGCCGATATCGCGCGCGAGCGCCGTGAGACGTTCGAGCCGCTCGCGGTCGCGGCCGCCCGACTGCAATTCCACGGCGAGCCAGAGACGGCCGTCGAAGCGCTCGCGGAGCCACGCCCCCTCCTCGGCCGCGGGCTGCGGACCCGGCAGCCACAGCGCGAGACATTCCTCGAGTCCTGCGTCGAGATCCACGCGACTCAGCTGATAGTGTCCTTTTGCCGCCGCGCGGCGCCCCCGCGTGATCAGCCGCGCGAGGGCCGCATACCCGCGGCGGCTGGTGGCGAGACAGACAAGCCTCAATCCGTCGGTGAGCGTGAACTCGCTGCCGGTGATGAGCGGAAGACCGGCCTCGCGTGCCGCGGCGAAGGCGCGGACGCTGCCTGCGAGCGAGCATTCATCGGTCAGCGCAAGCGCCGAATACCCGAGTTGTTTCGCTCGCTGGACGAGCTCCGCAGGATGCGAGGCGCCCCGGAGGAACGTGAAGTTGCTGATGCAATGCAGTTCGGCGTACGCCATCCCGATTCACCCACGAACGTTATGTCGGGCCGCCACGCGCGGGGCGTATAAGCACGACACTGCGGCTCGTCATCCGAACACGCCGTGCAGAAACCAGCCCTGGCCCGGCGGCCGTTCGCGGAAGATCCAGAGCCTCACGCCCGCACTGGAGAGCGCGACGTAGTAATCGCGGCGCACGTCGTGGCCGTCCCACCAGCCGGTTTCGATGCGCTCGGGACCGGTGACGAGCGCACCCTCCCAGCAATCGAGCGGCTGCGGTTCGGCGAGCATCCACAACGGACGCTCCGGGTGCGCGGCCGGCCACGGCAGCGGCACAGGTGTCGTGCGGCCCGGCTCCGCGACCCGCCAGGCATACTCGGGGCGATGCTCGGGCACCGGCGAAACGCCGAACACCGACTGCTGCCCGAGCCGCGCGCGCAGGCGATCGAGGAGACGCGCCGTCGCCTCCGGATCCGCGCTCCGGCCGCGCTCGAAGAGTCCGGCGTCGCAAAGCGTGAGCGGCAACAGCACTCCGGAACGCAGCCGGAGCGCCGTGACCGGCGCGGCGAGCCGGCACTGCGCGAGTCTTTCGCGCACGAGTTCCCGCAGATGCCCCGCATCACCCGCCATGCCGGCGAGCGCCACCCGGAGCCGTGTCGGCGCCTGCCCGCGGTGCTGGAGATCCAGGCGCAAGACGCTGACGCCCGACGCACGGGCGCGCAGGAAGGCGTCGAGCCGACCGAGCAGGCATTCGATCGCCGGTTGCAGTCCAGCCACGAGTTCCGCGGCCGCCGGCAATTCGAGCCGTTCGTCGAAACGCTCCGGCACGACATGACGCCGGCGCGGCATGGAGCGCCGGCCGAGACCTTCGTCGAGTTCATTGAGCAGCTGCGGGCCGAAACGCGCGGCGAAGCCGGCGCGTGGCAGGCGTGAGAGATCGGCGACGTTCCGAAGGCCGAGCCCCTGCAGGGTTGCGACCGTGTCCTCCGGCCATTGCAGGCAGGCGAGCGGCAGCCGTGCCGCAAGACCCGGCATCGCATCGGCGCGGGTCACGGTCATCGCGAGATCGGCGCGCGCGAGCCAGAGCGCCGCGCGCGGCGTCGGCGCGAGCGCGAGCGATGCCTGCAAGCCGCTCGCGGAAAGACCCGCGAGTGCGCGCCGCCAGAGCGCCATGACGCCGCCGAACAGGTCGAGGCTGCCGCGCACTTCGGCAAGCACTGCGGAAGGCGGCTCGAGGCTGACCATGGGCGTGAACTGGAGCGCCCAGCGTCCCAGGCGATCGAGCAGCGCCGCTTCCGCGGGGAGTCCGCGTTCCGCAACCCGAAGCCCGGGCACCAGGGCGAGGGCCGCGTTAAGGCTCATGCCGGGCGCGACGCCCTGACGGGTGGCGCGCTCGTTGCAAGCGACGATGGAGCGGCGTGGATCGTCCGGGGCGGTGACCGCGGCCGCGCGCGCCTGCCCGCTTCCCGGCAACAGGGCATCGAGCGGCAGGCGTGGGAAATACGCGGCGAGCCACAGCTCCCGCGTGCGGAGAGCCGCAACACCCGGCAACACGGGCACCAGCTCCAGTGCGGGCCGATGGCTCGCCGGTGCCGGCGTGAGCGTGGCCGGACGTCCTTCGAGCATGTCCGTGTGCCTAATGGATCGACAGGCGCTCGATGCGCGCCGGCCCGCCGCCGCGGCTCTTCAGGATTTCGACGTCGAGACCGTAGTCCCGCGGCGTGAGCACAAGCCGGAGCGCGGCCGGCGAGCATTCGGCGCGATGCGCGGAGGGCCGCAACAGGAAACCGGGCGTGCATCCTTCTTCCGCGGCGAGCTTCAGGCGACGCAGGGCCTGATCGCCGGCTGCGCCGATCCAGCCGAGGACGGCCGCGCAGACGCCGGAGCGCAAGGCCTGTTCCATCGCCCACAGCCTGTCGAGCCCGGCGCGCGGACGGATCACCAGCATGCGCGCGGGATCGAGTCCCGCATCGGCAAGCGCCGGCGCATACGGCAGATGTGGCGGAGCGAGCCAGGCGATCCAGCGCGGCTCCCCGGGAGTCGCGGCGGCGAGCGCGCGCAGCGCCGGTAACAACAGGCGGATTTCGCCGACACCGGCGGCGGGTACGAGGAACTCGATCAGCGTGGACAGGGGCCAGCCGCCCCCCGGCAGGCGTGCATCGAGATGGCGGAAGCCGGTCGAGACAGTCCGGGGGGCGCCCGCATCGCTACCACGCCAGAGCGCGGGGTGACGCAGCAATTCCGCGACGCCGCTCACTGCATGACGTCCGGCCGGCCGCGCCGCAGGACCCCGACCACCACGCCTTCGATCGTCATCGACTGCTTGCGAAGATCGACGCGAATCGGTTCGAAGTCCGGATTCTCCGGCATGAGCCAGACTACCGAGCCTTCCTGGCGATAACGCTTGACCGTCACTTCATTCTCGAGCCGCGCAACGATGATCTGCCGGTTGCGGACGTCGGGGGAGCGGTGCACTGCGACCAGGTCGCCGTCGAGGATGCCGACGTCGCGCATGCTCATGCCGCTGACCCTGAGCAGGTAGTGCGGGCGTGGACTGAACAGCGCCGGATCGATCTGGAAGCGGCCTTCGATATGCTCTTCAGCGAGGATCGGGCGGCCGGCGGCCACCCGGCCGATGAGCGGCAGGCCGAACTGCTCGCGCAGCGCGTCCTTCAGCACGATGCCGCGCGCGCTGCCTGCGATCAGGGCGAGCACGCCCTTGCGCTGCAGCGCGCGCAGGTGCTCCTCGGCGGCGTTCGCGGAACGGAAGCCGAGCGCTTCCGCGATTTCTGCGCGAGTCGGCGGCAGGCCGTTGGCGGCGATCGCGTCCTGAATGAACTCGAGGATCTGACGTTGGCGCGGCGTGAGGTCGTCTGACATGCTCCACCTGTATGAATACCCAGTGGGTGTGATTATATACAGGCGGGACGTTCTGGCAAGTACGAATCACAGAACCGGCGCTCACGGCTCGGGTCGAGTGGGCGCGGCACAGGGCCGGGACCGGCGAGCAAGCGAATAAAGATCGACTGAGCGCGCGAGCCGAGTCCCGGTCCTGTGCCGCGCCCACTCGATACGCACCCGTATGCGCGGAGCAAAACACGAATGCAGAACGCATACGTATTATCCGACCCTGACTGCGAACTCGTTGTCGCCGCCCGCCGACATTCGCCGAACGTCCTTTCACCCATCGCTCTGATGCGTTACGATCCGCATCGCAACCGTGCGGACAGGAAGGACCGACGGCGCCGTGCATCCGCGCAAGCGGTTTGTAACGTTCTACGTAACCTTGTGGAGAAAAATCTCATGACCAATATCCTGAAGGTGGGCGTCGCTGCCGCCGTACTCGCCCTTGGCGTCGGCTGCACCGATCTGAAGCCCTTGCAGGCGGAAGTCGACTCGCTCAAGTCCCAGGTCGCCAAGCTGTCCGGTGACATGGACGGCGTGAAGACTGCAGCGGATGGCGCAAGCCGTGCCGCGGCCGCCGCACAGCAGGCTGCCACCTCGGCGCAGAACTCAGCCAATCAGGCTGCGTCTGCGGCGCAGGCAGCACAGCAGTGTTGCGACGCGAACAGCGAGAAGCTCAATCGCATGTTCGAAAAGTCGATGTCGAAGTAATCGACGTCGTACGCCAATAGAAATGCCCCGCGGTGGCAACACCGCGGGGCTTTCGCTTTTTCAGGGTGTGGATTTGGAAGCGGGCGGCAGTAACGCGATGCGCGAGCCAGCGACGGAAACCGGAGTCGGCATGCCGCGCGCTTCACGCCAGGTGCGCTCCGCCCCGATCCAGTCGATCGCGAGCGGCTCTGCACGTGTCGCCTCGACAATCAGCCGCGTGAGGTCGGTCAGCGTCAGCGGCTCGACCGCGTCTTCCTGCAGCGCTGGGTGCACCTCGATCAGGAGCTCTCCGTCGTGCCAGCCCCACTTGTACGGCTGGTTCACGATCATGACCGGCGCGTTTACAGGCACGAGACCGTAGAGCGTCTCGATGTCTTCGGGATACAGGCGCATGCAGCCGTGCGTCACCTGCATGCCGACACCCGCGGGCTTGTTCGTGCCGTGGATCAGGTAAGCGCCGCCCGGAATCCCGAGACGGAGGGCAAAAAGACCGAGTGGATTGTCCGGTCCCGCCGGAACGACCGCGGGCAGGATGTCGCCGTTCTTCGCATGCTCATCACGCACGGATTTCGGCGGAGTCCAGGTCGGGTTCCTGACCTTGGCGACGACGCGCGTAACGCCAAGCGGCGTGTGCCAATCCATTTTTCCGATACTGACCGGAAACGTCCAGACGACCGGCGGCTTTCCTGCCGCCGCGGGCTGATACCAGTAGAGACGGTGTTCCGGAAGGTTAATGACAATACCGGTGCGCGGCGCACGCGGCAGGATCCGCTGCTTCGGTACCGTGACCACGGTGCCGGCGCCCGGCAGCCAGGGATCGACGCCCGGATTCGCGTTGGTGATTTCCTCGTAACCGACGCCGTGACGGCGTGCGACGTCGAGCAGCGTGTCGCTTGCTTCGGCCTGCACCGTGATCGTGACGCCGATGACGTCGTTGTCCTCGGCCGGCAACGCGAACTGTTCGGCCGATGCCGGTCCTATGGCTGACAGCAGCAGTACCAGCCCGAACGTTCCGACAATCGTTTGCCGCATCGTCAGTAGCGTATCAGCGCCGAACCCCAGGTAAAGCCGCCGCCGAATGTCTCGAGCAACAGCATCTGGCCACGATGGATGCGCCCGTCGCGGACGGCCGTGTCCCAGGCGAGCGGGATCGAGGCCGCCGAGGTGTTGCCGTGGTCCTGCACCGTGACGACGACTTTCTCCATCGGCAAGCCGAGCTTGTCCGCCGCCGACTGGATAATGCGGAGATTGGCCTGGTGCGGGATCAGCCAGTCGATGTCGCTGCGCTCGACGCCGTTCTTTGCAAGCGTCTCGTCGACCAGTTTCGACAGCGTGCGGACGGCGACCTTGAATACTTCGTTACCCAGCATCTTGAGACCAGCGGTTGAGTTGTTCCGCAGTGTCTCGAAGCCGCTCGAGACCCCGTACGGGAAGTACAGCAGGTCCTTGTACTTTCCGTCGGAGTGCAGGTGCGTGCCGATGATGCCCGGCTCGTCCGCCGGTGTGAGCACGACCGCGCCCGCGCCGTCGCCGAACAGCACGCAAGTCGAACGGTCGGTCCAGTCCACGAACCGCGACAGGCAATCGACGCCTACGACGAGCGCGCATTTCGCCTCGCCGAGCCGGATGTACTTGTCGGCGATCGACAGCGCATAGATGAATCCGCTGCAGGCGGTTTCCAGAGAGAACGCCGGACAACCGTGAATGTCGAGCCTCTGCTGGAGCAGCGTGCCGGTGTTCGGAAAAATAAGGTCGGGCGTCGTCGTACCGACCACGATGAAATCGACATCCGCCGGCGACAGTCCTGCCGCCTTGAGCGCGCGCCGAGCCGCATGCTCGGCCAGCGACGAACTGCTTTCATCAGGTCCCGCGATGTGGCGCCGTTCGATGCCGGTGCGCGAGCGGATCCACTCATCGGTCGTGTCGAGGCGCGACTCGAGTTCCTTGTTCGTCAGGATCTGCTCCGGCAGGTAACTGCCGGTGCCGGCGACACGTGAATAACGCATCATCGTAGGCTGAGGTGCAGCGCCGGTGGCGCCGGCCTCATTCCTGCCCGGCGTCGTCGACCGGGACTTCCATCACCTTGCGTCCGCGGTAGAAGCCGTCACGGCTCACACGATGGCGCAGGTGCGTTTCGCCCGTGGTCGGGTCCTTCGACAGCGCCGGCTTCGAGAGGTGATCGTGGGAACGATGCATGCCGCGCTTCGACGGAGTCTTGCGGCTTTTCTGTACAGGCATGGAAAGTCATCTCCGGTTCAATGTTTCAGCAAATCCTTCAGTCCCGCGAATGGCCGGCGCATCTCCGGTGCCTCCGGCCGCGGCTCACTCGCGGCGCCCGGCGGATCGCAGTTCTCCGCAGAGGCATGCTGCGCGATCAACGGCAGCGACAACAGCAATTCGTCCTCAACGAGGGCAGCCAGGTCCAGTTTATGCGGATCGCCGCCGATCGCTTCGTGATCCGACGGCAGTTCCGGCGTTTCTTCCGGCGCAAACACCAGCTGCGCCACCGATTCCAGCTTGCGGCGGACCGGCCCCAGGCATCGCCGGCAGGTCAGCACGACCTCGGCTTCCACCTTCAATGCGGCCGCCGCGAATCCACCCTGCATGCGGAACTCGGCCCGCACCGCGGCCATTCCCGTCGATTCCGCCAGCCGGTCCAGCAATCGCGCGAAGCCGGCAATCGGAAATTCGGTCTCGACGACCGCCGCGCTCCGCGCCAGGCCCTGCGCATCGAGCGGCCCGTCCGGGGGCGTTGGCATGGGGGCGGTATGATAGTGAGCGGCGCCGGGAGTGTCAAAGTGGATACGGCGCAAACCCTTGTTTTTTAAGCACTGACCGACCATGAATCCGCGTCTCGTCCTCGCCTCAGCCTCACCCTACCGGGCCGCCCTGCTCGCCCGCCTCGGCGTCAACTTCGCGACCGAGTCACCCGCTGTCGACGAAACGGCGATCGCAGGCGAAAATCCCTCCGCGCGTGCGCTTCGCCTCGCGCATGCGAAGGCTGCCGCCATCGCCACACGCCTACCCGACGTCTGGATCCTCGGTTCCGACCAGGTCGCGGTTTGTGCGGGGCGCGTCCACGACAAGCCGGGCGACGCCCTCCGTGCCCGTGAACAGCTGCATGCCAGCAGCGGTCAGGCCGTCGAATTCCATACGGCCGTCGTGCTTTTGCGCGGCCGGCCGCGGGCAGTGCACGAGCACGTTGACTTCACGCTGGTCCGTTTTCGATCGCTCACTGACCTGGAAATTGCGCGCTACGTCGAGATCGACCGGCCCTTCGACTGCGCCGGCGGATTTCGCAGCGAAGGCCTGGGAGCGGCATTGTTTCAGTCGATCGAAACGCGCGATCCTGCGGCCCTTATCGGCCTTCCGATCATCTGGGTTGCCCAGGCGCTGCGTGCCGCCGGACTCGACCCGCTTGCACCGTCTCAGCCCTGAGCTCGGGGCGATTCCCGCAGCCGTTCGAGAAGCGACCCGAGATCGGCAGGCAATGGCGCTTCGATGCGGAATGCGTCGCCGCCTTCCGGCCAGACAAACGCAATCGACGCCGCATGCAGGAACATGCGGCGCAGCCCGAGCGCGTGGAGCCGCGCATTACATTCCTTGTCGCCGTATTTCTCGTCGCCGGCGACCGGATGACCCGCGAATGCCGCGTGGACGCGGATCTGATGTGTACGCCCGGTCTGGATCGCGACATCCATTCGCGTCGCGAGCTCCCCGAAATGTTCCCGCGGCAAGAAAATCGATACTGCGATCTTGCCAGTGCGGTGCACTCGCACGACACGTTCGCCGCCTTGGCGTGCGTTTGTGAGAACCGGCGCGTCGATGGTCTTGCGTCCGAGGTGCCAGCGCCCGGCGAGAAGCGTCGCGTAGTGCTTTTCGATCGTCCCTTCGCGGAGCATCGCATGAAGCGCCCGCAAGGCGCCCCGTGTGCGCGCGATCAGGAGACAGCCGCTGGTATCCCGATCGAGCCGATGCGCGAGTTCGAGCGACTCATCGGGACGCAGCGCGCGAAGCACCTCGATCGCCCCGAATGCGAGGCCGGAACCGCCGTGCACCGCGAGTCCCGCGGGCTTGTTGAGGACCAGCAAGCGCTCATCCTCGTGCACGATCGCCTTGCGCACCGTATCGAGCAGCGCATCCGGCACGCGGCGCGGGCCCGGCGGCGTCTGCGGCAGGTCGCGCACCGGCGGCAACCGCACTTCGTCAGTCGCCTCGAGGCGGTAATCCGGTGGCTTGCGCTTGCCGTTGACGCGGACTTCACCTTTGCGCAGGAGCCGGTATACGCGGCTTCGCGGCACTCCCGCGAGCACACGCAGCAGAAAATTATCGAGGCGCTGACCCGCCGCGCCTTCCCCGGCTTGTACCCGCTGCACCTTCCCGCCCGGATTTCGATCCGTCGTCATGCATTCTCTCTAACGTATTGATTTTCCGAGTGCATCTGATATCGTAGCCCGCAGTCAGGTCTTACGGCGCAGGCTTCGCGAAGCGAAGCGTGGCCGCTGACCGGTACGCGGCCCCCTTCGGGCAGGCCGCATGTTAGTTGGTCCGGAATGTCCGGGCCATCGCCGGCCCTTCGATCGGATGTCATGTTCCCCGCGCGTGTCGATCTCGCTGGATCGTGCAGGAGTCACCCCGCTCGCAGCCTGATGCTGCGGCATGCTCCTTTGCGCCCGCGATCCGCGCCTGCAGGGCAACGGGTTTTACTCGTGACAACGCGCGACATCTTTGACGAAGCGGCCCCCAGCACATTGGATGGGGCCCATGAAGAGAATGCTTATCAACGCGACTCAGCAAGAGGAATTGCGCGTCGCACTGGTTGACGGCCAGAAGTTGTTCGATCTTTCGATCGAGATTCCGTCCCGCGAGCAGAAGAAAGGCAACATCTACAAGGCGCGCGTCACGCGCGTCGAGCCGAGTCTGGAAGCCGCCTTCGTCGAATACGGCGCCCAGCGTCAGGGCTTCCTGCCGCTCAAGGAAGTCGCGCGGGAATATTTCCGCTTCCAGCCGGCGCCCGGCGCCCGTTTCAACATTCGCGATGTGCTCCAGGAAGGCCAGGAACTGCTGGTCCAGGTGGAGAAGGAAGAACGCGGCAACAAGGGTGCGGCGCTCACAACCTTCATCAGCCTGGCCGGACGCTTCCTCGTCCTGATGCCGAACAATCCGCGTGCTGGCGGAGTTTCGCGCCGCATCGAGGGCGAGGAACGCGATGCCACCCGGGATTCGCTCGACCTGCTCCATATCCCGGACGGCATGGGCACGATCGTCCGCACGGCGGGTGTCGGCCGCGGCCCCGAAGAACTGCAATGGGATCTCGATAATCTGCGCGCCAACTGGGACGCGATCGTGACTGCGGCCGCCGAACGGTCCGCGCCCTTTCTCGTGTACCAGGAGAGCGACGCGGTGACGCGCGCGCTGCGCGACTACCTTTCCGACGATATCGGCGAGGTATTGATCGACGAGCCCGGTGCCTACCAGCGCGCGGTCGAGTACGTGCAGCGATTCCAGACCGCCGAAGGGATGCGCCAGCTCCGGCAATACACGGACGACGTGCCCCTGTTCACCCGTTTCCAGATCGAGAGCCAGATCGAGTCCGCCTATTCGCATGCCGTGACCCTGCCTTCAGGCGGCGGCATCGTGATCGATTACACCGAGGCCCTCGTCTCGATCGACATCAACTCGGCCCGCGCGACCCGCGGCGCGGACATCGAGACGACCGCCTACAACACGAATCTCGAGGCCGCGGAGGAGATCGCGCGGCAACTCCGGATTCGCGACCTCGGCGGGCTGATCGTGATCGACTTCATCGACATGGAGTCGAAGAAAAACCAGCAGGGCGTCGAGGATCGCCTCCGTGAATCGGTGCGTTCAGATCGGGCCCGCATCCAGCTTGGACGGATCTCGCGATTCGGTCTGATGGAGATGTCGCGCCAGCGACTGCGGCCCTCACTCGGCGAATCCACGCACCTCGCCTGCCCTCGCTGCAGCGGCATGGGCACGATCCGCAGCGTCGAGTCGATGGCACTCGCCGTGCTGCGGCTCATCGGGGAGGAGGTCCGCAAGGAACGCACGACCCGCGTCATCGCGCAGCTGCCGGTCGACGTTTCGACCTTCTTGATCAACGAGAAGCGCGAGTGGCTGCACCGCCTCGAAAGCCAGCGCGAAATCGAAATCGTGCTCGTCCCCGATCCGAACATGCAGACGCCCAACTACTCGATCCGCCGCGTGCGCGATGACGAGCTCACGCTCCCCGAGAACGCGGTGACGAGCTATCAGATGGCCGGCCAGCCAAACAAGGACCTCGATTTCCAGTCGCAGTCCGACAAGCGCGCCGCGACCCAGCCCGCAGCGGTGCAGCCGATTGTTCCCGCGGCTCCGGCGCCGACGCCAACTCCGGTTGCGCCGAGCGTCCGCGAGGTAGCGCGCGGTCCCGGCCTCTGGTCACGACTCATGGGCTTCTTCCGGGGTGCCGAGCGCCCGGCAAAAGACGAATCCGCGCCAGCGGGAGTCGATCGCCCCGATCGTCAGGGCGGGCGGAACGCCCAGGATCATCACCGCGCCGACCGCGGCGGGCGCCGGCCCCAGCGCGGCGAGCGCGGACCGCGCCGTGATCGCGACCGCGACCGTAACCGCAGTCGGGATCGCAATCGCGATCAGGAACGCCCTGAGCGCAAAGATCAGCCCCGCGAAGACCAGGCGCGGCATCGCGACCGCCCGGCTGAAGCCGCGCCGCGGCAACAGCCGCCGTCACAGTCACAGCCGTCTCCGAACCCGCGCGACGAACAGCAGCAGCCTGCGGAAGGCGATTCGCAGCCCCGGCGGCGGCGGCGCCGTGGACGCGGCGGTCGCGGCGGGCGACAGAACTCGTACCGTCCAACCGATACGCAGCCGATTGCGCAGGGCAATGGCGATTCGCAGCCGCGACAGGACGCACCCGGCATGCCCGCACCGATGACCGCCAGGGAGCCCGCGATCGACCTGGCGCCGCAATCGCCCGCTCCGCTGGCGGCGATGCCTGCGGCAGCCCCACCACCCGTCCTCACGCAGGCAGCGGTCGAGGCGCCCCCCGCGCCTCCGCCGAAGCCGGCGCAGGCCCATACCGTGTGGTCCTCGACGCCAAGCGACGGCCACCATTTCGAGCCGAAGGAATGACCTACTTGTCGCTGCCGAGCGCGGCCAGCAGGCCGCGCGCGGCCTCTTCGACGAGATCGAGCACTTCCTCGAAGCCGGACTCGCCGCCGTAGTACGGGTCTGGAACCTCGCGCCGCTGCAACTGCGGCGCGTATTCGAGGAACAACCTGACGCGATCCGTCTGTGCGCTCGGCGCGATCTGCCGCAGACGTTCGTAAACCGGTTCGTCCATCGCGAGCACAAGATCGAAGCGCACGAAATCAGCCGCTTCGACGACGCGCGCCCGAAGCATGCTCATGTCGATGCCCCGGCGTCGCGCGGCGGCGATCGACCGCTCATCGGGCGGACTGCCGGTGTGGTAG
>JANLWE010000103.1:0-13891 GCA_031364365.1 Gammaproteobacteria bacterium | reverse complement strand
CGCTCGTGATCTGGGAGGCGCAGTTCGGCGACTTCGTGAATGGCGCGCAGGTGATCGTCGACCAGTTCATCACCTCGGGCGAGGCCAAGTGGGGCCGCGTATCAGGCATCACGCTCTTGTTGCCGCATGGTTACGAGGGGCAGGGACCCGAGCACAGCTCGGCGCGGCTTGAGCGTTTCCTTCAGCTCTCCGCCGAAAACAATCATCAGGTCTGCGTGCCGTCCACGCCGGGCCAGATGTTCCACATGTTGCGGCGGCAGATGCTGCGAGCGCTGCGTAAGCCGCTCATCGTGATGACGCCAAAGAGCCTGCTGCGGCACAAGCTGTCGATATCGACGATGTTAGATCTCGCGAACGGCAGTTTTCAGTCGATCATCGACGAAATGGATCCGATCGAGGTCAAGAGGATCAAACGGCTCGTACTGTGCAGCGGCAAGGTGTACTACGACCTGCTCGAGCGGCGGCGGGCGGAGAAAAATGTCGAGGTCGCCTTGATCCGCGTAGAGGAGCTCTATCCGTTCCCGGCGGAGGACTACCAGGCGATCCTGGACCGTTACCCAGGCGCAAAAGAAATCGTTTGGTGCCAGGAAGAGCCGCAGAATCAGGGCGCCTGGTACCAGATCCGGCACCGCCTGCAGGCGCCGCTCGCCGCGAGCCGGACGCTGCAGTACGCTGGGCGTGAAAGCGCCGCAGCGCCTGCCACCGGGATCCATGCGCTCCATCAGCGCGAACAGGAGGCGCTGGTCGCGGCGGCGTTGACCAGGAAGACTTCATGACGACCGAAGTGCGCGTGCCACAACTGCCGGAATCGGTCGCCGATGCGACGCTCGTCGTCTGGCACAAGAAGGTCGGCGAGACGGTGGCCCGCGACGAGAATCTTGCCGATCTCGAAACTGACAAGGTGGTGCTCGAAGTTCCGGCCCCGGTAGCCGGCGTCATCAAGTCGCTCGACAAGACGGCGGGCACTACTGTCACGAGCGGTGAACTTCTGGCTGTCATCGACGAGCAGGCATCGCAGGCTGCAGCACCCAAGGCCGCGCCGAAGGCCGAAATCAGGAGACCGGCCGCCACTGCGGCGGCCCGCAAGGAAGAGGCGGGTGGCAAGCTCTCGCCGGCCGCACGCCGTCTGGTTGAGGAGAACCGCCTGTCGGCCGGACAGATCGCCGGCAGCGGCCGCGACGGCCGCATCTCGAAGAGCGATGTCGCGCATCACCTCGAAGCCGCGCCGACGCAAGCGGCGGCATCGGGCGCTCGCGCGGACCAGCGCGTTCCGATGTCGAGACTCCGCGCGCGCATCGCACAGCGCCTGGTCGAGGCGCAGGCGACGCAGGCGCTCCTTACGACATTCAACGAGATCGACATGCAGGCGCTCATGGCGCTCCGTGCCCGTTACAAGGATGCGTTCGAAAAGCGTCACGGCGTGCGGCTCGGTTTCATGTCTTTCTTCGCCAAGGCCTGCGTCGAGGCGCTGCGCCGCTTCCCGGTGGTGAACGCGTCGGTCGAGGGCGGCGACATCGTGTATCACGAGTACTACGATCTCGGGGTCGCGGTCTCGACGGATCGCGGGCTCATCGTGCCCGTGTTGCGGGATGCCGATCGCATGGATTTCGCCGCGATCGAAAAGGCCGTGACGGGATTCGCTGAGCGCGCCCGCAACGGCTCGATCACGATCGAGGAACTCACCGGCGGAACCTTCTCGATCACGAACGGCGGCGTGTTCGGCTCGCTGATGTCAACGCCGATTGTGAACGCCCCGCAGAGCGCGATCCTCGGCATGCACAAGATCCAGGATCGTCCGATTGCGATTGAAGGCCAGATCGCGATCCGCCCGATGATGTACGTCGCGCTCACGTATGACCATCGCATCATCGACGGCCGCGAGGCCGTGCAATTCCTGGTAGCCGTGAAGGAAGCCCTCGAGGATCCGGCACGGCTGCTGCTCCAGGTCTGACAGGAACAACCCAGATGTCCGACAGTTTTGACGTCATCGTCATTGGCGGCGGGCCCGCGGGTTATCCCGCGGCGATCCGCGCCGGCCAGAACAAGCTCACGGTCGCCTGCATCGACGAATGGAAGAACCGCGATGGCAGCGCGGCTTTCGGCGGCACCTGCCTGAATGCCGGATGCATTCCGTCGAAGGCGCTGCTCGAATCCTCCGAGCTGTATCACCGCGCGCAGCATGAGTTCGCGCTGCACGGCGTCAAGCTTCAAGGCATCGGTTTCGACGTTGCCACGATGCAGAAGCGCAAGGGCGGCATCGTCAAGCAGAGCACACAGGGGATCCTGACGCTCTTCAAAGGCGCCGGGGTCACGCCGCTTGGCGGTCACGGACGCCTGCTGCCGGGGCTCAAGGTCGAATACACGGCCAATGACGGCGCGAAACGGACGCTGCAGGCGAAGCACGTGGTACTCGCCTCAGGATCCGAGCCGATGCCCTTGCGCGGCGTCGAATTCGACGGCGAGCGAATCGTGGATTCCTGGGGCGCGCTGGACTTCACTGAAGTCCCCAAGCGCCTTTGCGTCATCGGCGCGGGGGTCATTGGACTCGAACTCGGCAGCGTCTGGCGGCGGCTCGGAGCTGAAACCGTGGTGCTTGAGGCGCTCGAGCAGTTCCTGCCGATGGCGGACGGGCAGCTCGCCAAGGAGGCGCTCCGCCACTTCAAGAAACTCGGTCTCGACATTCGCCTCGGTGCGAAGGTGGCGGGCGCGAAAGTCGAGAAGGACGGCGTGCACGTCAGCTATGCGGACCCTAAGGGGCCGCAGTCGCTCATCGTCGATCGCCTGATCGTCGCGATCGGCCGGCGGCCGTTCACGAAAAACCTCCTGGCTGAAGGAGCGGGTGTCGTGCTCGACCCCCGCGGGTTCATCCAGGTCGACGAACATTGCCGGACCGGCGCCGCTGATGTGTGGGCAGTCGGCGATTGCGTGCGCGGGCCGATGCTGGCGCATAAGGGGAAGGAGGAAGGCGTCGCGGTCGCCGATCGCATCGCCGGTCTCTATGGCGAAGTGAACTACAAGACCATCCCTTCCGTGATCTACACGGCGCCGGAAATCGCCTGGGTCGGCCAGACCGAGGAACAGGCGAAAGCGGCGGGCCGCAATTGCAAGATTGGAAGTTTTCCTTTCGCCGCGAGCGGCCGCGCGCGGGCGATGGAAGCGGGCGCCGGATTCTGCAAGGTGATCGCCGACGCCGGCAGCGACGAGATCCTCGGCATCCACATCATCGGCCCAATGGCCGGCGAGCTGATTGCGGAGGCCGTGCTCGCGATGGAGTACTCCGCGAGCAGCGAAGACCTGCAACGCACGATCCACGCGCACCCGACCCTGTCGGAGGCCCTACATGAAGCCGCGCTCGCTGCCGACAAGCGCGCGATTGACATCCCGAATCGCTGAGGTCGCCGCAGGAGGGGACAGTCCCCTTCAGCGAAAGGACGTCGTAGCTCGCATGTCGTGGGTGCTGAAGGGGACTGTCCCCTTTATGCGCGGCGGCGCGCGCTGATGATGCCGGGCAGTGCCGAGAGGCGCGCCAACAGGCGGGTGAGCTCCTCGAGCCCGCCGACGGAGACACGCAACGAAAGATCCGCACTGCCTTGTGCGGGATCGCCCTGGGACGCCAGCTGCTCGATGTTGATCCGCTCTTCCGCGACCATCGTGGTGATGTCGCGCAGGAGTCCGCGCCGGTCCATCGCATGCACGATGATCTCGACGGCGTAACGTCTTGAGCCGGGCTTGCCCCAATTCACCTGCAGCAGGCGCTGGGGTGACCGGACCGCGAGTCGCGCGAGGTTGCGGCAGCCAGTGCGATGCAGCGTGATGCCACGGCCGACCGTGACGTAACCGGTGATGGATTCCGGCGGCACCGGATTGCAGCAGCGTGCATGGGTCGACATCAGGTTGCCGACGCCGTCGGCCTGGACGGCCGCGACGGATTCGCGGCGGGACGGACCAATCGGGGGCAGCGACGGAGGAGGCGCCAACGCACTCCTGCCGCGCATCCGGCGTTCGATCGCCCCGGATACCTGCGCCAGGCTCAGGTCACCCGAGCCGAGCGCAAGATGCAGCGCATCGGAATTTGGCAGACCGAATTCGCCGATCAATTCCGAAGTCAGCGTGTGGTCTCCGCCGAGACGCGCGAGCTCGCGCTCGAACAATTCGCGGCCCTCGCGGCTGTTCTCGCCCCGGTCACGCCGCTTGAACCAGGCCCGGACCTTGGCCCGGCTGCGCGGCGAGGCGAGAAAGCCCTCACGCTCGATCAGCCAGTCGCGGCTTGGCTGCGAGCGCTTCCCGCCGATGATCTCGACCACCTCGCCGTTCGCGAGGCGGTGATTGATCGGGACAATGCGCCCGTTCACGCGCGCGCCGCGGCATCGGTGGCCAAGTTCCGTATGTACGTGGTAGGCGAAGTCGATCGGCGTCGCGCCGCTCGGGAGGTCCACAACCTCGCCCTTCGGCGTGAGCGCGTACACGCGATCGTCGAACAGGTCCGCCCGCACCCGGCTCAGGAAATCGCTGTCGCTCTCGCCTTCGGAGGCGGGCGCCAGCAAGTCCCGCAGCCACTCGATCTTGCGGTCGTAAGCCGCATCCCTGGCTGCCCCTTCCTTGTAGCGCCAGTGCGCGGCGACGCCGAGTTCCGCGTGGTCATGCATCTCGCCCGTGCGGATCTGGATCTCAACGGGCACGGCCGCCGGCCCCAGGACCGCCGTATGCAGAGACCGGTACAGGTTGTCTTTCGGCGTCGCGATGTAGTCGTCGAATTCACCCGGAATGTAATGCCAGCGGCCGTGCACCACGCCGAGCGCCGCATAGCAGTCGACGACCGATCGCGTGATGATGCGTACGGCACGAACGTCGTGCAGCTGGTCGAAGGCGAGATTCTTGCGATGCATCTTGCGCCAGATGCTGTAAATGTGTTTCGGTCGACCCACGATCTCCGCCGCGATCCCGGCGCGCGCAAGCTCTGATGCGATCTCGCCGATGACGGTCTCGATGTACTTCTCCCGATCGAGGCGTGACTCGTTCAGCCAGCCGGCGATGCGCCGGTATTCCGCCGGCTCGAGATATCGGAACGACAGGTCCTCGAGTTCCCACTTGAGCTGCCAGATGCCGAGCCGATTGGCGAGCGGCGCGTAGATTTCGCGCGTCTCCCAGGCGAGATGCAGGCGCGCGGCCTCGTCGAGGTCCCGCGCGTGGCGCATCCGGCGCAGCTGTTCGGCGAGGCGCACGAGCACGAGCCGCGGATCGGTCACGACTGCGAGCAGCATCCGCCGCAGCGCATCGGCCTGACCCGTCGAGAGTCCGCGGCCCGGCGACCATGGCCCGCCTGCCTGGAATTCGCCGAGTCGCCCGAGCTCGGTGGCGAAGGAAACCGCTGCTTCGCCGAAGGCTGATACGGCCTCGGCGCGCTTCAGCATTCCGTGCGCGAGGAGTGGCTGCAGCATTGCGCCCGCAACGATCTCGCGTTCCGCGTCCAGCGAAGCGATGATTGCGGCAGTCTCAAGACCTTGCTGCCGGGCGGCGGCCCAGCCGTCCGCCTCCGGCTCCCGATCGGCGAGTGCTGCGCGTAAATCTTCCAGCACGACCGCGCCGGCGGCCGCTCCCGTGGTCGTCGTCTTCATGGCGAATGGCTATCATAACTGCCATGGTGCGCATCCTCGGGCTCGATCCCGGTTCACGAATCACCGGTTACGGCGTCGTGGACGTCGGTCGGACCGGCGTCCGCTACGTCGCGAGCGGCTGTATTCGCGTCGGGAACGGCGCCATGGCGGGGAGGCTGCTCGAGATTCAGCGGCACGTGACCGAACTCGTCAATTCCTACCTGCCTGGCGAGATCGCAATTGAACGCGTCTTCATGCACCGGAATCCGGACAGTGCCCTGAAGCTCGGACAGGCGCGGGGCGCCGCGATTTGCGGGGCCTGCCATGCCGGGGCGTTGGTATTCGAATATGCGCCGCGGGCCGTGAAGCAGACCGTAACCGGCACGGGGGCCGCGGAGAAAGCCCAGGTCCTCCACATGGTCAAGGCGCTCCTCGCCCTGCAGGGCCGATTGAGTGCGGACGCCGCCGATGCCCTGGCGATCGCGGTCTGTCATGCGCAGCATCGCGGCGGAGTGCTCAACGGACGATCGAGGAAAGGACGATGATCGGTTACATCCGCGGTCGGCTGATTCGCAAGTCGCCGCCGGCGCTCATCGTCGACGTCAATGGTGTGGGCTACGAGCTTGAGGCGCCGATGTCGACGTTCTATCGACTGCCGGAGATCGGCAGCGAGGTCGAGCTCCACACCCACCTCGTCGTGCGTGAGGACGCGCACCTGCTGTACGGATTCGCGACCGAGGTCGAGCGGCGCCTGTTCCGCGATCTGCTGCGCGTCACGGGGATCGGCCCCAAGATCGGACTCGCGCTCCTTTCCGGCATTGACGTGGACACCTTCCTGCGTTGCGTGGAGGCGCAGGACGTTGACGCGCTGACCCGTATCCCGGGTATCGGTCGCAAGACCGCGGAGCGGCTCCTCATCGAGATGCGCGACCGCATCCAGGCGCTCGGACAGTTGCGGTCGGCATCGCGACCAGTCGACGCGGACGCCGGCGCGCGGGTCGAAGCCTATGCCGCCCTGGTCGCGCTCGGTTATCGGCCGGTCGAAGCGACGCGGCTGCTGAAGAGCGTCGAATCCGAGGGCACGGGCACCGAAGACCTGATCCGCCGCGCATTGCAGGCGGCGGCCCGGTAGGATTCGGGGCGATGATCGAACAGGACCGGGTCACCACCGCCGCTGCTACGCGTGAAGACGAGGATCTCGCGCGCAGCGTCCGCCCGCAGCGACTCGCCGAGTACATCGGCCAGACGGCCGTCAAGCAGCAGATGAGCATCTTCATCGAGGCGGCGCGGCGGCGGAACGAAGCCCTCGACCACGTGCTGATCTTCGGGCCGCCGGGTCTCGGCAAGACGACGCTCGCACACATCGTGGCCCACGAACTCGGCGTCAATCTGCGGCAAACGTCGGGACCGGTGCTGGAGCGCCCGGGCGATCTCGCCGCGATCCTGACCAATCTCCAGCCGCGCGACGTGCTCTTTGTTGACGAAATTCATCGCCTCAGCCCCGTGGTCGAGGAAATCCTCTATCCGGCGCTCGAGGATTTCCAGCTCGACATCATGATCGGCGAGGGACCCGCCGCGCGCTCGATCAGGCTCGACCTGCCGCCGTTCACGCTGGTCGGGGCGACCACACGTGCCGGCCTGCTGACCTCGCCACTCCGCGACCGCTTCGGCATCGTGCAGCGGCTCGATTTTTATGACCGGGACGAACTGCGCCAGATCATCCTGCGTGCGGCCGGCATCCTGGGACTGCGCATCGACGATGCGGGCGCGACGGGTCTTGCGCATCGATCGCGCGGAACGCCGCGAATCGCGAACCGCCTGCTGCGCCGGGTGCGCGACTTCGCCGAAGTCCGCGCCGCCGGCCATATCGACGCCGCGGTCGCAAAGGAAGCACTCGACCTGCTCGAGGTCGATCTCGAGGGATTCGATGTCCTGGACCGGCGTCTGCTCCTGACCGTCATCGAGAAGTTCGCGGGCGGGCCGGTCGGCATCGACAGCCTGGCCGCAACGCTCGGCGAAGAACGCGACACGCTCGAGGATGTCGTGGAGCCTTTCCTGATCCAGCAGGGCTTTCTCGTGCGTTCGGCGCGCGGCCGCCTGGCGACGCCCTCAGCCTGGCGCCATTTCGGCCGCGAGCCGCCGCAGCCGGATGCGGCGAGCGGTAGCCTGCCGCTGTTTCGCGGCTAAATTGACGCCGCCAGCCCTGACCAAGCAACTCTGAAGGACTCGCATTGAACCAGTCGCATTCGATACTTCAACTCATTCTGCAGGCCGGTCCGGTGGTGCAGGTCATCATCGGACTCCTGCTCTGGGCGTCGCTCGCCTCCTGGACCATCATTTTTCGCAAGCGGCGGCTGCTGCGTCAGGCGGAAACCGAGGCCAATCGATTCGAAGGCACGTTCTGGTCGGGAGGCGATCTTGGCAAGCTCTACCGCGCGATCGGCTCGAGCGGCAAGTCGACGGTCGGGCTGGAATGCATCTTCGAGGCCGGTTTCGGTGAGTTCTCGCGGCTGCGCACGCAGGCCGGTGTCCCCGCACCGGAACTCCTTGAAGGCGTGCGCCGCGCGATGCGGGTGGCTCAGCTGCGCGAGATCGACCGGCTCGAGGCGAGCCTCGCCACGCTCGCGACGGTCGGCTCCACGAGTCCCTACGTGGGACTCTTCGGAACCGTCTGGGGCATCATGGGTGCCTTCCAGGGCCTCGGCAACGTCCAGCAGGCGACGCTTGCGATGGTGGCGCCGGGCATTGCCGAAGCACTGATCGCGACCGCGGCAGGTCTCTTCGCCGCGATTCCTGCGGTCGTCGCCTATAACCGCTACGCCGACAAGGTGAATCGACTCGAGCTGCGCTACGACGCGTTCATGGACGAGTTCTCGACACTGCTGCAGCGCCACGCGGCATCGAGAGGCTGAGGTGCCGGCGAACTCGCGCCGCAGGCGACTGATGGGCGAGATCAACGTCGTCCCGTATATCGACGTGATGCTGGTGCTCCTGATCATCTTCATGATCACGGCGCCGCTCCTCACCCAGGGCGTGCAGGTTGAGCTGCCGGACGCAGACGCGCAGCCGATCGATCCCGAACTGCTGAAGGATCGCGAGCCGCTGGTGTTGTCGGTGGATCGCGACGGCCGCTATTACCTCAATATCGGCGGCAACGAGGATGCTCCAATCCCCGAGACGGAAGTTGCGCGCCGCGCATCGGCCGTGCTCGGGCGCGACCCTGCGACGCCGGTGCTGGTCAAGGCGGATGAGCGCGTGCCCTATGGGAGCGTGGTGCGAGGCATGGTGGTATTGCAGCAGGCGGGCGCGAAGAAGATCGGCTTCCTGACAGACCCGAAAGCGGTACGCGCGCTCGAGGAGCTCGAGCGAAGACGATGAAGGCGGATACGCGCGCTCCCATCGCGCCCATCGGCTGGTCGATCGCGCTGCATGCGGTGCTCGCGGGTCTCCTGTATCTCGGCCTGACGCTGCCGCGCCAGGAGCCCCAGGAGATCCTGCTGCCGATCGACGCGTTCGTGGTCGACGACGCGGTTCTCGAAGCAGCGGGACGGAAGCGGAGCGACGATGCGCGAGTCGCGGTCGAGCAGAAGAAGCGCGAAGAGGTCTTGGTCGAGGAAAAGCGCCAGGTGGAGCAGCAGCGCCTCGAGGCCGAGCAGGCAACGGAAAAGAAGGCCAAGGCCGAGGCGGAATCGAAACTGAAGGCGGAAGCCGACACCCAGCGCAAGGCGGAACAGGAAGCGAAAGCCAGGGTCGCTGCCGAGAAGACACGCTCGGACCAGGAAGCCCGGCTCCGAAAGGAGCGTGAGGCGGATCTGCGCGCCAGGCTCGCCGACGAAGAGACCCGAACCAGTACTGGTTTCCAGGGTCTCAAGGCGAGTTATGTGCGGGCGATCCAGGCGCATGTCGAACAACGCTGGTTCGAACCGCCGGGCGTCACCCAGGGGCTTAGTTGTACGATTTACGTGATGCAAATACCGGGAGGCGAGGTCGTCGGCATGCGATTCGGCTCCTGCAATGGCGGCGCGGCGGTGCGCCAGTCGATTGAGACCGCAGTGCGCAATGCCTCGCCCTTGCCGGTGCCGCCGGAGCCGTCATTGTTCGAGCGCGAGGTTGAACTCATATTCACGCCCAAAGAGAGGCGCCGTTGATGATCCGCCGTGCATTACTCATTTTGAGCGCGCTGGCCCTGCCCATGGGCCAGGCCAGTGGGCAACTGACCGTCCAGATACTGCGCGGCATGGCCGAGTCCGTGCCAATCGCCATCGTGCCGCTCGCCTGGGATGCCCCGGGGGAGATGCCCTGGGATGTCTCGGCGACGATCCATTCGGATCTGGAGCGAAGCGGCCGATTCCGGCCACTGGCGCGAACCCAGATGCTCGAACTCCCGGGCACGGCGAGCGAAGTGGACACTGCCGACTGGCGCATGCTGAAGGTCGACTACGTGCTGGTCGGTCGCCTGTCGCCAATGCCGGACGGACGCTATGAAGTGCGCTACGAGCTCGTGTCGGTCGCGAACGGCCAGCGTCTCCTCGGCACGGCGATGCTGGCCGACCGTAATGCCCTGAGGCTCGCGAGCCACCGGGTCGCGGATGCGATCTACGAGAAAATCCTCGGCGTGCGCGGCGCGTTCGCAACGCGCATTGCTTACGTCGCTGCCGACGGTCCCACGACCAAGCGAAGTTATCGCCTGATTGTCACCGATGCGGATGGAGCCAATGAGCGCGTAGTCTTCGCTTCGCCGCAGCCGATCATGTCGCCGACCTGGTCGCCGGACGGGCGATCGCTCGCGTATGTATCGTTCCACAGTGGTCTCGCGGCCATCTATGTGCAGACGCTCACGACCGGCGAGCAGGTCCGCGTCTCGGCGAAATCCGGCATCAATGGCGCACCCAGTTTTTCGCCCGACGGCAAACAGCTTGCCTTGACACTGTCGCGTCGCGACGGAAACGTCGATGTCTACGTGCTGACGCTCGCGACACAGGAACTCCGCCGCCTGACGGAGGACGAAGCGATCGATACCGAACCAGCCTGGGCGCCGGATGGGCGGTCCATTTACTTCACGTCGGACCGGGCCGGTGGGCCCCAGGTCTATAGCGTCGGGCTTGGCGCAGGCGACCGGGCGCGCCGCATCACTTTCGACGGCAGTTACAATGCAAGCCCGCGGGTCTCGCCGGATGGCCGCCAGCTGGCAGTCGTCACACTTGATCGCGGTGCCTACCGGATCGCGGCCGTCGATGCGAACGGGGGCGGCATGCGTGTGCTGAGCGGCGGTCAGCTCGACGAATCTCCGTCGATCGCGCCGAACGGTGCCGACATCATTTACACGACGCGGGACCGCGGGCGGGATGCGCTTGCAATCGTGTCGAGCGACGGCCGGATCCAGCAGCGGATTTCCGCGAGTGCGGGTGAGGTGCGCGAGCCGGCCTGGTCGCCGTACCTCAATTGATCGGGCGTGACGCGCCGCGGCCCCATGTGTTAGAAGGGCGCGGCACGTCACCGAAGGCCAGTCGAACCAAGGAGTCCGAACGATGCGATCGTTGCCTGTCCTGTTGATGATCCTGTGCACCCTGATGCTGGCCGGCTGTCCGAAGAAGCCGACGACTGTCCCGGAAAGTTCCGGCTCGACCACCGGGGAGAGCGCCACCGGCAGCGGGCAAGGCGAGGGCCAAGTCGGGTCGGGCAGTGATATTGCGGGCGGTTCGGCGAGCGCCACCGGCGGACCCGCCGGAGTCGCCAACATAATTTATTTCGACTTCGATCGCAGCGACATCCGCCCCGAGTACGCTTCGCTCATCAATTCGCACGCCAAGCATCTGGCGGCGGCGGCTGGCGCCAAGATTCGTGTCGAAGGTCACACCGACGAGCGCGGCTCACGCGAGTACAACATCGCGCTCGCGGAGCGCCGAGGACAAGCTGTGCGCCGCGCATTGATGCTGCAGGGCGCCGGTGATGCCCAGCTGACGACCGTCAGCTACGGCGAAGAACGGCCTGCGGTCGCAGGCAGCGACGAGTCCGCCTATGAGAAGAATCGACGCGTCGAACTGGTCTACGGCCGCTGACGCCTTGAGGACGACCGTTTCGCGGCTTGCGGTCGCGGCGATGCTCGCGGGCGTCGTCACGATGCCGGCCTTCGCACAGTCCAAGAACGAGCGGCTGGACGCGCTCGAATCACGCATGGGCGCGGTCGAGCGGCAGTTCGAGAACCAGGGGCTGCTCGAAATGGCGCGGCAGCTCGAGACGCTGACCGAAGAGCTGCGCCGGCTGCGCGGCGAACTGGAGCAGGTCCAGCACGAGCTTGAACGCGCGCGCGGGCAGCAGCGCGACCAGTACGTCGATCTCGACACGCGCCTGCGCGCCGCGGAAACCGCGCTGACGGCCGCGCAGGCGACCGTAGCTCCCGGCAGTCCTGAAGCGGAATACCAGGCGGCCTTCAACCTGTTGAAGGCAGGCAAGTACGATGAGGCGGCCGCGGCGTTTCGCGATTTCCTCGCGCGCCATCCGCAGCATGAGCTTGCGTCGAATGCCATGTACTGGCTTGGTGAGGCGCATTACGTCCGGCGCGACTACCCGGCGGCGCTGGCGGCCTTCGAGGGCATGATCCGGGAATATCCGGGGGCAAGGAAGGCGCCGGATGCCCTGCTGAAGGCGGGCTACTGCCAGTACGAGCTGAAGCGTTATGGTCCCGCGCGCCAGGCGCTCACGCGCCTCACGCAGGACTATCCGGAGTCGCCCGCCGCCGTCGAGGGCAAGGCCAGGCTCGAGCGTCTGGGCGCCGAAGGACGCTGAGGAGAGGGGATGTCCGCCGAAATTGCCGCCATCCCTGCGGCGGCCCGACTACGCATCACCGAGACCTTCCTGTCGCTGCAGGGCGAGGCGGACGCGGTTGGCTGGCCAACGTTCTTCATCCGCCTGACGGGCTGCCCGCTGCGCTGCCACTATTGCGACACCGCCTACGCCTTCCACGGCGGGGAATGGCGGACGATCGCGCGACTGGTCGATGAGGCGCGCCAGTCCGGCGCGCGGCATGTTTGCGTGACCGGCGGCGAGCCGCTCGCGCAGCGACAGTGCCACACCCTCCTGACCGTGCTGTGCGAAGGCGGATTCCAGGTGTCGCTCGAAACAAGCGGCGCGATCGATGCCAGCGCAGTCGATGGGCGCGTCGTGCGCGTGATCGACGTCAAGACGCCCGGTTCCGGAGAGTCGCAACGCAACCTCGATCTCGCGATTCAGAACGTGCGGCAGAGCGACCAGCTCAAATTCGTGATCTGCGATCGCGCTGACTACGAGTGGAGCCGCGATCGGGTGCGGGCCGAACGACTCGAGGCGCGTTGCCAGGTGCTGTTCTCGCCAAGCTATCAGCAGGTGCCTGCCGGCCAGCTCGCGAACTGGATACTGGCAGATCGCCTGCCGGTGCGATTCCAGATCCAGCTCCACAAGATGCTCTGGGGAGACGTCCCTGGCCGCTGAGACGCCAGGCAGCGCGGGCACGCCGGCGGTCGTCCTCGTCTCCGGCGGACTCGATTCCGCGACCGTGCTCGCCATCGCGCGCGAGCGCGGTCATCGTTGTCATGCGCTCTCGTTCGACTATGGCCAGCGTCATCGCATCGAACTCGAGGCTGCGCGACGGGTGGCAAGCGCACTGGGCGCGGTCGAGCACCGTGTGCTTGCCATGCCGATCGGCGCGTTCGGCCATTCGGCACTGACCGATCCTTCGATCGCGGTTCCGGAGCAACCCGGCCAAGAGATTCCGGCAACCTACGTGCCGGCACGCAATACGATCTTCCTTGCCTGTGCGCTCGGATTCGCCGAGGTGATCGGTGCGGAAGACATTTTCATCGGTGTGAACGCCGTCGATTACTCGGGCTATCCCGACTGCCGCCCGGAGTTCATCAGTGCCTTCGAGCGTATGGCCAATCTGGCGACCCAGGCGGCGGTCGAGGGACGGGCGATGCGAATTCAGGCGCCCCTGGTCAGTCTGTCGAAGGCGGAGATCATCCACCGCGGCATCGCGCTCGGCGTGGACTACGCGAACACGGTGTCTTGCTATCAGCCTGACGAGGCGGGCCGCGCCTGCAGGCGCTGCGACAGTTGCCGGCTGCGCCGCGCGGGATTCGAACAGGCCGGTGTCGCCGATCCGGCCCGCTACCAATAGTGCAGTAGCGGGCCGAGTGGATTGTGGGCGCGGGCGATGGCGAACATGCAGCCGTAGGCGAGCAGGGCGCCCGCGAAATAGCCGAGTTGCCGACCGGCCGTGCTGCGGAGCCCAAGCCACCCGAGACCGATATAGGCAGGCAGCA
>JANLWE010000076.1:0-9933 GCA_031364365.1 Gammaproteobacteria bacterium | reverse complement strand
ATCATGCCCGCCATTGTTCGTGATATCGGCGGGGTTGAACTGAATGGCTGGACCTTTGCCATCTATGAAATAGGCTCGATCATTGCCGGAGCAGCAACCGGGCGGCTCACGACCTACTGGTCCGTACGCACCAACATGATTGTCGCGGCCCTGGTTTTTGCTTTGGGCGCTTTCATAACAGCGCTGTCACCGAGTATGCATGTGGCGCTTGCTGGCCGGTTGTTAAGCGGGTTCGGTGGTGGCGGCCTGATCGCTCTTTCCTATGTGGCCATTCAACGCTACTTCCCGGCGGCGATCTGGCCACAGCTTATGGCGATCCTGTCCATGGTCTGGGGTATCGCCGCGTTTGGCGGTCCACTGTACGGGGCGATTATCGGCACAGTGTTTTCCTGGCGCTGGGCATTCGGCATCTTCGGCGTCGCAGCGATCATTTTCGCGGGCGCTTGCGTGTATTTCCTCCGCGGCGAACCGGTCCATCCAGCGACGGATCGGAAGTTAGGCAGATTTCCCACCTTCTCGTTGACCTTGCTCGCATTGGGGATCACGGCTATTGCCGCAGCGGGCGTCGAGACCCGGCCCCAGTTCGCAACCGCGCTGATAGTCGCCGGACTCGTTGGCATAACGGGCTTCTTCCTGGTTGACGCAAACAACACGTCGTCCCGCCTCTTTCCGACAGGGCTATTCAATCCAGGCAATACCGTTGGTTCGGGCATGATCATGGTGGCGGCACTATCGATCTCAACCTGTTCGTTTGCTTACTATGGCCCATTGCTTCTTTCCGCCCTGCATGATTTCTCACCCTTGACGACCGGGCTTATCATCGCCAGCGAGTCGATTGCCTGGGCTGTCTTGTCGATACTGGTCGCCAACGCACCCAGACATCGTGAGGCGGCCATTGTCCGTACCGGGGCGTTGATGATTGCTGCCGGAATTGCAGGATTTGCATGGGCCGTACCCAGCGGATCAATTGCAGGGATAGTTTTCTTTGCCGTCCTCCAAGGCGGCGGCTTTGGCATTCTCTGGCCCTTCGCAACGCGCCGAGTCATCGAAGCTGCGCTGCCGAACGAGGAGGAGATTACGGCTTCAGGGTTCGCGACTCTGCAGAGAATTGGTTACGCCGTCGGTGGCGCAACCGCCGGGATCATTGCCAATGCCAATGGATTCTCCGCCGGGTTCACAAAGGCAGCAGCCACGACTGCCGCGGTGCCAGTATTCTTGTATTTCATTCCGCTTGCTATTGCAGGGTGCTTTGCTGCGTTTCGGCTCTCGAGTATCCCATCAGCGGAAGTTGGCACATTGGATCGGACTACCCGGAACAGGGCATCCACGGCCAGCACGAACCGGAAAGACGTTATCTCTAACCGCGGACTCTAACCCCAAGCGGGACTAAATTGGGTGTCAGGTCGCATGGACCAAATCTCGTTCGCCTTGCCAGGGCGGATCAGCGATTGCCGATCAGCCACCGGGATCTTCTTGCGCCGCCGGCTACGACCGAATGCGCCATTCGGCGACCTCCTGGAAGCGGGAAACCAGCCGGTACGCACTGATCTTCACCCCTACGATGGCGCAGGACGGAGATGTGGCGAACGTGGCCAGGTAGGGATGGCGGGCGAGAAAGAGCTGCAGCAAGGCAGCGCCCGCAACCGGGTCGAGCTCCTGCGCTTCCCCGATCGCAGTGACCGCAACCGATTCCTGAGTGTCGGAGCCCTTGTTCTCGCGGTTATCGATGAGCAGGGCGACCCGGCGGTTCGCTGTGAGGTTAGCGAACTTGCGTGCCGCCCGCTCGGTCAGGACCACCAGTTGTCGCAGGTCCCCGGACACGGCGAACGCCATCAGGCTGGTGAATGGCTGCCCGTGGCTGTCGGTCGCCAGCACCGCATAGCGCTGCGAACGAAACAGTTCTCTCAGTACCGACTCGATCTGGGCATCGGTCATCATTGCGGCCATGTCGGAAACCAAACCAGGAATGCCGGGTCACACCGGGAGGGCGGTGATGTCCTTATTTACCACATTGTCTTGCCCGGGCACTTCGATGAAAAAATATCAGTATCCGCTTGCCTGTCTCCTGCTTTCCGTCTGGAGTTGCGCCATGGCAATTGACGAGCCCTCTTTTACGGTTGTCCGTTCGGCCGAAGCATTCGAAGTACGCCGCTATGAGCCCTACCTTGTCGCGGAGACCATCGTCAGCACGACCGCCGGCGAGGCGGGCAACCAAGGCTTTCGCATCCTGGCAGGCTACATCTTCGGCGGGAACAAGGGCGCGCGAAAGTTCGAGATGACCGCGCCCGTCGCGCAATCCCCCGCGAAGATCGCGATGACGGCGCCGGTGGCGCAAAGCGCGAGCGCCGCTGGCTACGCCATCCAGTTCGCGATGCCCCGGGAGTGGACGCTGCAATCCCTGCCCGAGCCGAACGACGCCCGCGTGACGTTGCGGGAGGTGCCGGCACGAACCGTCGCCGTCATCCGCTACTCCGGGACGTCCTCACAGGGCCTTTATGACGAGAACCTGAAGAGGCTGAAAGACGCGCTGGAACAAGACGGCACCAAGTGGCGCGGCGAGCCGATGTGGGCGCGGTACAACCCGCCGTGGACGCCGTGGTTCCTGCGCCGCAACGAGATCTGGCTCGAAGTTGATTGAGCACAGTGTATCGCACTGTTCTCGACGCAAACGCGATGCAGTCCCTTCGTCAGTGCACTGCGGGCAGGATCCGCTCACGGATCAGAGTCAGCGGATCGGTCGCGGGACCGTAGATGTTCCAGCTGGTGATCACCACGATCAGGTCCAGCCCCGGTATCACGACCGGGTACTGCCCGCCATAGCCGCTCCCGCCCCAGGCAGTCTGGCCCAGGTAATCCGAGTACACCCACCACTGGTAGCCGTAGCCCGTCTGCCCGTAGACCTCTTGGCCGGGGTTGGTGCTTGGCGTGGCCGCAACCAGCGAATCCCGCACCCAGGCTTCGGGCACGATCTGGCGGGCGTTCCAGCGTCCGCCGTACTGGTACAACTTCATGATCTTCGCGAGATCACCGGGCGCGAGGTACAGCCCGCCTTCGGAGTCGGGCAAGCCCGTCGGCGTGAGCTTCCAGTAGTGTGCGGTGATGCCGAGCGGCTTGAACAACTCCGCCTCGGCGTACTCGGCAAGCTTGCGCCCCGTGAGCTGCTCGAGAATTTCCGCCAGCACCATGGTGGTACCGCTGCTGTACACCCAGGTGCTGCCGGGCTTCGCGGCCATCGGCTTGTCGAGCACGAACTGCACCCAGTCGCTGCTCGCCTCCATGGTCGCGCAGTCGTTGCGCGGATCGGTGTATGCAAAGCTGTCCTCGTCCCAGGCCAGTCCGCTGCGCATGGTGAGCAGGTCCGCCAGGGTGATCTCCGCCTTGTGCCGATGAGGATCAGCGAAGCGACGATTCTTCATCAGTGCCAGGGCCGGCGTGTCGACCGGCGGCAGTAATCCCTGCTGCTGCGCCACGCCGTAGAGCACGGCGAGCACGCTCTTGGTGACCGACTGCATGGTGTGCAAATCGCGATTGCCGTGGTACCAGGGGTACCAGGTGGAATCGTAGTAGTTGTACGGGTGCGGCGGTTTGTCGGGCGCCGGGTTCTGCGCCACGTAGTCATGCGCATAGCGCTTGTCGAACACCACGTTGCCGTGGCGAATGATCAGCAAGCCATCCACATTCCCGTGCTTGCCACCGGCGAGTTCGGCATCCAGTGAGGCGAGCGCGTCCGTATCGATGCCTTCGACGGCGGGCGAGGACGAGGGCCAGCCCCTCGCGGCAACGCCTGCGTGCGCCACGATGCTCAGCAGGAACGCAGCGATGCCGGGCAACAGCAACTCGAGTAAGCGTCTTGAAACCATCTACTCCTCCTTCGTCGGTTGCCACTCGCCGACCGAACCGCACTTCCGACATTGCGGCTGGACCGTATCCTTAGCGCGGATCTGGGACTGGACGTTCAGCTTCTTGCGTTTTACCTTTAGTCGGTACCGGGACGAAAATCCGCCACGCGTCCTTGGGATGCATGATTGCCCAGAAAGGCGCGGCGATTCCGCCCCAGGCGTCTTGGCTCGCATCGCGCATCGGCGCGAGCTCACGGGGTCCTGTTACGACGACTTCGTCCTCGTCAATCGGGGCGGTGAGAACCTCTCCGGTTCTGATCTCATAATTACGGATAAACGACCGCAGTTCTTCCCGAGTCAGCAGCAGGTCCAGCGGCTTGCCTGCCGGACTTGTCGCAACGATCGACCGTGGAAAGTCAGCAACGACGTCGTCGGAGGCCTTCTCTTCGTCAGCCTGTCCCACTTCGGCAAGCAAAAGGCCTAAGAGGGCGGCGCCCCACAACGCGCCTGGGCGCCCATCAATTCGGCGTATGGCCTTTCGCATCGCTTCTCGAGCTTAAGCCATCGCGCGGAGCTCAGGGGCAGCAGAGCCGGCCTTTTTGGGAGTACATTTACTCTTTCCGCAACTGAGCCGTAATCTTTCGCGGGTCAGTTGGCAGGCATCCGACACACTTGGCCGCTCTGGAGGACCACATGGACACCAAGAGATTTCTTGCCGGGACGATCGTGGGTGGCATCGTGCTCTACGCCGTCGGGTACCTCATCTTCAGCATGGCATTCGCGAGCTTCTACGCAGCCAACGCGGGTAGCGCCACCGGCGTAGATCGCCCAGCGGAACTCATGTGGGCGGTGGTGCTCGGAAACCTTGGCTACGCCGCGTTGATTTGTTATGCCATGGGCACTCGTACGACAGCGGGACTCGCCGGGGGCGCAAAGGTAGGCGCGGTTGTCGGTTTCCTGATCTGGTTTACTGTCGACTTTACCCTGTACGGATTTCAGAACGTCTCAAACCTCACGCGGACCATCGTCGATCCGTTACTGGAAATTGTTCACGGCGGGATTGGCGGCGCCGTGATCGGACTGCTCGTCGCGAAGATGAAGCCAGCCTCCTGACTTCAGATCGATTCGCCGGGATTGCTGTTACTGCATCGAAGTTGCCGCATGGAACTGCGGCACCGGCAGGTCTGACATCCGCACCGCTACGGAATCAGGCCGGCCTGGCGCAAGCGCGCCGCAATCGCCGAGCTGACATCATCGAGAACGACGTGGATCGCATCCTGGGTCTTCCCAGTCGTCTTGAGGCTGTAGACCAGCGAGGCGCCGCGGGTCTCGTAGAGTTGTGTCGCGATCTCGAATTCTCTCTCCAGCGAGAAGATGGACGGCGATACCGCAAAATCCCTGTAAAACCACAGGCATGCCGTAATAGCCGTAGCCCATGTCGGTGGCCTTGTACATACCGCTGCCACGCGTGTCTCGCGAGCCACCCTCCTTGGCACCGGTAGTCGCAGCGACCAGGCGTGATGCAAGGACGCCATCGGCCCCCTGTGATGCGACGACTCGCTCGATGCTTTCGCGGCTGAGCTGCTCGTCCGCTGTCATGGCCGAGCAGCTGCCAATGGCCTTGACGGTGTCACTGCGCAGCGTCGTCGCCAGCGCCGCCTCGAAGTTGCAGCGCTGCTTGTAGTCGGGGCTGACGCCGACGATCAGCAGCTTCTTGAAAGTCTGGGGTCGGGTCGCGCCTTCGTTCCAGGCGCCCGTCACCTTCAAGGGTTGCACACAGCTGGCAAGACCGGCGATGGCCAGCAGCAGCGGGACCAGTGCCCACGAACGCTTCGAGGGCCACCAGCGATTGGCCGAAATTCCGCTGCGCGTCATCATTTGGGAAATACCAGTGCAAGCCGGATAGTTTGCGAGATTAAGATGGGCTGTCCGGTCAGGTGGCTGTCTCGTGATGAGTGCGGCAGCCCGCCGTTTGCGTCACGGGTATTTCTTGTCGATGACGCCGCGGACGAGGTGGGTGTCGTAGACAAGCACAACGGACGCGATGCGTCCGGTGTTCAGATCGAAGTTGAAAACGTCCGCGCAGTCGAACGACACCCGCGAGCCGTCCTTGAGCGACCAGTCGTAAAGATAGTACGCGACCGCCCGCAAATGGCCTTCTGCGCTGACGAGAACGTCATGCACGGTGAGCTTGGAGTCGCCCGACGCGCTGGCGACCTTCTCGATGAAGTCGCGCACCGGCAACCGACCCAGAAACGGTGACTGGACCCAGCCGTCCGCCACGAACAGGGAAGTCGCATTGTCAGCGTCGCCCGCTTCAAGGGCCTGTAGATATTTCCGCACCGCTTGCTGCATAAGAACCTCCGGTACTTCTCGGACCAGGACCGGTATCGACTATCGGTCCAAGGGCATCATAGCCCCGGCCGCCCACGATGCCGAAGTCGTAATTTCACTATTCCTGGCGTCAGTGCGTACAAGCCTATACTCGTCCGAGTTGGATCACTTGACCGTGGGGGCACCTCACTGGTCCGCATGGGAGAGGGCACCATGAACCGAGTCGCGACTGTGCTCTGGATGATCGTGCTGGCATTCATGTCGGTTGAGATCGCCGCACAAGAGAAGGGGACAGTCGCGGTGATCGGTACGGGCGACATGGGCGACTCGCTCGGCCCGAGATTGGCTGCCCTCGGTTACCGGGTCGTGTACGGGACTCGCATTCCTGCCAGCGACAAGGTTACTGCTCTCGTTGCACGAACGGGCCACGGTGCGACGGCGACAACTCAGAAGGAGGCGGCGCAGGCAGGCGACATCGTGTTCACGCTCGTGCCCTGGCCCGCGATGGAATCGGTGGCGCAAAGCCTCGGCAACCTGGCCGGCAAGATCATCGTCGACACTTCAATGCCTTTCGAGCAGGGCCCGGACGGGTATCCGCAGAGCATGGTCGACACCTCCAGCGCCGAGATGATTCAGCGCTGGAACCCGGACGCGAAGGTGGTCAAGGCATTCGCAACCCAGGGATCGCAGATCATCGATGACCCGCTGGCCGCCGGCGGACTGGTGTCAGTACCCATTGCGTCCAATGATCGCGGCGCCAAACAGAAAGTAGCCGCTATCGCGGCTGAGTTGGGCCTGGAACCGGTGGATTTCGGCCCGCTGCGCATGGCCCGAGAGATTGAAGCGCTGCAGATGATCTACATGATTCCCCTCGTCCAGCATCGACAAACGTCGTGGGAGTTTTACTTCAGGCACAGCCACCACTGGGCGTGCTTACCGCAGGCTGAAGTCAGTGTTCCTGTTTTTGATGCTGCGAATCTTGCCGAGATGCCGGGACCGCACGATCCGATTGAACCGTGTCCGTGATGCGGTCGGCACTCGCGCTTTCGGCAGAGCGATTGATGCCTGTCGCAAGCCGTACAGTCGCAATGGCGTCTAGCGACTTAACCGCCAGCCGATGGCGGCACTCGCGCTTGACGCCGAAAGGAACAATTCCGTCGCACGACCGGTGCTGTCGAAAATCAGTGCTGCCTTTCCACCATATCGGCCGTTGCTGTTGCCACAGGCGTTGACGTCCAGTACCACGTCGTAATAACCGACGCTGGGATGGCTCGCCGATACTTTGCCGTCGAGGCTGCATCCGTTGGTGTCATTGCCAATGACTTGGCCGGTAGAATCGACGGTGATTGTCAGCGTGTAACCGGTGCCCAGGTTTGTCGTATAGACACCCTGGACGGCAGCGGCGCTTGACGGTCGGTCGAACGACTGGTCGTAGGGCACCGTGAACTCAACGGTTTCCGGCAGAGACGTCAGGTTGGGCGCCTTGATGCTTGCGCGTGCCGACGCACGCGACGTAACGGCGAGCAGCTTGAACTCGTTCGGATCGGCTTTGAGCGAACCCGCCAGGCAGGAACTGCAGGTCGCATAGGCGGTCTGTGCCGCCCCTACTTTGCCGACATAGTGTGTACCGAGGAGAAGGAACCGGTCCTCGCCGGATCCAGTCGTGATGCCAATCACCGGGAAGGGCTCAAGCTGGTTGCAGCAGCCGTTACCGGTCGTGAGACTGGCGACCGCCGCCGAAGTGACCGTAAGCGTGGCCGACCGACTTTGACTCTCGTTGTACCCGCCGCCGCTGCAAATCAAGGTATAGGTGAGGGTGCCGGTCGTAGCTGGTGTCACCGTCTCGCTACCACTTGCGGCCTTAGTTCCCATCCATGCCCCGCTCGCCGTGCAGGGGGCGTTTGAGGTCCATGTGATTGTGGCGCTTTGGCCCAGCGTGATCGTTGCTGGTGAAACGGAAATGGTCAGCGTTGCCGGCGGAGAAGAACCCCCACCGCCGTAACCGCCCCCGCAACTCGTCAGGCTACCGGCACAGAGACCCACAACAATGCAAGTGAATGTGGCACGACAAATTCTCATGTTGCCTCCCCCTGGCCGACCAGTTGGCGCGAGTCGTCAAGCCAGAGACATTAGAGCAGAGCGAAAGTTCCAGTGATAGCCAATGAGGGCTGAGGTGGTGTTCGCACTAGGGATATAGGCGACCGGAACTGACCCGACGATCCGCGCCGGGGTTTCTGTTTCAGCGTTCAGGCCCTCTTTGCTCACTCCCCGAGCAGATACCAGCGCAGGAACTTGACCGCTACCGAGCCGTGCCCGATCAGCGCCTCGTTGAATTCGCGCTGCGACCACTTCGTTCCAGGCCTGTTCTTGTAGTCGCGCTCCAACGATTCAATTTCGTCCAGGCCGAGGAAGTACTGGGCCAGTTGCGTGGAGTCGAGCTTGGCTCGCAGCAGCTTCTTCTCGGCCATCGCTTGTTCCTGGAAGCCCTGCTCGACCATGAACTGTACTGCTTCCGCGTCGGTCATCTGACCACTGTTGAGCTTGATGTCCAGGAGGATGTTCGTGGCGACGATCATCCTTCCGCGCAAATCGTAGAACCGGAACCGGTCGTTCTTTTCGCCACCCCATCCGAGCTGAACCATCAGACCTTCTCCGTAAACCGCCCAGCCCTCGACCATCGCCGCGTTCCACAAGACGGCTCGCAGCGGGTTCAGATTGCGCTTCGAATAGAAGTACTGGGTGTGGTGACCGGGATACGCCTCGTGCGCGGCCACGAGCTGGACCTCGTAAGTGTTCTGGCCTCTCAGGTAGGACTCGACGCGCTCGGCGGGCCAGGTCGGGTCAATCGGATCGACGTAGTACGTCGCGCGCCAGACCGGGTTGCGATCCAGCACACCGGGGGCCAGGTATTCCGCCGCGGTCGATCCGCGCTTGAAACCGGGCATCGGCTCGACCGTCAGCGTCTCGCGCGGAGGCAGCGAGAGCAGCTGGTGCTGCTCGATGAAAGCGCGGAGGTGGTCGAGGTTGCGGGCGTGTGCGGCGACGAGATCCGCGGGCTTGGCGTGGTCCGTCGCGATTTCGTCCTTGACGCGATTGATCAGTTTCGCCGAGGCGGCGGCCCGATCGTCGCCATCCAGCAGGGGCAGCGGCTCATCGGGCCAGAGTTGCTTGTGCAGCCGGATCGAGACCTGCAGCAGCTCCGCCTTGGCGGCCTCGAACGCCGCTTCGGCTCGCGGGACCACCTCGCCGGGGGTCAGCGTGGTCTGCAGCGCCAGCGGGAACTTCTTGCGGTACAGCGACGCGCCCAGGCGCCAGTCGCCATCCGCGCGTTTGGAGAGTTCGTTCTCCAGGAATAGCTGATAGGCCTGCAGGGCCGCGACGGCCTTCGCGCGAGCCACCTCGGCTTTCGGCGATTTCGCGGTGAACGCCTTGAGCTCGGTGTCGAAGAACTCGATGCGACCCTTGTTCCCCTTGATCGCCTGATCCACGTACTCTTTGGCCGGATGGCGCTTTGACGCTTTGAGCGCCGCGGTAACCTGATCCAGGTAGCCCGGCAGTGCCACGAGTTGACTGGCGACGCTCTGCAGCCTGTCTTGTTCGGGCGCGAACGTGCCGTGGATCAGGTCTGAGAGGCGGCCAGCGATGACCTCGCGCGGGTCGTAGTACGGAAACGAGTCGTAGAGCCGCGGATCCCACTCCCATTCCCGGATCTCGCGCAGGTAGAGCAGCTCCAGAGCCACACCGTCTGTGAGGATCGCCT
>JANLWE010000006.1:0-4710 GCA_031364365.1 Gammaproteobacteria bacterium | reverse complement strand
GCGTCGACCTCACGTGCGAGGCGCAGCGCACGGCCGATGTCGCGCGTGTAGATACCGGCTACCAGGGCGTACTCCGTGCCGTTCGCGGCAGCGATCGCCGCGGCCTCGTCATCGACCACCTGCACCGCCAGCACCGGGCCGAAGATTTCCTGTTGCACTGCGGGGTCATCCAAGGCGAGATCATCGATGATGGTCGGCTCGAAGAACCAGCCGGCGCCGCTCTGCGGGTCGTGCGTCGGGCGGCCGCCACACAGGATCCGGCAGCCACGCTGGCGTGCCCGTTCGACGTGGCCGCTGATGCGCTCGAGGTGCTGCGCGGAATTGATCGCACCCATCTGCGGGTTTCGCAGTCCGTGGCCGAGCGTGAGCGCGCGGGTCTTCGCGAGCAGGATATCAAGCAGCTCCGCGTGGATTGCGCGTTCGACCACCAACCGCGAACCCGCCGAGCAGACCTGGCCCGCGTTGCTGAAGATCGCCGAGAGCGCACCCTCGGCGGCTGCCTCGAGGTCGCAGTCGGCGAGTGCGATCAGCGGCGACTTGCCGCCCAGCTCCAGCGTGAGCCGCGTGACGTTGGGTGCGGCCGACTGCATCACCCGCACGCCGGTCGCCACTGAGCCGGTGAAAGTCAGGTGCTGCACGCCCGGATGCACCGCCAGCGCCGCGCCGGCAGTGCTGCCGAGCCCGGTCACGACGTTGACCACGCCCTCCGGCAGTCCGGCCTCGCTCAGCAACTCGGCCATCAGCAGCGCGGTGAACGGGGTGGTCTCCGCGGGCTTCGCCACCACCGCGCAACCCGCGGCGAGCGCCGGCGCCACGCCGCGCGCAAAAGTACTGGTCGGGTAGTTCCACGGAATGATGTGTGCGGTCACGCCAACCGGCTCGCGCAGACTCCAGTTCATGTAATCCGGACCCAAGGGTATCGAGCGTCCCTCGAGTTTGTCGGCCGCGCCCGCGTAGTACTCGAACAGCCGCGCGCTGGAGGCGACATCGCCCTCGGCCTCGGCGAGAGTCTTGCCCGAGTCGACCGAATCCATCACGGCGAGGCGCGCGGCGTTGGCCCGCAACAGCTCTGCCATGCGCGTGAGCACTTGCGCGCGCCGCTCGGGCCGCGTGTCGCGCCAGCGACGCAAACCCGCCTGCGCGGCGGCCACCGCGCGCTCAATGTCCGCCGCGTCGCCGGCAGCGAACTCCGCGAAGACTTTGCCTGTGCCCGGGTCGTAGCTCTCCATCCGCGCGCCAGAGACAGCGGCGACATTGCGGCCGTCGATGAAGTGGCCGCGCGGCAGGCCCGCGATGGTGCCGGTCGCGAAATAAGCCGCCACGCGGTCAGCACTGTCATTCATGCGCGGGTCTCGCTGCACTGGTGGGTGGATCGCGCAAGCCATGTGGGGCAAATTTCCACGCCCCAGCCCGGCCGCCCAGTCACGGTGGCCCGGCCGTCGCGAATCGTATACGGATTCCCAACGAACAGCCCGACCTGCCACGGATAGTACTCCGCTCCCTCGATCGAGAACTCCAGGTACTTGCCGGCGTTCGGGATCGCGCGCAACAGGTGCATCGTGAACAGCGTTACCAGCGAGAGGTTGGCGCTGTGCGGAGTGCAGGGCAGGCCAGCGGCTGCTGCGAGTGCCGCGACACGGAGCGTGCGCGAAATGCCGCCCATGTACAGCACGTCCGGCTGGATGACGTCCACTGCGCGCATTGCGATCATGCGTTTCCAGTGCTGCATGTCCCAGTCCTGCTCGCCGCCCGTGACGTCGAGTGCGAGCGCATCGGCAACCTGCTTGGTCTGCTCGAACTCCCAGTAGGGGCAGGGCTCCTCGAAGTGGCACACGCCGTGGTCTTCGAGCATCCGACCGACCTCGATGGCGCGCGCCGGCGAGTAACAGGAATTGCTGTCCACCAGCAGTGCCGCGGAGTCGCCTAGCGCGCGGCGTACGGTCGGCACGATTTCCTCGGTGCGCCCGGGCCACTCGTCGCGGTCATGGCCGCACTCGGAGCCGACCCGGAACTTGAAGGCGTCGAAACCGTGCGCGTCGCGCAGCGCACGCAAGCGGTCCGCCTCGGCCGCGGCGGTGATGTCGCGGCGCATCGACGAGGCATAGGTGCGCAGGCTTCCCGCGCTGCCGCCGAGCAGTTCGGCCACCGGCTTCTCCTCGCGACGTCCGCGCCAGTCCCACAGCGCAGTGTCGAGGCCCGCCATCGCGCGGTACAGGTAGGAACCCGGGAACTTGTGCTCGCGCTCCGGGATGCGGTCGACCAGCGCATCGACGCCGTAAACATCTTCGCCGAGCGACCACGGGGCGACCTGGCGATGGAACACCTGCGCGGTGATGTCCGCGTTGTAGGTCGAAAGCTGGCCCCAGCCGATGCCGCCGTCCTCGGTGGTGAGGCGCACGAATCCGACGAAACTGTTGCAGAAAGTCTCAAGCCGCACGATGCGCATGGTTCAGTCTTCGCCCAGGATCGCGTCGGCAGCCTTGTGGGCGAGCATCAGCGTCGGCGCGTTGATATTGCCGGAGGTCACGCCTGGAAAGGCGGAGGCATCGATCACGCGCAGGCGCTCGACTCCGAACACGCGCAGCTGCGCGTCGACCACCGCGCCATTTGCGTCGCGACCCATGCGGCAGGTCGACGCCGGGTGGTACACCGTACCGCAGCGCGCGCGGAAATCCGCGAGCAGCCCCTCGTCGTCGAGCCGCTCGATGTCGGGCGGGATCGCCTCGCGAATCAGATGCCTCAGCGCCGTGGTGCGCACCATTGCCTGCAGCAGGCGGCCGCCGGCCACGACCACGTCGAGGTCGTGCTGCGTCGACAGGTAATTGGGGCGGATCGCCGGAGCGACCGAAATCTCGGGCGCGCGGATATCGATCCGGCCGCGGCTGCTCGGTCGCGCGGGCTGGAAAGAGATCAGGAATCCTGGCCATGGGTCCGGGTTGATGACCTGGCGTTTGCCGGTCACGGCGTTGGTCGTCGCGTAGGTGAGGGGCGTGAAGTAGAGTTGCAGATCCGGTCGCGACACTGTGGGCGAGGATCGCACGAAGCCGCCGCACTGGTTGATGCTGAGGCCCAGCGGGCCGCGCCGCGCGAGCAGGTATTTGAGACCCGCCCATGCCTTGCCCCACCAGGGCGAGAGCTCGTTGTTCATCGTGCGCTCGGTCGCCTTGTAGTAATAGGTGACCGCGAGGTGGTCCTGCAGGTTGCCGCCGACGTTGTCGTTCGCGAACACCTGCGGGATGCCGTGCTGCTGCAGTAATGCACCGGGGCCGACGCCGGAAAGCTGCAGCAGCTGCGGCGAGTTCACCGCGCCTGCGCTCAGGATCAGCTCGCGCCGCGCGCGCACCGTCAGCAACTCGCCCTTGCGCAGTACTTCGACGCCGCTCGCGCGCCGCCCCTCGAACAGCACGCGCCGCGCCAGCGCGTGCGTGAGCAGGCATAGGTTCGGCCGGCGCAGGGCGGGGCGAAGGAACGCATCCGCAGCGGACCAGCGCAGGCCGTTGCGCACCGTGATCGGGTAGTAACCCGCGCCCTCGGGTTGTAGCCCGTTCACGTCGTCGGACACCGGCAGGCCGCATTCAGCGGCCGCAGCGAAATAGTGGCGGTTGGCCGGGTGCACGCGGTCACGCACATCGCTGACGAACAGCGGTCCGGCCCCGCGCCGCGTCCCGTCGGTGCCGATGTGGCTCTCGATTTGCTCGAAGTGCGGCCGCACGTCCGACCAGCCCCAGCCGCTGGCGCCGGCGTCGCGCCAGTCGTCGAAATCGAAGGGCATCCCGCGGCAATAGACCAGCGCATTGATCGAACTCGAGCCGCCGACGACCCGCCCGCGCGGCCAGTAGCCGTCGCGCCCCTCGCAGGCGGGCTCGGGTTCGGTCACGTAGCGCCAGTTCAGCCGTGGGTGGTAGAACAGTCGCCCGTAGCCGATCGGCAGCTTGATCCAGGGATGCAGGTCGCTGCCTCCGGCTTCCAGCACCAGCACGCTGTGCCGCCCCCCGCGCGATAACCGCTCGGCGAGCACGCAGCCGGCGGAGCCGGCACCGACGATGATGTAGTCATATTCCTGCATGGATTCTCTGCCGCGCCTCGGCTGCAGGCCGGCGCATGGCGAGTATCCGAATTTGCCGCCGGCGAGTCCAGAAATCGTGGGCGCCGGTCGAGTGCTGAATATCATCAGCATTGTTCTGGTACCGTCCATTGCGCTCACCCTGGTTCCGATTTTCATGCGCGGATGAGGTCTTATGAAAGCCGAGTACCCGCTCAGCAAACTGAACAAGGTCAGGCAGCTTCGGGAGAAGGGCCGCTATGACAGGGACAGCGTGCATCGGATCCTGGACGCCGGACTCGTCGCGCAGGTTGCTTTCGTCGAAGACGGAAATCCGGTCGTCGTACCCATGATTTATGGCCGCGATGGTGAGACTTTGTATTTGCACGGCACGCGCAAGGCCCGGGTCATTCGCATGGTTGAAGGCAGCGAAAAGATTTGCCTGAACGTGACCCTGCTGGATGGCATCGTGCTGGCCCGTTCCGCGTTCAATTCGTCGATGAACTATCGCTCGGCCACCGTCTTCGGCACGCCAAGCCTGGTCGAAGGCAGTGCGGAGAAACTGCGCGCCATGAAGGTCATCAGTGACCACCTGATGCCGGGCCGCTGGGAGGAGCTGCGGGTATCTCATGAGAAAGAAGTCAGAATGACCGGCGTGATTGCGGTAA
>JANLWE010000202.1:0-2798 GCA_031364365.1 Gammaproteobacteria bacterium | reverse complement strand
AGTGCCTTCCAGTTGCGCCTGCAAGTCACGGAAATTCGCGTCAGACTTCAATTGCGGATAGTTCTCGGACACTACCAGCAATCTGGAGAGAGCACCCGACAATGCTCCCTGGGCGGCCTGGAACTTGGCAAACGCCTCAGGGCTGTTGATGAGTTCCGGGGTCGCCTGAATGCTGCCGACTTTGGCGCGGGCGTTGGTGACACCCAACAACACCTCCTTTTCCTGGGCGGCGAAGCCTTTGACGGTAGCCACCAGGTTGGGTATCAGGTCCGCGCGGCGCTGATACTGGTTCACGACTTCGGACCACGCGGCTTTCACTGCCTCGTCCTGGGTCTGAATCGTGTTGTAGCCGCAGCCGGAAAGGGCCAGGCAAAGCGTCGCAAGCAGTGCGGTCGGCAGGGTGCGCATGAGATAACTCCGTCTCGGTTTGCCTATCGTACTTGGTCAAACCCTGCGGCGGCGCCCAAGTTCCTGTATAGTCCGCGCGCCTTTCCCTCCTCGGACCCAAAAAATCATCATGAATTTCAACGATCTCGGGCTTGAGCCTGAGCTGCTTTCTGCCATATCCGCGCACGGCTACTCGACCCCGACGCCGATCCAGGTGGAAGCCATTCCGCCGGTGCTCGCCGGGCGCGACCTGCTGGCCGGCGCCCAGACCGGGACCGGCAAGACGGCGGCCTTCGTGCTGCCCTTGCTGCAACTGTTGGCGGCCTCCGCAGGCCGCGGACCGCGCGCGCTCGTGCTCGCGCCAACCCGCGAACTCGCGGCCCAGATCCTGGAGAGCATCCGGGTCTATGGAGCGAACAAGAAACTGCGCTCACGCGTGATCTTCGGCGGTGTCGGCGAACGACCGCAGATTGACGGTCTTCGAATCGGCTGCGACATCCTCGTTGCAACACCCGGGCGGCTGCTCGATCTGGCGAATCGCGGACTGGCGAACCTCACCGAAGTCCGGCACCTGGTCCTCGACGAAGCGGACCGGATGCTCGACATGGGATTCATTCACGACATCCGGCGCATCATCAAGCTGCTGCCGGCGAAGCGGCAGAACCTGATGTTCTCGGCAACCTACACGCCCGACATCCGCACCCTCGCCGCGCGTATTCTCGTAAACCCGGTGCAGGTCGAAGTCACGCCGCCGAACAGCACGGTCGATCGCGTTGTGCAGCTCGCATTCCGCGTCGCGAAAGACGACAAGCGCCACCTCCTGGTGCACCTCTTCAAGAACGGCGCGAATGGCGAGGGCAGCTGGCAGCAGGCACTCGTATTCACGCGCACCAAGCACGGCGCGAATCGCCTGGCCGATCAGCTCGGCCGCGCCGGCATCCGCTCTGCCGCGATTCACGGTAACAAGAGCCAGGCGGCACGCACCCGCGCACTTGCCGACTTCAAGGCGGGAAAACTGACGGCACTCGTCGCGACCGAGGTCGCCTCGCGCGGTCTCGACATCCGCGAGCTGCCCCAGGTCGTCAACTTTGACATGCCGCATGTGCCCGAGGACTACGTGCATCGCATCGGCCGCACGGCGCGTGCCGGCAACGACGGCCATGCGGTGTCGCTTGTGTCTTCGGATGAGGCTTCGTTGCTGCGGGACATTGAGAGGACGATGCGGCAGTCCGTGCCGTTCTCGCCGACGCCGGAATTCGCGCGCACCGAAATTGCCGCACCGCCGGCACAGCGCATCGAACAGGCCGCGCCCGCACGCCGAGTCGATAGCCGCCCGCGGCGATTCCAGCGGCGTCGCTTCGGCTAGTCGACCCGCGCCTGCGGGATCCGATCAGCTGAGAAGTGCGTCGAGAACGAGGCGGGTCATTGCGTTGACGCCGGTCTCGCGTTCTTCGGCGCTCATGTGCCGGTCGTGCATCAGGTGATCGCTGACCGTCAGCACCGACAGCGCTTCCGCGCCCAGTTCCGAGGCGAGGCCGTAGAGGCCCGCAGTTTCCATGTCGAGTGCCAGGATTCCAAAACGCCGCAGCAGTTCCATGAGGCCGGCATCCGGGTGATAGAAGTAGTCGCTCGTGAAGATGTTTCCGACGCGGATCGCGGAACCTGCGGCCTGCGCGGCGGCCGCGACCCGGGATAACAGCGCCCAGCTTGCGGTAGCCGCGAAGTCGTGGCCGCCAAAACGCAACCGGTTCACCGACGAGTCGGTCGATGCGCCCTGCACCAGCAACAGTTCGCCCAGTTGCACGTCGTCGGCGAGTCCGCCGCAGGTACCGATTCGCACCAGCCGGCGCACACCATAGTTGCGGATCAGTTCGGTGGCGTAGAGCATCGCCGACGGGATGCCGATCCCGGAACCCATCACCGACACGCGCTTTCCGTTCCATTCGCCGGTGTAGCCCAGCATGTTGCGGATATTCGTGACCTCGACCGCGTGCGTCAGCAGGCTGTTCGCGACATGACGTGCGCGCAGCGGGTCGCCCGGCAGCAGCAGCAGTTCCGCGAACGCGCCCGGCGCAGCATCGATGTGGGGAGTGCTCATGCGATTCGCTCCACCAATGGCGGCAGTGACGGCGCCGTCGTGCTGATCTCATAGGCGTGGGTAACGGCCAGGGACGCCGCCGCGGCGGCATCCCGATTCGCCGCATGCACGCGCGCAACCGGCTGACCCTTACGGACCCGGGCGCCGCGTGGCATCAGTCGATCGAAGCCGACGGCCGGATCGATCGCCTGCCCCGGCGCGGTCCGGCCACCACCGAGTGCAACCACCGCAAGGCCGAGCGCGCGCGTGTCGATGGCCGTGACGATCCCATCCCGCGGCGCCGGTATATCGACGACGATCGGCGCTTGCGCCA
>JANLWE010000200.1:0-3550 GCA_031364365.1 Gammaproteobacteria bacterium | reverse complement strand
GAGTCCTCGGTTTCCCCGGAACGGTGCGAGATGACCGAGGCGTAACCCGCGCCGGTTGCCATGGCGATCGCGGCGAGCGTCTCGGTCAGTGTTCCGATCTGGTTGGGCTTGATCAGGATGGCGTTTGCGACGTTCTCGGAGATACCGCGTGCCAGGATCTCGGTGTTCGTCACGAACAGGTCGTCGCCGACGAGCTGCACTTTCTTGCCGAGCCGGCGTGTCAGGATGGCCCAGCCTTCCCAGTCGGACTCCGCCATGCCGTCCTCGATCGTGAGGATCGGATAGCGTTCCGTGAGCGAAGCCAGGTAGTCGGTGAACTGCTCGGCGTTGAACTTCCGGCCTTCCGATTCGAGCTGGTAGCTGCCGTTGTGATGAAACTCGCTGCTCGCAACGTCGAGACCGAGCCAGACGTCGTGCCCCGCGTGGTAGCCGGCCTGCCCGATCGCCTCGAGGATCACGCCAAGCGCGGCCTCGTTGGATGGCAGGTTCGGGGCGAAACCGCCCTCGTCGCCGACTGCAGTCGAAAGGCCGCGATCCAGCAGGATCTTCTTCAGCCGGTGGAATATCTCCGCGCCACAGCGCAGCGCCTCGCGGAAACTCGGGAGTCCCGCCGGCACGATCATGAATTCCTGGATGTCGAGGCTGTTGTCGGCATGGGCGCCGCCGTTGATGATGTTCATCATTGGCACCGGCATGACGACCGCGTCGTCACCGCCGAGATACCGGAACAGCGGCAGCTTCTGTGCTTTTGCAGCGGCGTGGGCATTCGCGAGCGACACCGCGAGAATCGCATTCGCACCAATCGCCGATTTGCCCTCGGTGCCATCCTGCTCGCACATGCTGCGGTCGATGCCGGCCTGGTCCGCAGGATCGCGTCCGACCAGCAGGTCGCGGAGCGCCTCGTTCACGTGCCCGACCGCCTTCAGGACGCCCTTCCCCAGATATCGCTTTGCGTCGCCGTCCCGTAATTCGACGGCCTCGCGGGTTCCGGTCGAGGCACCGGACGGCACGGCGGCACGGCCAACCGTTCCGTCGTCGAGCTCGACTTCGGCTTCCACAGTCGGATTGCCGCGGGAGTCAATGATCTCGCGGCCGCGGATGTCGACGATGCGCATCAGAGTGAAGTCTCGGCGAAGGGGCGCGACTTAACCGTGCGGTCGAGTTCGACCAGGATCTCGAGCAGTTCGCGCATGCGCGGCAGCGGCCAGGCATTCGGGCCATCCGAGAGTGCTTGCTCTGGTCGCGGATGGGTTTCCATGAAGACACCGGCGACGCCGGCCGCGACGGCGGCGCGTGCGAGCACCGGCACGAATTCGCGCTGGCCTCCCGACGCAGTGCCTTTTCCACCGGGCAATTGCACCGAATGGGTCGCGTCGAACACGACCGGCGCGCCGAATTCGCGCATGACTGCAAGGGCGCGCATGTCGGAGATCAGGTTGTTGTATCCAAAGCTGAAGCCGCGCTCGCAGACCATGATGTCCGAGTTTCCGGTCGAGCGCGCCTTCTCGACCACGTTCGACATCTCCCAGGGACTCAGGAACTGTCCCTTCTTGATATTCACGGGCTTGCCCTGCGAGCAGACATTGACAATGAAATTCGTCTGACGGCACAGGAACGCAGGGGTCTGCATCACGTCCACGACCGATGCCACCTCGGCGAGCGGCGTGTCCTCGTGCACGTCGGTCAGGACCGGAACACCGAACTCGCGACGCACGTCGGCGAGCACTCTCAGGCCCTGCTCGATGCCGGGGCCGCGGAACGAGTTGCGCGAGGAGCGATTGGCCTTGTCGTAGGACGCCTTGAAGACGAACGGGATCCCGAGCGAACTTGTGATCTCCTTGAGCTCGCCCGCGATGTCCATCGTGAGTCCCGGATCCTCGACGACGCAGGGACCGGCGATCAGGAACAGCGGTCGATCGGCCCCAATTTCGCTGCCGGCAAGCTTCACGCGCTCGCCGCCCTGGGGAGCTTGCCTGCCTCGTGCTGCCGCGTGGCGTGCTCGCGTGCGGCGCGCACGAAACTCGTGAACAGCGGATGCCCGTCGCGCGGGTTCGACGTGAACTCCGGATGGAACTGCACGCCGATGAACCACGGATGCGATGGCAATTCGACGATTTCGACCAGGCCGTCCTCGGAGTACGCGGAAATCGCAAGCCCCGCTTTCTGCATGCGCTCGAGGTAGTTGTTGTTGAATTCGTAGCGGTGACGGTGCCGCTCGTGGATCGCATCCCGCCCGTAAACCTTGCGGGCCAGCGTACCGGTCAGGATCCGTGACTCCTGCGCGCCAAGGCGCATGGTGCCGCCGAGCTCCGAACGATCGTCGCGGCGGAGCGTCTCCCCGGTCCGGTCCCGCCACTCGGTAATGAGCGCGATGACGGGATCCGCCGCCCCGCGTTCGAACTCCGTCGAATTCGCGCCTGCAAGCCCGAGCACACCGCGGGCAAACTCGATCACCGCGACCTGCATGCCAAGGCAGATGCCGAGATAGGGCACGCCTTGTTCCCGCGCGTAGCGGACCGCCGCGATCTTTCCTTCGATGCCGCGCTCGCCAAAGCCGCCAGGCACGAGAATCGCATTCATGCCCGCGAGACACCCCGTGCCTGCGCTTTCGATGTCGGTCGATTCGACGTAATGGACCTGGACCCGCGTGCGTGACTTGAGGCCCGCGTGGCGCAGGGCCTCGTTCAGCGAGATGTACGAGTCCCGGATCTGGACATACTTTCCGACCATCGCCACGTTGACCGTCGCATCGTGCTGATGGCGGGCGGCGACCACCTGCTGCCATTCGCGGAGATCCGCGGGTGGCGCAGTGATCCCGAGTTTGTCGCAGACGATTTCATCGAGATGCTGCTCGTGCAGCAGGATCGGGATGCGGTAAATGTCGTCGGCGTCGATCGCCGAGATGACGGCGCGCTCCTCGACATTGGTGAAGAGCGCGATCTTCCGCCGCTGCTCGTCCGGCAGCGGATTGAGGCAGCGGCACAGGAGCACGTCGGGCTGGATGCCGATGCCGCGCAGTTCCTTCACGGAATGCTGGGTGGGCTTGGTCTTGATCTCACCCGAGCCGCCGACGATCGGCACCAGCGTGAGGTGGATGTAGACGCAGTTGTTGCGGCCGAGCTCGACACTCATCTGCCGGATGGCTTCGAGGAATGGCAGCGACTCGATGTCGCCCACCGTGCCGCCGATCTCGACCATGCAGACGTCGGCATCGCCGGCGCCGAGCATGATGCTGCGGCGGATCTCGTCCGTGATGTGCGGGATGACCTGCACCGTCGCGCCGAGGTAATCGCCGCGCCGCTCGCGCGCGATCACGCGCTCGGAGATGCGCCCGGTCGTGAAATTGCTGTTGCGACCGGTCGTGGTGCGGACGAAGCGCTCGTAATGCCCGAGGTCGAGGTCGGTCTCAGTTCCGTCCTCAGTGACGAAGACCTCGCCGTGCTGAAACGGGCTCATGGTGCCCGGGTCCACATTGATATCGGGGTCGAGCTTTACCATGCGGACCTTGAGTCCGCGGGCCTCGAGGATCGCGCCGAGGCTCGCCGAGGCG
>JANLWE010000195.1:0-78601 GCA_031364365.1 Gammaproteobacteria bacterium | reverse complement strand
CTCCAACCAGGAGATGATGACTGCCGTGCTGACCAGCCTCGTGGAGTCATACCGGCTGCGCGGCGAGCGGCTCGGAGATGTCTCGCTGGGGGCGGTCATGAAGCACTCCCGGGACTGGAACCTCGCCCGGGAATGCGTGCTTGGCAGCGGTCTCGCCGCCGAGACGCCGGCCTTCGACGTCCAGCGGGCCTGCGGGACCAGTCTCGAGGCCGCGATTCTCATCGGCAACAAGATCGCGCTCGGGCAGATCGACGCCGGGATCGCGGGCGGGGTCGACACGGTGAGCGACCCGCCCATCGTCTTCGGCCGCGAATACCAGCAGCTGATGCTCCGGAGCTTCCGCGCGAAGGACTTCGGTGCGCGCATCGCGCCTTTTTTCGGACTCCGGCCGCGGCATTTCAAGCCGAGCTTCCCTGGCACCGGCGAGCCGCGCACGGGGCTCTCGATGGGCCAGCACACCGAAAAGATGGCGAGCGAGTGGCAGATCACGCGGCAGGCGCAGGATGAACTCGCGCTTGCGAGCCACCAGCATGCGGCGCGCGCCTGGGCCGAAGGCTTCATGTCGGATCTCGTCGTGCCCTACCTCGGGCTCACGGCCGATAACAACGTCCGCCCCGACACGAGCCTCGAAAAGCTCGCAAAGCTCAAGCCTTCGTTCGCTGCGGATGGCACCCTGACGGCGGGCAACTCGACGCCGATGACCGACGGCTCGGCCGCGGTGCTCCTTGCGAGCGAGGAATGGGCGCGTTCGCGCGGCTTGACCGTCCAGGCGTACATGACCTACGCCAAAGTGGCCGCGGTCGACTTCGTGGGCGGCGAAGGGCTGCTGATGGCCCCGGCCTATGCGGTGCCGCGGATGCTCACCGACGCCGGGCTCACGCTGCAGGACTTTGACTACTACGAGATCCACGAGGCGTTCGCGGCGCAGGTGCTCTGCACGCTGAAGGCCTGGGAATCGCCGCAGTTCTGCCGCGACCGGCTCGGACTCGCGGCGCCGCTCGGCTCGATCGACCGCGCCAAGCTCAACGTCAAGGGCAGTTCGGTCGCGGTCGGCCACCCGTTCGCCGCGACCGGCGCGCGCATCGTCGCGGCGCTTGCAAAGCTCCTCGCCGCGCGCGGATCAGGGCGCGGACTGATCTCCGTCTGCACGGCGGGCGGCATGGGCGTGACGGCTATCCTGGAGCGGTAGTCGCGGAACCGTCGCCGGAGGGGACAGTCACCTTCAGCGAAAGGCTAGAGGGTCGGAGACGTGGCGGTGCTGAAGGTGACAGTCCCCATGCAGCATTTGACTTGCTAATGGTTACATCTGAAACTAAATTGGGCCGATGAAGCGCTACATCGGTCATCCTCGTATTGAGGGCACGGCGTCTCGTCAGGCCCATGCGGACCTGCCGCCCGGCACCTTCGAGCGCGAGATGGGCAAGGAAGGCTTCTTCGGCCCGGCGGCGTTTTTCCACCACCGCCACCCGCCGACGGGCTGGTCCGGCTTCGAGGGCCCGCTGTCGCCGCATGCTTTCGACCTGACGAAACTCGAAGCCGTCGCCGCGCACCCCTGGTCGGCGCCGGATCTCCTCTTCAACGCAAGCTGCCGACTGCGTTTCTGGCGCGTGGCGGGCCAGATGGATGCGCTCGCCCGCAACGCCGACGGCGACGAATTGCTGTTCGTGCACCAGGGCCGAGGCGACCTCTTCTGCGATTTCGGCCATCTCGCCTTCGAGGCCGGCGATTACATCGTTCTGCCGCGCGGGACAATGTGGCGACTCGAATGCGCGGAGCCTGTGGCACTTCTCATGATCGAGGCGACCAACGCCTCGTACATGCTGCCCGAGAAGGGCCTGGTTGGCGGTCACGCGATCTTCGATCCCGCGATGCTCGACGCGCCGCGCGTGGACGAGGCCTTCCTGGCCCAGCAGGATGAAAAGACCTGGCGGGTCGCGGTGAAGCGGCGGAACGCCGTCTCGACGGTCACCTTCCCGTACAACCCGCTCGACGCCATCGGCTGGCACGGCGACCTGTCCGTCTGCCGGATCAACGTGCGGGACATCCGTCCGCTCATGAGCCATCGCTATCACCTGCCGCCGTCGGCGCACACGACCTTCGTCGGCAACCGCTTCGTCATCTGCACCTTTGTGCCGCGGCCGTTCGAGACCGACCCGGGTGCGATCAAGATCCCGTTCTTCCACAACAACGACGACTACGACGAAGTAATCTTCTATCACGCGGGCGATTTCTTCAGCCGCGACAACATCCAGCCGGGCATGGTCACGCTGCATCCGGGCGGCTTCACGCACGGGCCGCATCCGAAGGCGCTCTCGCGAATGCTCGTACAGTCAAAGCCGGCGACCGACGAGTACGCCGTCATGATCGACACGAGGGACGCGCTCGAGATCGCCCCCGCCGCCGCCAAGGTCGAGTGGCCGGGCTACGTCGACAGCTGGAAAGGCTCCGCGAAATGAAGCTGGCTTCGCTTGCCGGCGGCCGCGACGGCCGGCTCGCGGTCGTGAGCGGCGATCTCACGCGGGCAGCGCCAGCTGTGGCCATCGCGCCGACGCTCCAGGCCGCGCTCGATGACTGGGCGCGCGCGAAACCCGCACTTGCTGCGCTCGCACGCGAACTCGAGGCCGGCCGAGCCGAAAGTCTCCGGTTCGATGCAACAAAGGTGCTTGCGCCGCTGCCGCGGGCCTACCACTGGGTCGACGGCAGCGCCTACGTCAATCACGTCGAGCTCGTGCGCAAGTCGCGGGGCGCGACGATGCCGGAGTCGTTCTGGACGGACCCGCTGGTCTACCAGGGCGGGTCGGACGATTTCCTGCCGCCCGCGGCAGACGCACCCTTCGACAGCGAGGACTGGGGCATCGATCTCGAAGGCGAAGTCGCAGTCGTCACGGACGACGTCGTAATGGGCACGAACGCCCAGTCTGCGCGCGGTCACATCCAGCTCGTCATGCTCGTGAACGACTGGTCGCTCCGGAACCTGATCCCGGCCGAACTCGCAAAAGGATTCGGCTTCTACCAATCGAAGCCGGCGACCGCGTTTTCGCCGGTCGCGGTCACGCCGGACGAACTCGATGGCGCCTGGAAGGACGCGCGCGTGCACCTGCCGCTCGTCGTGCACCTGAACGGCGAGCCCTTCGGCCGGCCGAACGCCGGCATCGACATGACCTTCGATTTCGGCCAACTGATCGCGCATGCCGCGAAGACCCGCCGTCTCGGCGCTGGCAGCATCGTGGGTTCAGGCACGGTGTCGAATCGCGATCGTTCTTCAGGCTCGACCTGTCTCGCCGAGCGGCGCATGCTTGAAACCCTGGAACAGGGCAAACCGATGACACCATTTCTTTCTTTCGGCGACCGCGTGCGGATCGAGATGTTCGATGCCGCAGGACGCTCCATATTCGGCGCGATCGACCAGCGCGTCGTGCAGGCCGCCTGATGCGCGCCAAAGACGACAGCCACCTCGTGGCCACCGGCGCACTCAAGCTCGAGGATCCCTCGCTCCTTCGCGAACAGTGCTTCGTGAATGGCGCCTGGCTCGATGCACCGGGCCGCGCCACAATCCCCGTGCACAATCCGGCGACGGGCGCACAACTCGGCACCGTGCCCGCCTTCGATGCGGCGGCGACCGAGAAAGCGGTCGCGGCCGCGCACGTGGCCTTCCCGGCCTGGGCCGCGAAGACCGCGAAAGAACGCGCCGTTCTGCTCCGCCGCTGGAACGACCTGATCCTGCTGAACGCCGCCGATCTCGCGAAGCTCATGACCGCCGAGCAGGGCAAGCCGCTCGCGGAATCGAAGGGCGAGATCGCCTATGCGGCCTCTTTCGTCGAGTGGTTCGGCGAAGAAGCGAAGCGCGTCTACGGCGACGTGATCCCGGGTCACCAGGCCGACAAGCGCATCCTCGTGCTGCGCCAGCCGGTCGGCGTGGTCGCCGCGATCACGCCCTGGAATTTTCCGGCGGCGATGATCACGAGGAAAGTGGCGCCCGCGCTAGCGGCGGGTTGCACGGTCGTCTGCAAGCCGGCGACCCAGACGCCGTTTTCCGCCCTTGCGCTCGCGGAGCTGAGCCAGCGCGCCGGCATTCCGCCTGGTGTGCTGAACGTGATCACCGGTCCCGCGCGCGAGATCGGCGGCGTGCTCACGGGTGACCCGCGGGTACGGAAACTTTCCTTCACCGGCTCGACCGAGATCGGAAAGCTGCTGATGGCGCAGTGCGCGAAGACGATGAAGAAAGTGTCCTTGGAACTCGGAGGCAACGCTCCCTTCATCGTGTTCGACGACGCGGATCTCGACGCGGCGGTCGCGGGCGCGATCGCCTCCAAGTACCGGAACACCGGCCAGACCTGCGTCTGCGCAAACCGCTTGCTGGTCCAGGACGGCGTGTACGAGGCCTTCAGCGCCAAGCTCATTGCCGCCGTGCAGAAGCTTCGCGTCGGCGATGGTCTCGCCGGCGAGACCGAACAGGGGCCGCTGATCGATGCCGCGGCGCTCAAGAAAGTCGAGGAGCACATCGCGGACGCGACCTCGAAGGGCGCCAGGATCGCATTCGGCGGCCGTCGCCACGCGCTCGGCGGCACCTTTTTCGAACCGACCGTGCTGACGGGCGTGACGCCCGCGATGATGGTCGCGCGCGAGGAAACCTTCGGCCCAGTGGCGGCTTGTTTCAGATTCACATCGGAACAAGAGGCCATAGCGATGGCTAATGACACCGAATATGGACTTGCGGCCTACCTGTACACGCGCGACCTCGCGCGCTCCTGGCGCGTGTCGGAAGCGCTCGAGTACGGCATCGTCGGCCTCAATACCGGCATCATCTCGACGGAGGTCGCACCGTTCGGCGGCGTCAAGGAATCGGGGACAGGCCGCGAGGGTTCGAAATACGGACTGCTCGACTACACCGAAATCAAGTACGTCTGCGTCGGCGGTATCACGCCGGCCTGAGGCCGGCATTTCGTGACGTAGCGCATGCGCCGCAACCACGGCGCCAGACGCCGATCACAGTTACGTCACCGGCTTATGTCAGTCGCCGGAATGGTCCCCTACCATGCCCTCCCGATTCTGCACGCAGGCAGATCTCCCTTTCTCATACAGGAATCAAAACATGAAGTTTGTCAGTGCACTGCTGGGCGGCCTGCTACTCGCGGTTTCACCGCTTGCGGCGCTCGCCGATGACATGAACTACTCCTTCGTGGAGCTCGACTGGATCAACACCGACGTCGATAACGGCCCGAGCGGCGATGGTTTTTACGTGGACGGTTCGGTCGGATTCGCCGACCATTTCTTCGTATTCGCCGACTACGCGAGCCAGAGCGTCGACGTCATCGACATCGATGCGTACTCGGTCGGCCTCGGCGGTCATTTCGGCATTGCCGAGAACCTGGACCTCGTCGGCCGCATCGGCTACTCGGAACTCGACCTGTCCGCCCCCGGCTTCAGCGCAAACGCCGACGGTTACCTGGTCTCCGCGGGTCTCCGCAGCCGCGTCGCCGATCAGTTCGAGATGGAAGGCCACATCATCTACCGCGACCTGGGCAACCAGGGCGGCGATGAAACAGCCTACTCGCTCGGCGGTCGTTATCACTTCAGCGACATGTTCGCATTCGGCGTGGAGTACCAGTTCGGCGAGGATGCCGACACGTTGTTCGCCGGCGCCCGCTTCAGCTTCTAACCGCATCGCAGCATCCGCGGCCGGGAGCCTCGCTCCCGGCCGCTTTTTTTCGCTCGCCCGTTCGTACCGCCGCTGCCTGCCATCGGGTATCGTGACGCCATGGCGTCAGCAACCGGCGTCCTGGTCGTCAACCTCGGCACGCCGGATGCGCCAACTCCGGCTGCGGTCAGGCGTTTCCTCGCCGAATTCCTGTCCGATCCGCGCGTCGTCGACCTGCCGCGCCTGCCCTGGCAGCTGCTGCTGCGTGGGCTGATCCTGCCGTTCCGACCGCGGAAAAGCGCACGCGCCTACCGCGAGATCTGGACCGCCGGGGGCTCGCCGCTCCTGACCGGCACGGTGGCGCTCACCCGCGCGCTGGCGGGCCGGCTTGCGGCGCTCCGAACCGAGGCACCCGCGATCTCCATGGGCATGACCTACGGAAATCCATCGATCGACGCGGCCCTGGAAACGCTTCGCTCCACCGACCTGCGCCGGCTGATCGTGCTGCCGCTGTTCCCGCAATATTCCGCAACGACGACCGCCGCGGCGCTCGACCGGATCGAAGCCGCGCTCGCACGCTGGCCGTCCGCGCCGGAAATCACCGTGATCGATGATTACCACGCGGATGCGGGCTATATCGGCGCGCTCGCCGCGAGCATCGGGGCTGCGCGGACGCCCTGGGAACACCTGCTCTTTTCCTTCCACGGCATTCCGCGGCGTTACGCGGATGCAGGCGATCCCTACGGCGATCAGTGCCAGGCGACGGCGCGGCTCGTCGCGGAACGGCTCGCGCTGCCGGCCGGTCGCTGGTCGGTCGCCTTCCAGTCGCGCGTCGGCGGCGCGCGCTGGCTCGAGCCATACACCGAGGATCGGCTCCGGGAACTCGCGCTCACCGGGCCGCAGCGTATCGCTGTCGTCTGCCCCGGCTTCGCCGTGGATTGCCTGGAAACGCTCGAGGAAATCGCGATACGCGGCAAGGCGGCTTTCCTCGCCGCGGGCGGCCTCGAGTTCGAGTACATCCCCGCGCTCAACGACGGCGTCGCTCAGGTTGAGTGCCTCGCACGTCTCGTCACGGATCGCACGCGCGCCGCGCCGGAGTCGCCCCGATGATCGGCCGCTTCCACGAAGTCAGCGTGCATGCGCCGGACCTGATCGCCTCGATCACGTTCTACGAGCGTCTCGGATTCAGCCAGGTCACGGTCGGTGAGGCCTGGCCTTATCCGTACGCCGTCGTTGCCGACGGGCGGCTCGCGATCGGGCTGCACGGCCGTGAGCTTGCGCAATCGCCGCTGCTCGCATTCGTGCTGCCGGATCTTTTCGGCCATCTCGGCGCGCTCGAGGAGCGCGGCATCGAGATTCTCGACCGCCGCCTCGGCGACGACGTGTTCAACGAAGCGGGTTTTGAGGTCGCCGGCCAGCGGATCCGACTGCTCGAGGCGCGCACCCACTCGCCCACGCCGCAATCCCCCGCGGAGACTTCGCGGCTCGGCTGGTTCGAGGAATACGCATTGCCGGTTTCAGACGTGAAACAGGCGGAACAGGACTGGGAGCGGATCGGCTTTGTGCCGGCCGAGGAAGGCGACGAACCCTATCCGCACATCGGGCTCACGAGTGATTCACTCAATGTCGCGCTGCTGCGCACCGGGCTTCTCAACCGGCCGGCGCTGATGTTTGCCGACGCAGAGATGCCCGCGCGCATCGCGCGCCTCAAGGACGCTGGTTTCGAGATGGCGCACCGGCCGCCGGGAGGCCTCGACCCGGCGCGGCATGTGCTCCTCATCGCACCCGAAGGCACGCAACTCCTGCTGACCACGGCCGAATGAACCCGCGGCGCGATGAACGGCCCTCCCACCGCGCCGACCGGTTGTCGGCCCTGTTCGCAGGCGATGCCCAACCGTTACCATGAGCGCCTCGCCGCCCCCCGCGGCGCTGCGGAATCACGGTGTTCTTGATGAAGCTCGTTCCGATTGCGGCGCTTGCCGCGTTCGCGGCCTTTCCGGCTGCCGCCGAAGAAGGCATGTGGACCTTCGACAATCCGCCGCGCGCCGCCATCGCCGAAAAATACGGCGTCACGCTCGATTCCGCCTGGCTCGACCGCGTGCGCGAAGCCACCGTCCGGCTGGAGACCGGCTGCACCGGCTCCTTCATCTCGGGCGACGGCCTGATCCTCACCAATCACCACTGCGCGGAAGACTGCATCGCGCAGCGGTCCTCCGAGGGCAATGACCTCGTGGCCAGCGGATTTCTTGCCGGCACTCGCGAACAGGAACTGAAGTGCGAGGGAGACGCAGTCTCCGTGCTCGTTGGCACGGAAGACGTGACCGCTATAGTCGGGGCTGCGATCAAGGGCATGGCTCCGGAAGCTGTGGTCGCCGCGCGGCGTGCCGAGCTTACGAAGCTCGAACAGGCCTGCGAGGAAGCCGCGGCGAAATCCAAGGGCGGCCCGCTCAAGTGCGAGCGTGTGGCGCTCTACCAGGGCGGCCAGTTCTGGCTCTACAAATACCGCCGCTACGAGGACGTACGCCTCGTGTTCGCACCGGAGCGCGACATCGCGGCGTTCGGCGGCGACCCGGACAACTTCCAGTTCCCGCGCTGGTGCCTCGACATGTCAATCCTGCGCGCCTATGAGAATGGAAAGCCGGTAAAGACGCCAGATCATCTGCGCTTCGACTGGGATGGCGCGCAACCGGGCGATGCGGTGTTCGTCTCCGGCCACCCCGGCGATACCGATCGCCTGCTGACCGTCTCCCAGCTCGAACTGCAGCGCGACACCTTCCTGCCGTTCTGGCTGCTCCGCTACTCGGAACTCCGCGGCCGCATGCTCCAGTACTCGAAGACCGGCGATGAGCCGCGCCGCACCGCGGAGTCGTACCTGAACCAGATCGAGAACTCGATCAAGGTGCGCCGCAAGCAGTTCGACGCCCTGCTCGAACCGGCGCTGCTCGAAAACGCTACAAGGAAGGAGAAGGCCTTGAGCGACGCGGTCGCGGTCAATCCCTCGCTCGCCTCCGCGGGCGGCAGCTGGAAGGAGATCGACGCGGCGCAGGACGTCTGGCGCAACATCCTCGTGCCGCATTTATTCATCGAGGGCAGCGCCGCGTTCAACAGCCAGCTCTTTGCCCATGCGCGCACGCTCGTGCGCGCGGCGGCCGAGCGCTCGAAGCCGAATGAGGCGCGCCTGCCAGAGTTCACAGAAGCGCGACTGCCTGCAGTCGCGCAAAGCCTCGGCGCCGACGCGCCGATCTACCCCGACTTCGAGATCCTGCGGCTGTCCTTCGGCCTCGAGCGGATGCGCGAATGGCTGGGACCGGACTACCCGCTGGTGCACCAGGTGTTCGGCAATGATTCCCCCGACACGCTCGCGACGGGTCTCGTCCGCGACAGCACCCTCGGCAGCCCTGCTGCGCGCATGGCGCTTTACGAGGGCGGACAGGCCGCGATCGACGCGAGCAAGGATCCGATGATCCGGCTCGCGGCGGCAGTCGACCCGGAAGCGCGGGCGCTGCGCAAGCAGCTCGAGGAGCAGGTCGATGGGCCGGTGCAGCGCAGCCAGGAAGAGATCGCGAAGGCGCGCTTCGCCGAATACGGCACGAGCATCTATCCGGATGCGACCTTTACGCTTCGCCTGTCCTACGGCGGCATGAAAGGCTGGGTCGAGAAAGGCCAGGAAGTGCGGCCCTGGACCGAACTCTCTCGCGCCTTTGAGCGGGCGACCGGCGAACCGCCGTTCAAGATCCCGGAGCGCTGGATGGCGGCGAAAGACGGCCTCGACATGACGACGCGTGTGAACTTCACGACCAACAACGATATCGTCGGCGGAAATTCCGGCAGCCCGATGCTGAATGCGAAGGGTGAGATTGTCGGACTCGCCTTCGACGGCAACATTCACTCGATCTCAGGTACGTACTGGTTCGACGAGCGGATGAACCGTTCAGTCGGCGTGCACCCCGCCTACATCCGGACCGCGCTCGAAAAGGTCTACGGCGCGAAGGCGCTGCTCGAGGAGATCGACCGGCACTGAGCCGCTTAGTTGAACCAGCCGCGCAACATATCGAGCGCCGCCTCGTGCCGCATGCCGGCGTAGAACACGAGAACGATCAGGCCGCCGACGTAGACCGTCGAAACCAGGGTCATGAAATAGCCGAGCAGGATCACGCCGCCGTCGCGTTCGGCCATGCCGAAGCACAGCAGCATGATCGCGAGCGCCGGCAGCGTGTTCACAAAGGGCACCAGCGGCAGCGGCGCCATCAGCAGCAGTACCGCGAGGATCACGAGCGCGCCGTTCACGAAATTGATCACGCGGCCGTCGCTCAGGACGAGGTACCGCGGCCTGACCAGATGTTCGAACCGCTCCGCCCAGCCCTGCACTTTCTGCAGGACACTGCGGACGGTCGGTGCCGGCAGGCTGCGATTGAGCAGGCGTTCGGGCAGCCAGGGCACGCGGCTCACCATGACCGCGAATCCGATCAGCAGCATCGGCAGGCCGAGCACGGTGCTCATGCCCGGGACCGTCAGCGGCAGAAGGAAGGGTGCGGCAAGCACGCCGCAGAACACGAGCAGCCCCTGCTCCCCGAGCATGCCGAGCAGCGCGCGAAGCGTCACGGCGGGATCGCGCACCGCCGCCCGCGCGGTCGCGAGCGCGACCGAGATGCGGACCTCGGGATTGCGGAACTGGACTGCCGTCACGAGACGGGCCTGGCTTCGAGTTTGAGGTCGACCTCGAAATCGTCGCGGACGCGCAGCGCCCCGAGTGCCGCCGCAAACGGCGCCAGGCCGATGTCGGCATGAGTCAGGTGAAAATTCGTGTGCGCAAGGAGCTTGCCGCCCTCGATCGTCACGGTGAATGGCACCGAGATGACGCGTTCCTCCCCCCGCAGCCCGACGCGGACGCGCGCCTGGTAGCTGCCCGGCTCGCCGGACAATTCCTCCGCCGTCAGGCGGATGATGTCCTGGCGCGCGGCATCGAGCACGGATTCGCCCAGCATGTTGTGGCGAGTCGCCTCGCGATCCTTTGCTGGCACGGGGATCGCGAAATCGGCGCCGGCGCCGCTGCGTGCTTCGGGATCGTCGACGACGAGCGACTCGAGCGGGAGGTGAAGGTCGAAGCCGCTTTTCGTCAGCGGCTCGCGGAGCGCAACCGAGCCTTCGAGCGCGTCCGAGCTGATGAGGTGATTGTGGCCGAGCTTCTGCATCGGCCCGTCGCGGTAGACGCGCACTTCGAGATGCGAGGATACGAGGATCCAGCTTTCGGAAGGAAGGGCGGCCGAGGCCGGCGGCGGCGCTTCCGGCGCCGGGGCTGCGGGCGGCTGCTTGGGCGGCAGGGCGCAACCAGCCAGCAGTAACATGAACGGCCACAGGAACTTGCGCATGGGCGTATTCTCCAACACCTGATGCCAGCACGAAACTCCGCCCTGCGCTACGGGATTGTGGCGCAGACCCTGCATTGGGCAATCGTCGTACTGCTGATCGTCCAGGTGACGCTCGGCATGATCGCCGACGAGCTGCCGCTCGGACTCGAGAAGCTGGCTCTCCTCGCCCGGCACAAGTCGTTCGGCATCACGATACTCGGACTCGCAGTCATCCGTCTCGCCTGGCGGTGGATCGACCGACCCCCGCCGCCTCCGCCCATGCCGCGCTGGCAGCAGCTGGCCGCGAACCTGAATCATTGGGCGCTGTACGCGCTCCTGTTTGCCATGCCGCTCTCCGGCTGGATGATGTCCTCGGCGTCGAATTACCCGGTGAGCTGGTTCGGCCTCGCGCAGCTTCCCGATCTCGTCCTGCCTGACCGGTCGCTCAAGGAGCAGTTACAAGAAGTCCACGAACTGCTGGTCACAATCCTGATCTCACTCGCGCTCCTGCACGTTGCCGCGGCGCTCAAGCACCAGTTCTTCGACCGGGACGGGCTCCTGTTCCGCATGCTGCCCTGGCGCAGGAAATGACGAAGGTCCTTCACGTCCTGTGCGTCCTGCTCGCCGCCTGCCCGGCGGCCCTGGCGGAAGTCCGGCAGGCGGACGGGAGCTCAGGCAGGCTTGAATTTTCTGCCGTGCAGGCAGGCGCGACGTTCACCGGCGCCTTCAAGCGCTTCCAGGTCAAGCTCGACTTCGATCCATCGAACACAGCGCAGGGGAATCTCGATGTGACTGTCGAGACGCCCTCGATCGACACCCAGGACGCGGAGCGCGACGAAATTCTCCGAAGCCGCGATTTCTTCTGGACGGAGCAGCATCCGCAGGCGGTTTTTCATGCGGCGCGCTTCGAGCCCGACGGCGCGGGATGGCGCGCGCCGGGCGAACTCACGATCCGCGGCGTGAAGAATCCGGCCGTCGTCCATTTCACGCTGGCGCTCGCGGGCGCCGCGACGGCGATGAAGGGAAGTGCCAGCCTGCATCGCCTCGCCTTCGGTCTCGGTCAGGGCGACTGGGCCTCGACTGAATGGGTCGGCGACGAAGTCGAGGTCCGGTTCGAGCTCACGCTCCGTTAGAGTCTGATCCATGAGCGAACGATTGCCACGGCAATTTGCCGGCGTCGAGGACTGCGTCGAGCAGACGCTCGCGCGTATCGGCCGGCGCGTCGTCCTCTGCACGCCGCTCGGCGCGGGCAAGCCCGTCGCACTCGTCAACGAGTTCTACCGGCGTGCCGCTGCCGACCCGGCGATCGAACTGACGATACTGACCGGACTCACGCTGGCGCCGAAGCCGCCGCGGAGCGAACTGGAACGGCGCCTGGTCGAGCCGATGGCTTCGCGCATCTATGGCGACGGGGCGGACCCGGCATGGGTCGCGCCGCTGCACGCGAGCGCCCTGCCCCGCAACATCCAGGTACACGAGTTCTTCATGGAACCCGGAGCCTGGCTCGACTCGCCACTTGCGCAGCAATCCTACGCCAGCATCAACTACACGCACGTCGCGCGCACGGTTGCCGCCGCCGGCGCGAATGTCATCGCGCAGCAGATCGCGCTGCGACCGGGTGTCGACGGTGGCCGCGCGAGTTTCGGAACGAATCCGGATGTCACAGTCGACCTCCTGCCGCTGCTCGAGAAACGCCGTAGTGCAGGCGTGCCGATCGCAGTAATCGGGCAGGTCAATGACCGCATGCCGTACATGTTTGGCGCCGCCGACGTGCCTGCGTCGACTTTCGATTTCATTGTCGACGACGCGCGTGCTTACCATGAACTGCTCAGTCCTCCGAATCTGCCGATCTCGACTGCCGACCACGCCATCGCGCTCGCCGCGAGCATGCTGGTGCGGGACGGTGGCACGATCCAGATCGGCATCGGGGAACTGGGCGATGCCATCGTTCACGCACTGACGCTGCGGCATCGCCAGAACGCGCGCTGGCGCCAGGTGCTCGTGGACACCGGATTCGCATTGCGCTTCTCCAGCCAGCAGGCCGAGATTGGCGGCGATGCGCCGTTTGCAGCCGGTCTCTACGCCGTCACCGAGATGTTCGTCGACGGATTCCTCGACCTCTATCGCGAGGGAATCCTGAAGCGGCATGTCCAGCCCGACGGCGCGCTGCTGCACGGCGCGTTCATGCTCGGACCGCGCGCGTTCTACCAGGAACTGCGGGCGATGCCGGATTCGGAACGGGCGTTGTTCCAGATGATGCCCGTCAGTTTCACCAACGAACTGCTCGGTCCGGATTGGGAGCTGAAAATCGCGCAGCGCCGTGATGCGCGATTCATCAATTCCACGATGATGGCGACACTCGGCGGCGCCGCGATTTCGGACGGGCTTGCGGATGGCCGTGTCGTCAGTGGCGTCGGCGGTCAGTACAATTTCGTCGCACAGGCGCATGCCCTGCCGGGCGGCCGCTCATTGCTCGCGCTGCGCGCCACGCGCGACAATCACGGCACGCTCGAGTCCAATATCCGGTCCAGCTATGGCCATGCGACGATTCCGCGTCACCTGCGCGACATCGTGCTGACCGAATACGGTATCGCGGACATCCGCGGCAAGAGCGATGCCGAAGTCGCGGCCGCGATGCTCGACATTTCAGATTCGCGCTTCCAGCCGGCTCTTCTTGCGGAGACGCAACGCGCCGGCAAGCTGCCTCCGAGTCACCGCATCGCCGACCTGCACCGGCGCAATCTGCCGGAAGCGCTCGAGCTGGCTCTCGAACCGCATCGCGCCGCCGGCCTGTTCGTCGCCCTGCCCTACGGCACCGACCTGAGTCCCGAGGAAATCACGCTCGGCCGCGCGCTCCGCCGCCTGCAGGCCCGCGCGGAAACCTGGGGCGGAAAGCTCGCGATTGCCGCTGCGCTCGCGCTCTCCCGGCCCCGCGATCCCGCACTTGCGCCGCTTCTCGAGCGCATGAACCTCGCCGCTCCGCGCGGGCTTCGCGAGCGCTACCTGCGGCGGCTCGTCGCGGCTGCGCTGTAGCTAAAGGGGACGTTCCCCTTTAAAGGGGAACGTCCCCTTTAGATGAACGGCATCAGACAAACGTCGCGATCTCTGCGAGCGGCTTGCGGGATATGTCCGGCACTTTCGCATCCGCTGCCGGATAGCCCACGACCAGCAGCAGGAATGGCCGTTCGATATCCTTCGGGCGTCCAAGGATTTCATTCAGGAACTTCATCGGACTCGGCGTGTGCGTCAGCGACACGAGACCCGCATGGTGTATCGCTGCCAGCAGCAGACCGGTTGCAAGCCCGACGGACTCATCCGTGTAGTAGTGCTTGCGCTTGCTGCCGTCCGGCAGGCGTTCGAATCGGCGGATGAATACCGCGATCAACCAGGGCGCGTCTTCCAGAAAGGGCTTGTTCGAATCCGTGCCGAGCGGCCGCAGCACCTCGAGCCACTCGGGCGGCGCGCGGTGCTCATAGAACTCGCGTTCCTCCGACTCGGCGGCTTCCCGGATCCGGCGCTTGACGTTGGGATCCGACACGGCGACGAAATGCCAGGGCTGCTGGTTCGCACCCGACGGCGCCGATCCCGCTGCGCGCAGGCATTCTTCGATCAGCGCACGCGGCACCGGGCGGGGGGCGAAGTCGCGTACCGTACGCCGTCGTTGCATCTGGTCCGCGAACCGGCGCGCCTGCTCCAGCATCTCAACTGGTGGGAGTTCTTGGTAACCGGAGAGAGGCGTATAGTTCGGCGGCATTGGCATTCCTGCGGTGCGGCCGGCGGGCCGGCGGGAGTGAATATCATCAATCAGGGGAAAATCATGAAGAAGATCATCGCTATCGCCTTGCTTGCCCTGCCCTTGGGCGCGGCCGCCGATCATCTGGACGTGATCGAATTAAAACTCAAGGAAGGCTGCGACGTCGCGAAATTCGTTCAGGTCGCACACGATTTCAACACGCAATGGGGCGCAAACCACGGTTACCACGCGGATGTGGCAGTGCCGCTGCAAAGCAGCGATCTCGAATCCATGCGCTGGCTCGGGCGCAGCAAGGATGCCGCAACTTTTGGCAAGGCCTGGGACGCCTGGCGCACCGAGATCACGGATCCCAACTCGGTCGCGGGCAAGCTCGCGGCGCGCTTTGGCGCCTGCTCGATCAATACCGCTAGACGCGGTTTCGACCTCTATTGATTGATTCCGGCCGCCCACCGGAGGGTCTGACTGCTCCGGTGGGCGCCGCCTGAAATCGCCCGTGAGCCCGTCGCCGCGCACGAAAAACGAGTGTATTTTGGGGCTCGATGAACACGGCCATTCCTGATCACGTCGTCCGGTCCACCGCCTCCCTGGAGCGGCGCGCCGATGCCATCCAGGCGGCGCTCGATGAGCGCGGCTTGAACGCTACGCCGGCGGTTGAGGAATTGCAGCGCCTCGCCGAAGAGCAATGGGTCCCGCGCAACGGTGCGCGGGTTGTGGCCAGGGCCTGGGTCGACCCCGCATTCCGCAAGCGCTTGTTCGCCAATGGCCGCGACGCCGTCGCCGAACTCGGACTCACGTTGCCGAAGCATCATCGGCATCTCGTCGTGCTGGAAAACACGCCGACGGTGCACAACGTCATTTGCTGCACGCAGTGCTCGTGCACGGCATTCACGATCATCGGGCTGCCGCCGGATTGGTACAAGGACCTGGAATACCGCGCGCGGGTCGTTCGCGAGTCGCGCAGCGTGCTGAAGGAGATGGGGCTCGATTTGCCGCCGGCAGTCGAAATCCGGGTCTGGGACACGACTGCCGACACGCGCTACATGGTCCTGCCCTCTCAACCTCCCGAAACGATTGGCTGGCCGGAGGAAAGGCTGGCCGACATCGTGACACGCGACGCCATGATCGGCGTCGCGCGCGTGTAGCCGGGGGTCGGATCATGGATGGCATGCACGACCTGGGCGGCAGGCAGGGCTTCGGTCCGGTTCGCCATGCGCCAGACGCGACGGTATTCCACGCGGCGTGGGAAGTGCGCGTGAATTCACTATTGTTTTTCGCAGTGCGGCTCGGTATTTTCAACATGGATGAGTACCGCCATGCGATCGAACGCATGGAGCCGCGCCACTACCTTGCGGCCAGCTACTACGAACGATCGCTCACTGGCCTGGCAACCCTGTTGGTCGAGAAAGGTATCGTGACTCGCGAGGAACTTGAGCTGCGGGCCAAGGGAGGCTTTCCGCTTGCGGCATCGAGCGCGCCGGGGCGTACCAACGCGCCGACACGCGAGCGTTTCCTTCCCGGTGATCGTGTACGCGTCAGAGATGACTACGTGCCGGGTCACGTGCGCATGCCGGGCTACATCCGCGGAAGAACCGGCGTGGTCGTGAGCGAGTCGCCAGCCTATCCCTTCCCCGATGCCAAAGCCCACGGCCTGGAAGCACAGGACGAGCGCACGTACGACGTGAGCTTCCGCAGCGAAGATCTTTGGCCGAATTCAGCCGATGCCGCACTTGTCCATGCCGGAGTTTTTCAGAGCTACCTCGAGCGGGTTGTGTAGCCGGACGCCAAAGGGGACCCCCCTTCTAAAGGGGAACGTCCCCTTTAGAGGCGAGCCGCTCGGCCTGGCGGCGCAGCGCTGCACCGAATCGCTGGCGGTCGTAGAACGCGCCGAGCCCTTCCAGATCGGGCCGGCGGCGGCTGAGCGTGTCGAGGCTGACGTCGAGCGGCATGTCGCAGGCGATCGTCGTGAGCCGCCGCGCGAAGTACGCAGCCTCGCGGTGCTGCGCGAGTTTCCCGGCAAGCTTGCCGGCGCCGCGGATCGGGAGCGTTCCGATCCGCTCGAGGCCTTCGTAGATTTCCTCGAGCGAGGCGAAGTCGCGCAATAGCGCCGCCGCCGTCTTTGGCCCGACCCCCGGCACGCCCGGAATGTTGTCGACGGAGTCGCCGGTCAGCGCGAGGAAATCCGCCATGCGTTCCGGGCGCACGCCGAACTGGCCTTCGATGTCGCCGTAGGCGAATCGGCGCTCACCGGCATAGTCCCAGTAGTGATCGCCGTCGCGGATAAGCTGTGCGAGATCCTTGTCCCGGGTCACCAGCACGCTGCGATGGCCCGCAACGCGAAGCCGCGTCGCAATGGTGCCGATGATGTCATCCGCCTCGTGCGTGGGGCTGCCGAATTCCGCGAGGCCGAGCAGGCGGCACAATTCGCGGCACAGCGCGAACTGGCGCTTCAGTTCCGGCGGCGCGGGCTCGCGATTTGCCTTGTAGGCGGGATAGATGGCGTTCCGGAACGAGTTCGCGAGGCTCTCGTCAAAGGCGACGGCGACGTGTACCGGCTTCGCTTCCTCGAGCAGATCGCCGAGAAAACGACCGAAGCCGTACACCGCATTGACCGGCTGGCCGTCGCCGTCGGTCATCTCGAGACCCACCGAGTAGTAGGCGCGGAAGACGAAGAAGCTCGCGTCGATCAGGTGGACCGCCGGCGGTCCATCGCGCTTCACTGCGTGAAACGCTGGATGCGGGCGTGCAGCGGGCTCGTGCGCGGGAAATGCGCGAGCAGATATTCCATCTGGTCGGCGAGCACGCGCCGGCCCTTCAGGTAGATGTATTCAGCATAAGTCGGCGTGAACGGCACCGCGAGCAGTTGCATGCCCGCCTGCTCCGGCGTACGCGAGGCCTTCGCGTTGTTGCAGCGCCGGCAGGCCGTGACCACGTTGTTCCAGACATCCTTGCCACCCTTGCAGAACGGCCGCACGTGGTCGCGCGAGAGCTGGTGCGACGTGAAGCGGCCGCCGCAGTACATGCAGAGATTCGCGTCGCGGCGGAACAGCGTCTCGTTGTTGAGCGGCGGCACGTAATCGCCGCGCAGGCTCCCCGGATTTCCGGACGAACCCTGGGTCGCCATCATCGAATTGACTTCAATCACGGTCTGCCGGCCGGTGCGCGCATTGGTGCCGCCGTGCAGCGCATACAGGCGGCTGCCGAAGGCGTAGGCGACCTGGCCCAGGCAGTGCAGGCGCACCGCCTCCTTGTAGTCGATCCACTCGAGCGGCATGCCGGACGCATCCGTGCGCAGAACCTGCTGCGACAGCGCGAACGGAGCGCCCACGGACTTGACAACTGCCTTGACGATGACGTTACCCATGCCCACGGACTCTATCCTGACCCAGAAAGCCTGCAACAATACGGCACGATTATGATATTTTTCAACGCGCCGCCGCTCGGCCGGCCGACCAGGGGATGAATTGGATGCCAGCCACGATCGGCGTGCTGAAAGAAACCGTGCGAGGTGAGAACCGTGTCGCAGTCGTACCTGAAGTCGCGACCCGCCTGGCGGCCCTGGGAGCGAAGCTCCTGATCGAGCGCGGTGCCGGCAGCGCCGCACGTTTTCCGGACGCCCTGTACAAGGATGCAAGCTTGGCTGACGGCCCGGAAGCCGTCCTCGCGGGCGCGGATCTCCTCTTCACCGTGCAGCCGCCGGAGCTGGCTGTTGTCGCCCGCCTCAAGCCGGGCGCCGTCCTCGCCGGCTTCCTCGCGCCGCATGCGCAAGCCGCGCTCGTGCGCGCACTGAAGGAAAAGCGCATCACGAGTTTCGCGATGGAACTGGTGCCGCGCATCTCGCGCGCGCAGTCAATGGATGCGCTGTCCTCGCAGGCGGCGGTCGCCGGCTACAAGGCAGTGCTGCTCGCGGCCAGCGCGCTCGACAAGTTCTACCCGATGCTGACGACAGCCGCCGGCACGATCCGCCCCGCGACCGTGCTGGTGATCGGCGCGGGCGTTGCCGGCCTCCAGGCGATCGCGACCGCGCGCCGGCTCGGTGCAGTTGTAGAAGCGTACGATGTTCGGCACGCCACGCGCGAGCAGATCCGCTCGCTCGGCGCGAAGTTCGTCGAGACCGGCGTCACGGCCGAAGGCACGGGCGGTTACGCGCGCGAACTGACGGCAGAGGAAAAGGCGAAACAGCAGGAAGTGCTGGATGCGCGCATCGCCGCAGCGGACTGCGTGATTTCGACCGCGGGCGTGCCGGGCAGGCCGGCGCCCCGCATCATCTCCCGCGCTGCGGTTGAGCGCATGAAGCCGGGCGCCGTGATCGTCGATCTTCTGGCCGAGGGCGGCGGCAACTGCGAGCTCACGCGTGCCGGCGAGACCGTGGAGCACGGAGGCGTGCGCATCATCGGGCCGATCAACCTGCCCGCGACCGTTGCCTACCACGCGAGCGACATGTACGCGCGCAATCTGCTCAATTTCATCAAGCCGGCATTCAAGGACGGCGCGCTCGCCATCGACTGGAACGACGAAGTGTTCGCGGCCTCCTGCGTCACGCACGACGGCAGCATCCGCCACGAACCCACCCGCAAACTCGTGGAGGCACAGTAAATGGAAGGCGTGATTGCGCTCTATATCGTGATGCTGGCTGCGTTCACCGGCTACGAAATCATCGCGCGCGTGCCGGTGATCCTGCACACGCCGCTGATGTCCGGTTCAAACTTCGTGCACGGCATCGTGCTCGTGGGCGCCATGGTTGCGCTCGGCCGCGCCGACACGACTCTGGAACAAGTCATCGGCTTCATCGGCGTCGTGCTCGGCGCCGGCAATGCGGTCGGCGGCTACGTCGTCACCGAGCGCATGCTGCAGATGTTCAAGGCGAGCGGCCAGAGGCAGCAGAAGAAGAAGGAATCCGCCTGATGCTGGGCCTGCTACCCGACCGCTTCGCGACGCTCGCGATCGATTTCAGCTACCTGCTGGTCGCGTTCCTTTTCATCATGGGTCTGAAGGCCATGAGCTCGCCGGTTACGGCGCGCCGCGGCATCGTCGTCGCGGGCGTCGGCATGCTGATCGGCACGCTGATGAGCTTTCTCTACCCCGGCATGGGGAACTTCGCGCTTATGCTCGCGGCGATCGCGCTCGGCGGCGGGCTCGCCTGGTGGTCGGGGCGCATCGTCGCGATGACCGACATGCCGCAGATGATCGCGCTCTACAACGGCATGGGCGGCGGCGCCGCGGCCGCGATCGCTGCGGTCGAACTGCTGCGGATGGCCGCGGCGGATCCTGCGGCCGCGTCGACGCACGGGCCGGTCGTCACTGCGCTCGCGACGGCGGGCGCTTTCATCGGCGCGGTCAGCTTCTCTGGCTCGCTCATCGCGTTCGGCAAGCTGCAGGGCCTCATCAAGCGCAGCTTCCGCTTCAGGGGCCAGCAGTTCGTAAACCTGCTGATCGTCGGCGCGACGCTCGCGCTTGGCGCCTCGCTCGTCATTTCGGGTCATCCGACGATGCAGGCGGTCGTGCTCTTCTTCGCGCTCGCACTCATCCTCGGCGTCACGATGACGCTACCGATCGGCGGCGCCGACATGCCGGTCGTGATCTCGCTTTACAACGCCTTCACTGGTCTCGCAGTCGCTTTCGAGGGCTTCGTACTCGAGAACACGGCCATGATCATCGCCGGCATCGTGGTCGGATCCGCGGGCACGTTGCTCACGCAGCTCATGGCGAAAGCGATGAACCGCTCGCTTGGCAACGTGCTGTTCTCCGGTTTCGGCGAAGGGGCTGCGGCCGCGGCCGAGGGCGTCACCGGCGCGCTGAAACCGATCGAGGCTTCGGACGCCGGCGTGATGATGGCCTTCGCGCAGAAGGTGATCGTCATTCCGGGTTACGGCATGGCGGTCGCGCAGGCGCAGCACAAGGTCTGGGAGCTCTGCCAGCTCCTGATCGACAAGGGCGTGATGGTGCGTTTCGCGATCCACCCGGTCGCGGGCCGCATGCCGGGCCACATGAACGTGCTGCTCGCGGAAGCGGGCGTGCCTTACGATCTCATTTCCGATCTCGACGAGATCAACGCGGAGTTCGAGACGGCGGACGTCGCGCTCGTGATCGGGGCGAACGACGTTGTGAACCCGGTGGCGCGGACCGACAAGGGCAGCCCGATCTACGGCATGCCGATCCTGAATGCGGACAAGGCGAAAAACGTGCTCGTCATCAAGCGCGGCCAAGGCGCGGGGTTCTCGGGAATCGAGAATCACCTGTTCTATCTCGACAATACGCGGATGGTTTACGGCGACGCGCAAAAGGTTGCGGCGGAGTTGATTCACGCGGTCAAAGCGGCGGGCTAAGAGGGGGCGTCGAGCAGCAGGTCTTCGTAGAAAGCACCGAACCGGCGGGTCGGGTGGCGGAGCTGGATTTCGAGGATCCAGAGGCCGGACGACGGGACGAAGGACGCGTCTGCCAGCGCACCATCGTAGTGGGCGGCGTGCGGAAACTCTGAGACGCGGTGGCCGGTCATCTCCCGGTTGAGGATCCAGCCGCGCGCTTCCGATTCATCGACGGCGACCTTGTACAGCGCCTCACCCGTCAAACCGTCTTGTCGCCAGCGCGACTGCACGGCCTCGAACACGGCTTTCACGTCATGGGCGATGCGATTCATCTCAGGATCGCTGCCAGTCGTGAACGTATCACCGCCGTCGCCTTCCCAGTGGCGCCAGACCGGGCCGATGTCGACGAAGAAAACATCGTTGTCGCCGAGCACGACGCCCGGCTCCGATTTCGCGTCGAAGGTATGGATGGTGTTGATGCCGAACCGAAGGTTGATGCCGTGCCACCCTCGTAGCAGACCATCCTCGCGGAGCACCTGGCGCGCGACCGCGATGCCCTGCTCCTCCGTCATGCCCGGCGTGATCAGCGAGCCGATCCTCTGAATCGCGGCGAAGGTGCGGTCCCGCGTCTCGATCATCATGAGCCGGTCGTAGCGGGGGCCGCTGGCCTCGGCCCGCGAGCGGTCGGCGCGGACGTCTGCGTCAGAATTGAAGGGGACGTTCACCTTCAGCACTCCACTCGCAAAGAATCACACCTCGGCTATAAGCTGAAGGTGAACGTCCCCTTCAGAGTCTAATTCCCGTCCGCGTCGGGCATCAGGAGCCAGAGCAGGAGATAGACGATGATCCCCGGGAAGGCGGCGCTCAGGATTGAAACGATCACGTAGGCGACGCGGACCCGGTCGGCCGGCCAGCCAAGCCATTCCGCAAGGCCGCCGCAGACCCCGGCGATCATCCGGTCATTGGAACGCTTGAGCCTAGCTTCGGGCATCGCGCGATTATCGTCCCACGGACCCGCGCCGGATGCGAGTCCTCCGTCTCAGGGACGGCGGGGCGGCGGCTGGCTGGGCCGGGCTCCGTGGCGGCGCTGGATCGCGCGCTGCCGTTGTTCCGGCGTCAACTGCTGCCAACGCTTGCGCAGTTCCTCGCGCCGCTCGGGCGGCAGGGACTGGAAACGGCGGTAGGCATCGCGGAGCGCCTGCTGCTGCTCGGGCGTGAGTTCGCGGAAACGGTTCCAACGCTCGCGAAGTTGCTCGCGTTCGGCTGGCGTCAGATTCCGCCACTTCTGAAAGCGACCACGCGCCGTTGCGCGATCCTCGTCGTCCATGGAGAGCCAGCGTTGCGCGCCGTCGGCCATCGCGCGCTGACGCTCGGGCGGCAGCGCGTTCCAGTTCGCTTTCTGCCCGGCGAGCAGATCCTGCGTCGCCTCGTCGAGCGATTCCCAGGCGATGCCTGCCGAGCCCGCCGGTTCATCCGCGGCCACGGGCGCGCTGCCGATCAGGAGCCATGCCACCAGGATCCATGCGAATTTATTCATCGTCGCCTTCCTTCGGAGCCTTTTCTTCGGCGCGCTTCAGGGCGCGCTCGGCTTCAATCGATTCCATGAACCGCACGAAATCCTCGTCCTCACCCGCGGTTTCGCCCAGGAATTCCAGGAATTCGGCGTCCGGCGGCTCGAGCGGCGGATCCGCCGCCAGCGCAGGCCCGGCAAGCAGCAACGCCGTCAGAAGATTCCGGCGACGCATGTTTCAGCCCACGCCGTCAGGCGTTTGATCGTCTGCCCAGGCATAGAAACCCTCGTCATCGCGGAGCATGTCGAAGTCCTCGCCCGCGGCCATCAGGTCGAGATCCTCGAATGCACCGACAGCGGCCTCAGTCCTGGCCGACATCGGAACGCCCTCCTCACGCTGCCAAAGCATCGCCGCGACGAGCGCGGCCGCGGCGGCGCCCGCCGGAATCCACAGGACGGGACCGGAGGCCCGGCGCCCGCGCAATTCCTCGAGCGCCTTCGCCCGCGCGCGCGCCAGGCGCGAGCGCGTCGCGGCATCCTGCGACTCCACGCTTTCGTCGAAGGCCGCGCGGCTCCTGCGTTCCAGTTCCCGCATGTCCTCGTTCATTTCTTCCACTCCCCCAACGCCTCGTTGAGCGTCTGCATGGCGCGAAAATAATGCGTCTTCACGCTGCCTTCCGAACAGTCCATGGCCAGTGCCGTCTGAGCAATGTCCAGGCCCTCGAAATTCCTGAGCAGGAATGCCTCGCGCTGGCGGCCACTCATTGCGGCGAGCAGTCCCTCGATGCGGGCGAGGAGCTCCTCGCCTTCCAGCACCTGATCGGGACTGCCCCGCGGATCGACGGCCGATTCAACGGGATCTGGCGCCGCGTCTTCCGAGCCGTGGCTGGGCCACAGGGCCATGACCGCACTACGCACTTTCCGACGGCGCTGGAAATCGGTGATCCGGTTTTTCAGGATGCGGTAGAAAAGCGGCCGCCATTGATGTTCCGGATGCCGCCCGTAACCGCGCACCAGCCGGATCATCGCGTCCTGCACGGCATCCTCGGCTTCGGCGCGATCGCGAAGCGCGAGGCAGGCGATGCGAAACGCACGCCGCTCGATTCCGGCGAGGAATCTGTCGAGCGCCCGCTCCCGGTCCACTGTGTTCTCCCGCGTCTCGTCACGCCTGCCAAACGACATAGGCGCTGCGAGCGTAGCAGAGCAATCCATGTGCTCCTCCCGCATTGGTACCCGACCCCGATTCCCGCCACGGTGATATAACGTGGCTGCCAGGCTGCCGTTGACAGCCACGCCGATCGATTCGTAACTTATTGATAAAGAAAATAATTTTGGACTCCATACCCCCCATCCTCCAGGTCGTTTTCGACACGCCGCTCAGGCGTCGTTTCGACTACTTACCGCAGGACGGCGTCGCGGTCGCGCTCCCCGGCGAGCGCGTTCGCGTCTCGCTCGGACGCGGCCGTGCGATCGGTATCGTCGCGGCGCATGCGACCGAGAGCAGCTTGCCGAGAGCACGGCTGAAAAATATCAGCGCCGCGATCGACACGTTGCCGCTCTGGGACGACACGACCTTCGAACTCCTGCTCTGGGCCGCCGACTACTATCACCACTCGCTCGGCGAGGTGCTCTTCGGCGCGATTCCGAAGCCGCTTCGCAACGGCGACCCCGCGCGGCGCGACGAAATCGTCTGGCGGCTGTCCGCGGCTGGACAGGCCGCGGTTGATACCGGCACGCGGCTCGGCGAGCGGCAGAAAAAACTGATCGAACTCATCGGTGGTTCCGGCGCGAGCCTGGCTGCGATCGCAGCGGCCGGGCATACGCAGGCCATCCGTCCGCTCGTGAAACGAGGCTGGCTTGAGTCGATCGCACGGCCGGAGGCCGCGCCAACCGCAGGTGCCGGTCGTCGCGGTCCCGTGCTGACCGCGGATCAGGGTGCGGCGGTCGAACGAATCGGCGGGTCGCTCGGACGTTATGGCGCATGGCTGCTTCACGGCGTCACCGGCAGCGGCAAGACCGAGGTCTACATGCGACTCATCGAGCGTGTGCTCGAGACCGGACAAGGCGCGCTCGTGCTCGTGCCTGAGATTGCGCTGACGCCGCAGCTCGTCGCGCGTTTCCGGACGCGCCTGTCGGCGCCGATCGTCGCGCTCCACTCCTCTCTTGCCGATGGCGCGCGTGTCGAGGCCTGGCGCGCGGCTGCCTCCGGCCGCGCGCCGGTCGTGATCGGCACGCGGTCCACGGTTTTCACGCCGATGCCGGCGCTCGGCCTAGTCGTGGTGGACGAGGAGCACGACGCCTCTTACAAGCAGCAGGATGGATTCCGGTATTCGGCCCGCGACCTCGCAGTCGTGCGCGCCCAGCGCGCGGGCGTTCCCGTGGTGCTGGGGTCCGCGACGCCATCGCTCGAGACGCTCGCAAATGCCGCCGCCGGGCGCTACACGAAAGTTTCATTGCCGGAACGCACGGGCCGCGCCGGCAAGCCGCATGTCACGGTCGTCGACCTCCGTGTCAATCCCGCGCGCGACGGGCTCTCGCCTCCTGCGATCGCCGCGATCGAGCGGCATCTCGGCGAGAACGGACAGGTGCTGGTCTTCCTCAACCGGCGCGGCTACGCGCCGACGATGTTCTGTCCCAATTGCGCCTGGGTCGCACCCTGCAAGGCCTGCGACGCGCGACTCACGGTTCACTTGAAACGCGCGCGGCTCGTCTGCCATCACTGCGGTGCCGAGGAATCGCTGCCCTTTGGCTGTCCGCGCTGCGGCAACGAACTCTCGCCCGTCGGCGAAGGGACGGAACGCGTCGAGACGACGCTTACCCAGCTGTTTCCCTCCGCGGCGCTCGTCCGCATCGACCGCGACGTCATTCGCCGGCGCGGCGATCTGGAGGCGGCGCTTGCTGCCGTCGCCGACGGGCGCGCGCGCATCCTGCTCGGAACGCAGATGCTGACGAAGGGCCACGATTTTCCGGACGTGACGCTGGTCGTCGTGCTCGCGGCCGACCAGGGACTCTTCGGAGCGGATTTCCGCGCCAGCGAGCGGCTCGCGCAGCAGATCGTGCAGGTCGCCGGGCGCGCGGGACGCGGCGACCGGCCTGGCGAAGTGCTGATCCAGTCCGCCTATCCGCAGCACCCGCTGCTGCAATGCCTGATCACCAGGGGCTACGAGGGATTCGCGGCGCTCGCGCTCGAGGAGCGCCAGGCTGCGGGCTGGCCCCCGTACTCGCATCTCGCACTGCTTCGCGCCGATTCGCCGGCGCGCGCCGATACCTTCGACTTCCTGCATGCGGCGCAGGAAGTCGCGCCCGATGTGCGCGACTCGAAGCTCCGGATTCTCGGCCCGGCGCCGGCTTCGATGGCGCGCCGCGCCGGGCGGCACCGCGCGCAGCTTCTCGTTGAAGCGGCGGCGCGCCCGGTTCTCCAGAATTTCATCGCGCGCTGGGTTCCGGCGATCGTGAATCTGCGTGCGCCGCGAGCGCTGCGCTGGTCGATGGACGTCGATCCGGCGGAAGTGGACTGACGGGATCCTTGATAGACTTGCGCGCTTGAAAAACCTGGTCGAAAAACTCGTTGCGGACGCGCTCGCGGCGCTTCCACCCGGAACGCTCGGCGACGCAGCGACGCCGGCACCCACGGTCGAACGCTGCCGTGAAGCGGCGCACGGCGACTTCGCCACCAACGTCGCGATGCAGGTGGCAAAGACCGCGCGCACGAATCCGCGCGCGCTCGCCCAGAAGATCGTGGCCGCGCTCCCTGCAAACGAACTGGTCGCGAAGACCGAGATCGCGGGTCCGGGTTTCATCAATTTCACCCTGACGCCCGCGGCCTGGAAGTCCGAGATGTGCCGGGTGCTCGCGGAAGGCGCCCGCTACGGACGCGGCGAGGCCGGCGCCGGGCTGAAGGCGATCGTCGAGTTCGTCTCGGCCAATCCGACGGGACCGCTGCATGTCGGGCACGGCCGGCATGCGGCCTTCGGCGCGACCGTCGCGAATCTGCTCGAAGCCGACGGCTGGAAGGTGCACCGGGAGTACTACGTCAACGACGCCGGGCGTCAGATGGACATCCTCGCGGCGAGCGTGTGGCTCCGCTACCTCGAATGCTGCGGCGAGACACTCGTGTTTCCGGCCAACGGCTACCGCGGCGACTATGTCCGCCCGGTCGCGGAGGCGCTGCGGACCCGGTTCGGCGAGTCGCTGCGGCAGCCCGCCGCCGCGGTGTACGCGGGCCTGCCGCCCGACGAACCGCAGGGTGGCGACAAGGACAAGTACATCGACGCGCTCATCGCCCGCGCAAAAGAGCTGCTGGGCCCGGCGGAATTTCGTGTCGTGTTCGAAGCCGGCCTCGCGGACATCCTCGCGGACATCAAGAACGACCTTGGCGACTTCGGCGTGCAATTCGACCGCTGGTATTCCGAGCAGGATCTCGGTGATGGCCGCGACGGCGGTCCGATCGATCGCGCGCTCCGACGCCTGCGCGCGCATGGCCACGTCTTCGAGCAGGAAGGCGCGGCCTGGTTTCGCGCAACAGCCTTCGGCGACGAGAAGGACCGCGTCGTGGTCCGCGCCAACGGTCAAAAAACCTATTTCGCTTCGGACATCGCCTATCACCTCGACAAGCGCGAGCGCGGATTTGACCTGCTCGTGACGATCCTGGGCGCCGACCATCACGGCTACGTCGCGCGCGTGCGCGCCGGGCTCGAAGCGATGGGCGAGCCCCCTGAGTCGCTGCAAGTCCCGATGGTCCAGTTCGTCACACTGTTCAAGGGCGGCGAGAAAGTGCCGATGGGCAAGCGCGAAGCCCAGTTCGTCACGCTCCGGGACCTGCGGAAAGAAGTCGGCAACGACGCCGCGCGGCTCACCTACGTGATGCGGTCGAACGACCAGCCGCTCGACTTCGACCTCGAGCTTGCGAAGAAGCAGAGCAACGACAATCCCGTCTATTACATCCAGTACGCCCATGCGCGCATCGCGAGCGTCCTGAAGCAGGCCGCCGAGCGCGGCCTTCCGTTCGACCGGGTCGCCGGTGTCGCCGCGCTCGACTCGCTCACCGATCCCGCGGAACAGGCGCTGATGCGCGAAATCTCGCGCTGGCCGGAAGTCGTACGCCAGGGCGCGGAGCTCCGTGCGCCACACCTGGTGGTTCACTACCTGCGGGAACTCGCCCAGGCGTTCCACGCCTGCTATGCGGCGCTCATTTTCATCGTCGACGACGCGAAGATCCGCAATGCGCGGCTCGCGCTCTCGGCGGCGACGCAGCAGGTATTGCAGAATGCGCTGGCGCTACTCGGCGTGTCGGCGCCGGAGACCATGTAATGGTGGCACGCGACTACAAACGCAGCCGTTCCCGCCGCGAGTCGTTTTCCGGCTGGACAGGAGTGCTGATCGGCCTGGTCGCCGGCCTGTCGGTCGGTCTCGCACTCTATTTCTTCGATCCCCGCACGCCGCAGGAACCGGGCGCGGAAATGCCGGCCGCGGCCGAGCCCGCCTCCGCGCGCGAATCGACCGGCGAGGAGCCCGCCGAGCGCTACGACTACTACCAGATGCTTCCGAACTTCGAGGTGGTCGTGCCGGAGAAGGAAGTCGCGATTCCGCGCGATGCGCCGGAAGCTGTCGAAAAGAAAGGCGCCTACGTACTGCAGGCCGGTTCTTACCGGAAATTCGAGGAGGCCGATCGGGTGCGGGCGCAGCTTGCGCTACAGGGCATCGAATCGAATGTGCAGAGGGTTGCGATCGACAACGATACCTGGCACCGGGTTCGTGTCGGGCCGATCAACGATCTCGCGGAGTTGAATCGCGTCAGGAATCGCCTGCGCGAGGCGGAAGTCGACTTTCTGGTCGTCCGCGTGGGTGACTGACAAGGGGACGCCCCCTTTTCCCGAAGGACCGAAGGAAAAGGGGGCGCCCCCCGTCAGTCACCCGCAGGGCCGGTCAGAACGTCAGGTTCCCTTGACGTGGAGGTCGTTCTTCACGGACTTCACGCCCTTGACCGACTGGGCGACCTTGCCGGCCGCCGTTTTCTGCGCTTCGTCGTCGACGAAGCCGCTCAACTGGACGACGCCGTTGTGGGTCGCGACCTTGATGTCGCCGGCCTTGGTTTCCTTGCTTTCGATCAACGCCGTGTTGACCTTGGACGTCACGGTCGAATCGTCGATTGACTGGCCGGTTGACGACCCTTCCGTCTTGACGATGAGGTTGTTCTCGACGCTCTTCACGCCTTTGACAGCCTGCGCAACTGTCGTCGCCTGGGCCTTTTCCTTGGCCGTATCGACAAACCCGTTCAGTTGAACGATTCCCTTGTTCACTTCGACATTGATTTCATGGGCCTCCGTCGTGCCGTCGCTGGCGAGTGCCGACTTCACCTTGCCGAGGGTCATGGTGTCGTCCGTATACTCGCCAAACGTTCGCTTGGTTTCCTCGGCGGAATAAGCGATTGCGCCCATCAGGCCCATGGCGGCGGCGGCCACCATCAGCAGTTTTCTCTTTGACATATTTGCCCCTTTATCTGCGTTCCGATCAGTCTTCGGTGATCTGCCGGAAGTCTACTCCCAGCGAGCGCAGCTTGCGGTAGAGATGCGTGCGCTCCATGCCGACGCGCTTGGCGAGCAGTCCGACCTTGCCGTTGCAGAGCATCAGCTGCTGCAGCAGGTAGGCCCGCTCGAACTGCTCGCGCGCCTCGCGGAGCGGCAGCGCCAGAAGATCCTGCTTCACCAGGGGCTCACCGGGCGCCCGCTGGGTCACGAGATGCTGCTCGACCTCGTCGAGCCCGATCTCCTCGGTGCCGCCGATGATCAGCACGCGCTGCACGAGGTTGCGGAGCTCGCGCACGTTGCCCGGCCATGGGTAGTTGCGGAGCCGATTCTGCGCGGCGACGGAAAATTTCCGGAACGGCATGCCCTCCTCGTCCACGAGGCGGTCCACGTAGTGACGGAGTAGATCCGGCACGTCCTCGGCATACTCCCGAAGCGGCGGAATGCGGATCGAGATGACTTCGAGGTGCGCGAGCAGGTCGCGGCGAATCCCGCTCGCCGGCCCGTCGTGGCCAGGCGAGGCCGCCGTGACGAAGCGAGCTTCGAAGGGCAGGACTGGACCCGCACCCTCGCGCTGCCAGCCACGCTGTTCGAGATCCGCGAGCAGGAGCCGCTGGACGGTCGCGGACAGATCCTCGATTCCGCCCAGGAAGAATGTCCCGCCACGGGCCTGCTCGTAGAAACCGGCCTCGGTCTTGCCGCCGGCGGACGAGCCGCGCAGGCGCGCAGCGGCAGTCGCGTCCTCGAGACTCGCGCAGGTGACCGCGACGAACGGGCCCGTGGCCCGGGAACCCAGCGAATGCATGTAGCGCGCGAAGGCCTCGCGCCCCGTGCCCGACTCGCCGACAAAGAGGACAGAAGCGTCGTGCGCGGCGACCTGCTGCACCTGTTCGCGCAGTTTCTGCATCAACCGGCTCTTGCCGACTGGGGCGACGAGCGGCGGGATCAGCGTGCGCTGCGCCTGCCGGTGGCGCTTGCCGGCCTCGAGCGCGCGCTCTGCCGTGCGCAGCAGCTTCGCGATCGAGAGCGGCTTCTCGACGAAATCGAAGGCGCCGAGCCGCGTCGCCTCGACCGCGGTCTCGACCGTGCCGTGGCCCGAGAGCATCACGACCGGGCAATGCAACGACTGCTTCTCCGACCATTCGCGAAGCAGCGTGATGCCGTCCATGTCCGGCATCCAGATGTCGAGCAACACCAGATCGGGCTCCTGGCGCGCGACGGCGCGGCGCGCGGACGCGGCGTCGGCTGCGACCTCGACCTCATAGCCTTCCTCAGCGAGGATCTCGGAGAGCAACCCGCGAATATCAGCCTCGTCGTCGACGACGAGAATTCTCGGCGAACTCATGCTTTCTCTCTCCTCGCCTCGGCCCGGCGTGCCTCACGCGAAGTCGCCGGAATCGTGATGCGTATGCGTGCGCCGCCCTGGGGCGCGTTGTCCACTTCGACCTGGCCGCCGTGCTCCTCGACTATCCGGCGCACGATGGCAAGACCGAGCCCGGTGCCTTTCGGCTTCGAGGTCACGTAAGGGTCAAAGGCCTGCTCCAGCAGGCCGCTCTGGAACCCCGGCCCATTGTCGACGACGGTCAGGGCGATCTCGTCGCCCGCGCGCTGCGTCTCGATCATGATGACAGGATTCGGCCGTCCGTCGAGCGCTTCGAGCGAGTTCGTCAGCAGGTTGTTCAGGAGCTGGCGGATGCGGCCGGGGTCGGCCTCGAACGCGCTCGCGCGTGGATCGAGCGAGAGCCCGAAGGCAACCCGCGGGTCCTGGGCGTGATAGAGGTCGGAGACCTGGCGAATGAGCGCGGCGAGGTCGAACTCGCTGATGTGCAACTCCGGTGCCTTCGCATATTCCGAGAAGGCCGCGACCATCTGCTTCATCGCCTCGACCTGCTGGACGATCGTGTGCGTGCCGCGATCGAGCAACTCCGCGTCGGCGGAGCCGAGACTGCGCATGAGCTTCAGCCGCATGCGTTCGGCCGAGAGCTGGATCGGCGTCAGGGGATTCCGGATCTCGTGCGCGAGCCGGCGCGCGACCTCACCCCAGGCCGCCTGGCGCTGCGCCTGCAGGAGCTGCGTGACCTCGTCGAATACGAGCACGAGGCCCTGGGCGCCGGCATCGCCGGGAAGCGCGGTCGAGGCGCAGACCAGTTCGCGCCGGCCGGTCTCGGTTCGAAGCGTTACCTGCTCGCGCCACTCGGTTTCGCCCGCGGCCACGTGCTTCTGCAGCACTGCGTGAATTTCTGCGAGGAGCGGCTGCCCGGCGGCGAGTTCCGCAAGCGGCCGGCCAGCCGCGCCCGTGAAATCGACGCCGAGGATGCTGCCGGCAGCCTGATTCGCCACGCGCACGCGCAGATCAGGCTCGAGCGAGATCACGCCGCTCGTGAGGCGCGCGAGGATCACAGCGAGCGCCGCGCGCTCAGCCTCGACCGTGGCGCGGCTCCGTTCGGTGTCTTCGCGGGCACGCGCGAGCTTCTTCGTCATGTCGTTGAACGAGGTGACCAGGTATCCGATCTCGTCGTGCGAAGGACGCGAGAGGCGCGTGTCGAAATCGCCCTTGGCGACCGCGCGCGTGCCTGCGATCAGGTCCTGCACCGGGCGCACGAGGCGTTCGGAGAAGTACAGGGCGCCGTAGATCGCCGCGAGCAACGCCATCAGGAGCACGAGAGACAATGTCAGCACGAATGAGGCCTTCAGCGGCTCGCGCAGGAAGATCAGCCGCCCGTACTGCTGGTAGGCCTGCTGCACGGATCCCGCGAGATCGGAAAGCCGTTGCGGCACCGGAAACGTTGCGATCAGCAGGCGGCTTGAATGCAGGCCCGGCACCTGGCGGATCTGCGTCGCCGCGCGGACCTGGTAACCGCCGCCCTGTGCCGTCTCCAGGCTCACATTCGGCCGCCCCAGCCGCAGCTGGAGCAGCAATTCCTCCGGTGGCACGGCGGGTAACTCGTGCTGCATTCCGGCACGGCTGTAGCCTTCAGGCTGGCCGCCCGCGCTCGTCACGATCAACTCGTCGGCGCCCGACTGACGGAGTTCCTCGTCCAGCGCCCGATAGAGCTCGCCGCCCGTGAGACCCGACAGGCGCCCGGAGATGCGTTCGGTGCGCTCGAGGTATTCCCGCATGCGAAGGTCGAGCGCCGCGCGCGACAGCCCGAGCGCGTCGGAAAGCCCCTGCCGGACTTCGGCGTGGAACCAGCTGTCAATGCCGCGCGTCAGGAAGGTCACAGAGAACGCGAACACGAGCAGGAGCGGCGCGATCGCGAGCCCGCCGAACATCAGGAGCGTACGGCCGCGCAGCCGCGAACCCGGGACGTGGCGGCGCCAGTCGCGGATGAAGTCTGCCAGTTGGCGACCGATCAGGATGAGGAGCGCGACGACGCCCGCGATATTGATCAGCAGTATCCAGGCGTACTGCTCGCCGTAGCGCTGCGAGCCTTCGGCCGTGATCGCGAGCAACACGAGCGCCGCGATCCAGACGACGATGCCGGCGCCAATCGCGATTGGGAGCCAGCGCCGGATCATGGCCGCACCTTCCAGGCGTACCACTCGGTGCTGCGCGACCAGTTTTTCCAGAAGAGCAGCATCTTGACTGCCGCCGGCAGCTCCCCGATCTCGACCGTCGCACGCACCCGCATATCAAAGCGGCCGTCGGCCGGCAGCGTCGCGATGTCCGCGACCTCGATTCCGCTGATCCGCGCGAGCGCCTCGAGCGCTTCGGCCTGAGTGGCGTGGCTCACATGTTCGCCGCTGCTGACGTCAGTCACGACGAAGCGCTCGGAGATCGCGTCATGCGCAATCTGCCACTTGCGGGTCAGCGAAACGACAGTGTCATCGGGAAGGAGGCGCCGCTCCAGGTTCCCTTCGACTTCGAGTTCCAGCATGAGCGGCACGCCTTCCTCGAAGGCCTGCTGCGCGGCGTCCGCGAGCGCGAGATCGAGCTGCACGTCCAGGAGCCACGCGTCGTTCACGAGCTCCACGTAGGCATTGCGGACCTCGAAGCGGCCAGCGTCCTGCGCGCGCGCGGCCACGCCCGCAGTCGCGCCCATGAGCGCAACGCAGAGAATGAGCCAGCCACGTCGTCCCCGCATCGAATGCACGCCGGTTCCTCAGGCCCGCTTCTCGAGGCAGGCGTAGTAGAAGCCGTCGGCGTCGGCTGCGCCGCTTGGAAGCGCGCAGCCCGGCCCCGCAACCTGCCACGGCAGTCTGCCTGGCAGCAAAAGCCTAGCAGATTCGGTCACGTCGGCCGCCGCGGCCGTCTCGTCGAGGAATGCACCGACGACCGCCACGTTCTCGGCCCTCAATACCGAACAGCTTGAGTAGACAAGCCGCCCGCCAGGTGTGAGCAGCGCGAAGCAAGAACGCAGGAGAGCCGTCTGCTGCGCCGCGAAGCGCGGAATGTCGTCAGGACGACGCAGCAATTTGATGTCCGGGTGGCGGCGAATCACGCCCGTCCCGGAACAGGGCACGTCGAGCAGAATGCGGTCAAACCGGCGCCCGTCCCACCAGGCGGCCGGACTCCCAGCATTGCCGATGACGACCTGCGCCTCGAGACCGAGTCTTGCGAGATTCGAGGCGATGCGTCTTGCGCGCTCGCCATCGATGTCGAGCGCAACGAGTTGCGCGAGTCCCGGCGTCAATTCGAGCTGATGACAGGCTTTTCCGCCCGGTGCCGCGCAGGCATCGAGCACCCGCATGCCAGGCGCGGCCGCCAGGAAGAATGGAGCGAGCTGCGCGGCGGCATCCTGCACCGAGACCTCGCCGTCGCCAAAACCCGGCAGCGATGCGACATCGGTGGGCTCGGCGAGTCGGAGCGCCTGCGGCGCGAAGTCGCAGGGCTCGGCCGCGAGTCCTGCCGACGCGAGCTTCGCGCGATAGTCGTCGCGCGTGACGCGCCTTTCGTTCACGCGCAGCCACATCGGCGGCTCGCAGTTGCCGGCGGCGGCGATCGTTTCCCACTGCCGCGGCCATTCGCGTTCGAAGGCTTCGAGCATCCAGGCCGGGTGGGCGTGGCGCGCGACCGGCTGCCGGTGCGCATTCCGGACGATGGCCTCGCGCTCGCGCTGAAAACGCCGCAGCAACGCATTGACGAGACCCGCAGTCCGCGGGCGGCCGAGGGCGCGCGCCGCCTCGACCGTTTCGGAGACGGCAGCGTGCTCGGGCGTCTCGCCGTGCAGCAGTTGATAGAGGCCGACCAGGATCAGGGCGCGGATTTCCGGATCGAGCGGCGACTCGGGGCGGTCGAGCAGGAGTGAGAGACAGCCGTCGAGCTCGAAGTACCAGCGCACGGTGCCGAAGGCGATCGATTGCGTGGCCGGCCGCGGCACGCCGTCCTGCGTGACCGCGGCGATCGCATCTTCGAGGCGGCGTCCACGGTTCACGACGGCGCCAACGCACCTTGCCGCCGCGGCGCGGATCTCCGCTCCGCCACGCGTGCTCAGGTGAGTACCCGGCCTGCGAGTAGTCGCGAGTTGGCGAGTTCGGATGCCGTCACCGCGCGCCGGCCCGGCAACTGCACGCGGCGAAGCGCGAGTGCCTGGTCGCCGGTCATGACGACGATGCCTTTCGCGTCTGCGCCGAGGATCGTGCCCGGAATGTCCCCCGCCGGCGCAGCGACGACCTCTGCCTCGTAGATGCGAAGCTGCGCGCCGTCGAGCGTCGTCTCGGCGACGGGTCGCGGGTTCAGCGCGCGAATGCGGCGTTCGAGCAGGAGCGCGGAGTCCCGCCAGTCGAGACGCGCCTCGGATTTGACGAGTTTCGCCGCAGTGGTCGCCTGCGAGGAATCCTGCGGCTCAAAAGACGCGCGGCCCGCGGCCAGCGCATCGAGTGCCTCGATGATCGCCGCGCCGCCCGTCTCCGCGAGCCGCGACTCGAGTTCGCCTGCAGTTTCGCGCGCACCGATCGCGGTCTCGCGGCAGAGCATCACCGGCCCGGCGTCGAGCCCCGCTTCCATGCGCATGATGCACACGCCGGTTGTCTCGTCCCCCGCCAGGATCGCGCGCGCGATTGGGGCGGCGCCGCGCCAGCGCGGCAGCAGCGATGCATGCACGTTCAGGCAGCCGAGACGCGGAAGATCGAGGATGGCCTGCGGCAGCAGGAGTCCGTAGGCGACGACGACCATGACGTCCGGCGCGAATGCGGAAATCGCGTCGTGAACGCTTGCCTCGCGCAGCGACGAAGGTTGCAGGACGGGCAGGCCGAGCGCGAGCGCGCGCTCCTTGACCGGACTCGCGGCGAGGCGCTGGCCGCGCCCGCTGCGGCGATCGGGCTGCGTGCAGACGGCAACGAGACGATGATGCGATGACGCGATGGCATCGAGCGAGGGCAATGCAAAGTCGGGTGTTCCGGCGAAGACGACCGCCAGGCTCCGGTCCATGGCGGCGATTCCGGTCAGATCGCCGGTGCGCGCGAAGGCTCCCGCGCCCGTTCTTCCGCGCGCAGCTTCCGGTCCTTCTCGATTTTCTTGCGCACGCGCTGGCGCTTCATCTCCGACAGGTAATCGACGAACAGCTTGCCGTCGAGGTGATCGATCTCGTGCTGCAGGCAGACCGCGAGGAGCCCCTCGAGGTCCGATTCGAAGGTCTTGCCGTCCCGGTCCAGCGCCCGCACCCGGACGCGCGCCGCCCGTTCGATGTCATCGTAGTAGCCGGGCACCGACAGGCAGCCCTCCTGCGAGGTCTCGGTGCCGTCGCGGGAGAGGATCTCCGGATTGATGAAGACACGCGGCTCGTCGTGGGCCTCGGAGACATCCGCCACGAGGAGGCGCCGGTGCACGTCGACCTGGGTGGCGGCCAGGCCGATGCCCTTGGCCGCATACATGGTCTCGAGCATGTCGTCTATCAGGTCACGCAATCGGCCATCCACGGCATCGACCGGGACGGCCCGGGTCCGTAACCGGGGGTCCGGATACTCCAGTATTGTGAGGCGCGTCATGGGAGCGGGCTGTTGGGCGCGTGTATCTGACCGGTGAATGCTGTTAAAGTTCGTCGAAGCATGGACTTACGTCGGTATCCGGATGCCGTGAATTATACGATTCTACGGCCGACCCGGCAGTAAGGGAGCATCTCGCATGGCATCGTCCTTGAAAACAGGTTCTCGCCACCCCCTCCGCGCGATGACGGCGGCGGCCATTGCGACGCTTGCGATCGCGATAGCTGCTCCGGCCGGTGTCGCAGCGGGCCAGGATCAGGGCATCGACCGCGGCGTCATCCCGATGGCGCCTGACGCGCCCGATCGCTACATCGTGCAGCCCGGCGACACGCTCTGGGACATCTCGGCGAAGTTTCTGACGGATCCCTGGTACTGGCCGGAGATCTGGCACGTCAATCCGCAGGTCGCAAACCCGCACCTGATCTATCCGGGCGACGAGCTCGCGCTCACCTGGGTCGACGGCCGGCCACGCGTCTCGGTCGCGAGCGGCGGCGCCACGCGCCTGTCGCCGCGGGTGCGCGAGAATCCGTTGTCCGAAGCCATCTATGCCATCCCATACGAGCGCGTCGCGGCATTCATGTCGCGGCTTGACGTGCTGTCGGCCGAACAGGTCGAGGGCGCGCCGTACGTGGCCCATGGCCGCGACCACCGCCTCATTTCCTCGGTCGGGAACGACATCTATGTCCGCCGGCTCGAGGCTGCGCCGCTCGGCAGCCGCTTCAGCATTTACCACGTCGGCGACGAGCTGAAGGATCCCGACGACGGCGACGTGCTGGGCTACCAGGGCGTATTCACCGGCGAAGCCGACCTCAAGCGGCTCGGCGACCCGTCGACCCTGCGTATGGTCGATTCCGCGCGCGAAACGCTCGATGGCGACATCCTGTTGCCGCCCACGCACGAGGCGAAGGCGGATTTCATTCCACGGCCGCCCAGTTCGAAGATCGATGGCTCGATCATGTCGGTCATTGACGATCGCACGGTCTTCTCGGATTACGACGTCATCATCATCAATCGCGGCGCGCGCGACGGCCTCGAACCTGGCCACGTGCTCGCGATCTGGCAGGCCGGCGAAGAAGTGCGCGACACGACCAAACATGCGGCCAGCCGCAAGATGGAAACTCCGGCTGAACGCACCGGACTCTTCATGGTGTTCAAGACCTACGACCGGATGAGCTACGGAATCACGCTCCGGGTGGAGCGCGAGATCCGCGTCGGAGATTTCGTGCGCACGCCCACTCGGTCTCCCGCTTCCTGAGCTTTTCATTTGAAGGGGACGTTCACCTTCAAAGGCCGGACGAACAAGGCGTTCCCTTTTTGAAGGTGAACGTCCCCTTCAAAATGTGCAGTTGACGCAGGCAATCAGGGTAACGGTCAGGCTGGCCGGTGCCGAAAATCGCCGGGTGACCTCCGCGGCCCGCCCGGATGATCCCGCCGCCTGGCTCGAACGCCTGCGCGACCCCGGCGAGCGCGACCCGGCGGGCATCGAACGCGACCTGCGCTGGCTCGCAGGGCCCGGCCGCGCGCTCGTCGCCGTCGACGATCCACGCTATCCGGCGCAGCTCGCCGCCGTCCCCGGTTGCCCGCCGGCGCTCTTCGTCGAGGGCGACCCCGCCCTGCTCTCGCGGCCGCAGGTCGCAATCGTCGGAAGCCGGGCGGCGACCGCCGCAGGGCGCGAGACCGCCTTTGAATTCGCAGCTCGCCTCGCCGCCCACGGTTTCGCGATCACGAGCGGTCTTGCGGTCGGAATCGATGCCGCCGCGCACCGTGGCGCACTCGCGGCCGCTGGCGTCACGATCGCGGTCTGCGGCACCGGCCTCGACCGCGTCTATCCGGCAGAACACCACGAGCTTGCCGGACGGATCGCGGCGGCGGGGGCGCTCGTCAGCGAGTTCCCGACCGGCACGCCGCCGCAGGCGTACAACTTCCCGCGCCGCAACCGGCTCATCTCCGGCCTCGCGCGCGGCGTGCTCGTGATCGAAGCGGCCGCACGCTCGGGTTCGCTCATCACCGCACGCCTCGCCGGCGAGCAGGGACGCGAGGTCATGGCGGTTCCGGGCTCCATACATAATCCACTCGCGCGCGGCTGTCATCGCCTCATCAAGGACGGTGCGGCGCTCGTCGAAACGGTTGACGATGTGCTTGCGGCGCTCGGGCTTTCCGGCCTCGCGGGATGCGCAAAACCCGCAGTCGAGATGAGTAATGTCGCGGAAAACCCGAACGGCGTGTTGGACAGCGACGCGGAAATGCTGTTGAATGCGCTCGGTTTCGAGCCGGCGCATCTCGACAGACTGGTGGAACGAACCGGATTGGCCGCTCAATCCGTCATCTCGAAACTGCAATTGCTCGAACTCGAAGGTCGAGTCGAGTCGCTGGCCGGCGGGCGTTACAGTCGTACTTCACCGAGGCAGGCCAGATGAAGGACAGCGTGCTCGACATCCTGATACACCTGTTCGAGAACTTCCTGGAAGCCGAGGATGACTCCTCACCGGATCGCGACGCGCTCAAGGTCGAGCTCGAGCAGGCCGGCTATCCGGAGGCCGACATCGAGCGGGCGCTGGTGTGGCTCGAGAGCCTCGCGACCGACCCCGACCGCGCACTCGCCGAAGGCACCGCAAGGGCGGTCCGCGTGTTCAGTGGCTCGGAGCAGATCCGGCTCGACACGGACGTCCGCGGCTACCTTCTGCATCTCGAGAATCTCGGCATCCTGTCCGCGGCGCAGCGCGAGGTCGTGATCGACCGCCTGCTCGCGCTCGAGGCCGACGACATCGACATCGAGCAGTTGAAATGGGTGGTGCTGATGGTGCTTTTCAGCCAGCCGGGCCAGGAAAACGCCTATCAGCGCATGGAGGACCTGGTGTTCGACGAGCGTCGGGACGCGATGCACTGAACGCCCGGATCCCGCTTCGGCCAGAGAGCCGCGGCCGGGTCCGCGGCTTTGGCGTCTCTGGATCCCTAATTTGAATCTGAACACATGAGCTCAAATCTCGTCATCGTCGAATCGCCGGCCAAGGCGAAAACGATCAAGAAGTACCTCGGCGCCGACTTTGAGGTCCTCGCCTCTTACGGCCACGTCCGCGACCTCGTCGAGAAGGAAGGCGCGGTGAATCCCGACCGCGATTTCGAGATGAAATACCAGCTGATCGAGAAGAGCCGGCCGAAGCTCGAGGCGATCCAGCGCGCGATGAAGAAGGCGGACGCCCTCTACCTCGCGACCGACCCGGACCGCGAAGGCGTGGCAATCTCCTGGCATCTTTCCGAAATCCTGCGCGAGCACGGGTTGCTCGAGGGCAAGGATCTCCGCCGGGTACGCTTCTACGAGATCACAAAAAACGCAGTGCGCGACGCGGTCGCGCAGGCCGAGAGCGGCGTGAACGAGAATCTGGTGAACGCCTACAAGGCACGCCGCGCGCTCGACTATCTGGTCGGCTTCAATCTCTCGCCGTTGCTCTGGAAGAAGATCAAGCCGGGCCTTTCCGCCGGTCGCGTGCAGAGCGTCGCGCTGCGCCTCATCTGCGAGCGCGAGGCCGAGATCTCGCGTTTCGTCCGCCAGGAATACTGGACCGTCGAGGCCGACGCTTCGAAGGAAGCCTCGCGCTTCCCGGCGCGGCTTACCGAGTACCGCGGCGAGAAGGTCGAGGCGGACACGCAGAAGGCGCGCTTCAGCATCACGAACGAGGGCGATGCGCGCGAAGTCGAGCGCACGATCCTCGCGGCCGCGAACGGCATCCTGACGGTCGAGAGCGTCGAGCGCCGACCGAAGCGGCGCAATCCCCCGCCGCCGTTCACCACCTCGACGTTGCAGCAGGAGGCTGCGCGCAAGCTCGGCTTCACCGCGCGGCGCACGATGCAGACCGCGCAAAGACTGTACGAGTCCGGCCACATCACCTACATGCGCACCGATTCGGTCTCGCTCTCCGCGGAAGCCGTGCGCGAGATCCGCGAGACGATCAAGTCGAACTTCGGCGATAAGGCGCTCTCCGACGGCGTCAACGAATACAAGACCAAGGCGAAAAACGCGCAGGAAGCACACGAGGCGATCCGCCCGACCGTCGCCGCCGAGACGCCGCAGAAAGCCGAGCACGACCTGCAAGAGGAAGACCAGCGCCGGCTTTATGCGCTCGTGTGGAAGCGCGCGATCGCCTGCCAGATGGCCCCTGCGGTGTTCGACACGATCGCGGTCGATCTCGTCGCGGGCCCGGCCGGCAGCCAGGGCCGCGACCGCCACGTGCTCCGCGCCAACGGCCAGACACTGCTCGAACCGGGTTTCCTCGCCGCCTATCACGAGGACCACGACGAGGACGAGACCGACGTCGAGAGCGAGGACGAGCAGCGCCTGCCCGCGCTCGAGCCGGGCGAGCGCGTGACGCTCGATGCGCTCCGCCCCGAGCAGCATTTCACGCAGCCGCCGCCGCGCTATACGGAGGCGAGCCTGGTCAAGTCGCTCGAAAGCCATGGCATCGGCCGGCCCTCGACCTACGCCTCGATCATCGAGACGCTACGCTACCGCCGCTACGTCGAGATGAGCGGCCGCGCCTTCATCCCGACCGACATCGGCAAGATCGTCAGCCGCTTTCTCGTCAAGTATCTCGGCGACTACGTCGATTACGGATTCACCGCGGCGATGGAAGACGTGCTCGACGAGATCTCGAATGGTGAGAAGGAATGGCATCTCGAGCTCGCGCGTTTCTGGACGCCATTCACCGAGCTCGTGCAGCACATCACCAAGTCCGTCAGCCGCGAGCAAGTCGCCGAATCGCGCGAGGTCGGCCGGGATCCGGTTTCCGGCAAGCCGATCACGGTCCGCATGGGCGCATACGGGCCGTTCGTGCAGCAGGGCACGCGTGACGATCCGGACAAGCCGCGATTCGCGAGCCTGCTGCCCGGCCAGCGCATGGACGACGTCACGCAGGACGTCGCGCTCATGCTGCTGTCGCTGCCGCGCGATCTCGGACAGGCGCAGGACGGCACACCGATCAGCGTCGGCCGCGGCCAGTACGGGCCCTACGTGAAGTTTGGGCAGAAGTATGCGTCTATCAAGGAAGACGATCCGTTCGCGCTCACGCTTCCGCGTGCGATTGAAATCGTCGAGGCAAAACTTGCGGCGGATCGCGAGCGCACGATCCAGGATTTCCCCGATCACGGCATCCAGGTGCTGAAGGGCCGCTACGGCCCGTATGTCACGGATCGCAAGCGGAATGCCAAGGCGCCGAAAGATCGCGAGCCGGCCTCGCTCACGCTCGAGGAATGCCAGGCATTGTTGGCAGCCGCGCCCGAGCGCAAGGGGCGCTTTGGCCGCCGCACGAAAGCCGCAGCACCCGCGGCGGATGCCGCGAAGACCGCCGCGGCGAAGACACCGAAGGCGACGAAAGCCCCGAAAGCACCGAAAGCACCAAAGGCGCCCAAGGCCCCCGAAGCCGCCGAGACACCGAAACCAAAAGCCGCGAAGAAGAAATCCGCGGCGCGCAAGGCCGCGCCGGGGGATCGCGCCGCCGGGGAGTGACCCGTGACCGATCGTGTCGCCGTACGCGCTTGGCTTGCCGGACTGCAGGAAGAACTCGTGCAGTCGATCGAGCGCATCGACGGCGGGCGCTTCGGTCGTGATTGCTGGCAGCGGCCGGGCGGCGGTGGCGGTGAATCACGTGTCCTGAAAGATGGCGCGCTGATCGAACAGGGCGGCATCAACTTCTCCGAAGTAACGGGCGATGCCCTCCCCGCCTCCGCGACGCATGACCGGCCCACGCTCGCGGGCGCGCCGTTTTCAGCGATGGGCGTCTCGCTGGTGCTGCATCCGCGTAATCCGCACGTGCCGACCACTCACCTGAATCTGCGCTTCTTCATCGCCGAGCCTGCAGGCGCCAAGCCCGCCTGGTGGTTCGGTGGCGGCTTTGACCTGACGCCTTACTATCCGATACACGAAGACGTGCTGCACTGGCACCGCACGGCACGCGATGCCTGCTCAGGCGGGGCTCCCGGCGATTACGCGAAATACAAGGCGTGGTGCGACCGTTATTTCTTCCTGCCGCATCGCAAGGAGACGCGCGGCGTTGGCGGACTTTTCTTCGACGATCTCAATCAACCCGATTTCGAAAGCTGCTTCGCATTCGCGCGCCGGGTCGGCGCGGCGTTTTCGGACGCCTGGCTCCCGATCGCCGCGCGCCGCCGCGCGACGGCCTACGGCGAGTGCGAGCGCAGTTTCCAGCTCCTGCGGCGCGGCCGCTACGTCGAGTTCAACCTGATCCACGACCGTGGAACGCTCTTCGGCCTGCAGACCGGCGGGCGCACCGAATCGATCCTGATGTCGCTGCCGCCGCTCGCGCGCTGGGAGTACGGCTGGTCACCCGAGCCGGGCTCGGCGGAAGAAATGCTGTACCGCGACTACCTGCGCCCGCGCGACTGGCTCGACGAGGCGTGAAGTACCGCCACGCCTTCCACGCCGGGAATTTCGCCGACGTGATGAAACACGTCGCGCTCACGGCCGTGTTGTTGCGGCTCACCGAGAAAGAACGGCCGCTCTTCGTCCTCGACACGCATGCGGGCCGCGGCCTCTACGAGATAGGCGGCGCCTCCGAGGCGGGCCGCGGCATTCACCGGCTGGCGTCCGCGACACCCGCCGCCGTCTCGCCCGCGATCGCGCGCTTTCTCGAGATCGTGCGAAGCTTGAATGCGGGCGAGACGGCGATCGAGACCTATCCGGGATCGCCCTTCATCACGGCCACGCTGCTGCGGGCGCAGGATCGCGCCGCGTACTGCGAGCTCGCGCCCGCGGAGGCCGATGCGCTTCGTCATGAATTCCGCCGCGATGCGCGCATCGGCGTGCACTGCCGCGACGGCTTCGAGGCGCTCGGCGCCCTGCTGCCGCCGTCGGAAAAACGCGGTCTCGCACTGATCGACCCGCCGTATGAAGAGCAGGAGCAGGATCTCGCGCAGGTCGCCGACGCGCTCGTCGCGGCAACGTCACGCTGGCCGCAAGGCGTGTTGATGGCCTGGTACCCGATCAAGCAGGGCGTCGTCGCGGCGCGCCTGCATCGCCGGCTGCGCAATGCGGGGGTCAAGCGATTGCTGGTCGCGGAGCTCTGCATTCATCCCGACGATTCGCGGGCGGGGCTGAACGGCTCGGGCCTGGTGACGATCAATCCGCCCTGGCAGTTCGACCAGGACCTGCGGCAGGCAATACCCTATCTGCACAGCCTGCTCGCTGAAGGCGGTGCAGGCCGCACGCGCGTCGCGCTCCTCGCAGAGGATTAAGAGAGTCGCGGGGCTCAGCCACCCCAGTCCACCGCGTCAAACACTTGCTGCGCGATGACGTCCGGATTCGCGATGCCCTGACCCACGATCGCGATGCTGCCGCGCGGCGCCGGAAGTACGACGCCGTTGTATCCCTGCTCCGCGATCCGGATCGGCTTTCCAATCGTGCGGTGCCGGAGCATCAAAACGGTCACCGGCCCTGCGGACGTGCGCACGACGAGATGCGGCACCACATGTCCGTCGAACAGGCAGCGCGCCGCGAAGGTCACGTCGCCGATGCCCGACCGCAGGCGCGTGCCGTCGGGGTCCAGCACCCCTGCGAGTTCGCCGGGCGCGAGCGGCGTCGTTGTCGCCATCGTGCCGGGTTCGTGCAGGATGTGCCCCATCACCTCGCGCGCGACCGAAGTCCGCGGCACGGAGACGAGCAGCACGAGCCCAACCGACAGGCCGACGATAAGGCTCGCCGCAATCGCGAACAGGCGCCGCTTTGCGGACGCGGGCAGCGGGAACGATTCGGCCGGATTCGCCTTGCCGATGCGCGCCGCCTCGACGGCGAGCGCGCGGGCGATGAGCCCGTCCATCGCCTGCAATTCGTCCTGATGGCGCGCGCAAGGCCCGCAGTCGCTGCGGTGCGCGGCGACCTCCTCGTCGGTCGCGAACGGCTCCGCACCCACGCGGCGACGGAAATCGAGGCAGTTCATCATGACTCCGCCTCCGCGGACAGTCCGAGCTGCTGGCGCAGCCGCGCGCGCGCGCGGAATAGCCGCGTCAGCACCGCGCCCTGCTGCATGCCCATCATCTCCGCAATTTCGCGCGTCGAGTAGCCCATCATCACCTGCAGCAACAGCGGCTCGCGGTAATCGTCCTCGAGCCGGAAAATGGCGGCGCGCATCTCCGCGAGCCGTTCGTCCTCCGGGGCGGCGAGCACGTCGGTCTCTGCCGCGACCAGCGCATCGAGATCGGTGGTCGGGTGCCGCTTGCGCCCGAAAGTCCGTGCGAACTCGCGCCTCACGATCGTGAGCATCCAGGCTTTCGCCTTGCTCTCGTCGGTCAACGAGTCGAATGCCTTCCAGGCCCGCAACATCGCCTCCTGGACCACGTCATCCGCGAGCCCCCGGTCCCGGCCGAGCCAGAACGCGAATCGCAGCAGATCCGGGCGGAGACCCTCGCACAAGGTCCCGAATCGCCGACGACGGTCCGTTTCTCCGTCCGCACGGTTCATGTATAAAGACCGGCCATAGTCTCAGGTTATTGCAGATGGGGCATCGTGCCACAGGAAGTTATCCGGGTACCCGCCTGCGGCGCATGCGCCGCGACGTATTCTCGCGCCGCCTCGCGCGGGAAACAAAGCTCACGCCGGACGACCTGATCCAGCCGCTGTTCGTGATCGAGGGCAGCGGCCGGCGCGAGCCGGTTGCCTCGATGCCGGGCATCGAGCGGATTTCCATCGATTTCCTTGTCGCGGAAGCGAAAACCCTGTACCAGCTCGGCATCCCGGCGGTCGCGCTGTTCCCGGTGCCGGATCCGTCGGTCAAGACCGACGACGGGCGCGAAGCCTGGAACCCGGAAGGGCTCGCGCAACGCGCGGTGCGTGCGCTGAAGCGCGCGGTGCCGGAACTCGGCGTCATCACCGACGTTGCGCTCGATCCGTTCACGACCCACGGCCAGGACGGCGTCATCGACGCGGCGGGCCATGTGCTGAATGACGCGACCGTCGAGGCGCTCGTGCGCCAGGCGCGATCGCAGGCGGCGGCGGGCGCGGACGTGGTCGCGCCGTCGGACATGATGGACGGGCGGATCGGCGCGATCCGCGCGGCGCTCGAGCAGGATGGCCGTCATGACACCCGCATTCTTGCCTATTCGGCGAAGTACGCCTCGGTTTTCTACGGACCGTTCCGTGACGCCGTCGGTTCCGCGACTTCGCTTGGCAAGGCTGACAAGGCGAGCTACCAGATGGACCCGGCAAACAGCGACGAGGCGATTCGCGAAGTCGCACTCGATATCGAGGAAGGCGCCGACATCGTGATGATCAAGCCCGGGCTGCCCTATCTCGACATCGTGCGCCGCGTGAAGGACCAATTTGGCGTTCCGACCTTCGTCTATCAGGTGAGCGGCGAGTACGCGATGATCGCGGCCGCGGCGGGCAATGGCTGGATCGACGAGAAGAAAACGGTGCTCGAGAGCCTGCTCTGCATCAAGCGCGCGGGCGCGGACGCCATCCTGAGCTACTATGCGGGACGCGTGGCGGCCTGGCTGCAGGGAGAGAAGACCCAGTGACGGTTCATAACGGCCCCGGCCGATTTGCGCTGTTCGGCCATCCCGTGAGCCACAGCTGGTCGCCGTTCATCCACGGCATGTTCGCGCGCCAGTTCGACCACGTCGTGGACTACAAGCTCCAGGACGTGCAGCCCGACCGATTCCGCCACGCGGTGATCAATTTCTTCGTCGAGGGCGGCGGCGGCGCGAATGTCACGCTGCCGCACAAGCCCGCTGCCGCCGAGATCGTCAACGACCTCTCGGCCCGCGCTGAACGCGCGCGCGCGGTCAACACGATCGTGCGCCGGAGCGCGACCGAGCTCTACGGCGACAATACCGATGGCGCCGGCCTCGTTGCCGACCTGACGCGAAATCTCGGCGTGACGCTCGCGGGTGTGCGACTCCTCATTCTCGGCGCGGGCGGCGCGACGCGGGGCGTGCTCGCGCCACTTCTCGAGCAGGAACCGCGCGAGGTCCGCATCGCGAACCGGACACCGGAACGAGCCCGGCGGATCAGCGAAGAATTCTCCGACCTCGGCGAGGTCTCCGCCTCGGGATTTTCCGAAGTCGGCGACCGACCCTGGGACATCGTGATCAACGCGACCGCTGCGAGTCTCGCCGGCGAAACGCCGGAACTGCCGCCGCGCGCGATCGGGCGTGACACCGTCTGTTACGACATGGCCTACGGTCGCGGCGAAACGGCCTTTATGCGCTGGGCCAGGGAGCGCGGTTCCACGCGCGCGCACAAGGGCTGGGGCATGCTGGTCGAGCAGGCGGCCGAGTCCTATCTCCTCTGGCACGGCGTGCGCCCGGCGACAAAATCGGTGATGACCGCTCTCGATCGGGTTTAGTCAGGCGGCCGTCGCAGGTAGTCGTTTTTCAACTCGACATAGTGCGCGGCAGATTCCGCGAGATACGCGATCTCTTTCGCATCGAGCGCGCGCTGTTGCCGCGCCGGACTTCCGACCCAAAGCGTGCGCGGCGGCAGAATTTTCCCCGCCAGCACGAGCGCGCCTGCGCCGACGATCGTCTCGTCGCCGATTACCGCCCCGTCCATGACGGCCGCGCCCACGCCGATCAGGCAGCGGTTGCCGATCGTGCAGGCATGCAGGATCACGCCGTGCCCGACCGTGCAGTCGTCGCCGATCACGAGCGGAATGCCGTCGTCGCCGGCCAGCCGCGCGCTCGCGACATGCAGGACGCTGCCGTCCTGGATGTTCGTGCGCGCGCCGATCGCGATCGAATTGACGTCGCCACGGAGCACTGCACCCGGCCAGATCGAGGAATCCTCTCCGATCGTGACGCGGCCGATAACCGTTGCCGCCGGATCGATCCAGGCGTTTCGCCCGATCGCGGGCCTCCATTCGAGATAGGGACGGATGTTCACCCGGAAAGCGTCACCAGTTCTTCGGCGCTCGTCGGATGGATCGCGACCGTGTCGTCGAAATCGCGCTTCGTGGCGCCGAGGCGGAGCGCGACGGCAAAGCCCTGAAGCAATTCGTCGGCACCCATGCCGATCGCGTGCAGGCCGAGAATCCGGCGATCTCCGCCCGCCGTCACGAGTTTCACTTCGGCGCGTCGTCGCCGCGCCGTGATGCCGTGGTAGAGCGGCATGAAGTCGTGCCGGAAAACTTCAACCGATTCGCCGTGCTCGGCGCGCGCCTCGGCTTCGGTCAAGCCGACGGTGCCGATCGGCGGATGGCTGAAGACGACCGTCGGAATCAGGCGGTAGTCGAGATGACGATCGGCCGCGCCGCCGAACAGACGATCCGCGAGACGGCGACCCGCCGCAATGGCGACGGGCGTGAGTTGGGCACGGCCGGTTACGTCACCGATCGCGTGGATGCCGGGTGCCGTCGTGTCCTGCCTCAAGTCCGTCACAATCTCGCCGCCGGCCGCAATCTGCGCGCCCGCCTCGGCGAGCCCGAGATCCGCCGTCTCCGGTATCCGGCCGATCGCCCACATCACGCATTCGAAGGGGCCGAGGCTGCGGCCGTCGGCAAGCACGAGGCGATGCCCTTCTGCCGATGTCGTGAGTCCCGCCGGCACCGCCCGGGTCGCGATTTCGATGCCGTCCGCCTGCATGGCCGTCATCAGACGCGCGGAGAGCATCTCGTCGAACGACCGCAGGATGCGGTCGCCGCGGATCGCGGCCGTCACGCGCGCGCCGAGGGCTGAGAATACGGCCGACAGTTCCGCCGCGACATAGCCACTCCCGACGATTGCAACCGACGCCGGCATTTGCGCGAGCGCGAAGAATCCGTCCGACGTTATCGCGACCTCCGCGCCCGGCACTGCCGGCACGTGCGGTCGTCCGCCGGTCGCGACCACGATGTGCTTCGCTGCGTGGACCGCATCGCCGATCTCGATTTGGCCCGGCCCTGCGATCCGCGCACGCTTGCGAATGAGCGTTGCACCGCTTTTCGTCAGGTTTTCGAGATAGATGCCGCGCAAGCGTTCCACGTAGGCATCGCGCCGCACTTTGAGCGCGGACCAGTCATGTCCTGCGAGCGAGACCGAGAATCCATAGTCCGCCGCATCGGCAATTCCATGCGCGAGTTCGGCTGCGTGATACATGATTTTCTTCGGTACGCAGCCGACGTTCACGCAGGTGCCGCCGAGCGGTCCCGGTTCGGCGACCGCGACGCGCGCGCCGTGACGCGCGGCGCGCTGCGCACAGGCGAGACCACCACTGCCGCCGCCGATTACGACCAGATCCCAGGCTTGTGTCACCGTCACCTCAAGCAGTCACCGCGAGGGCCGATGATATACTCGAACCGATCATGGCCTGGATTCTCATGCTCGCGCTCGTGGCGCTCACGGCCGCCGTTGCGATGGCTGCGCATCGCGGTCTCACCGCCCTGCAAGACTCGACTCGGGATGCCTGGACTGCGCTCGAGGCCCAGCTCATCAAGCGACAGGAACTCCTGGCGATGATCGTCGCCCTCTGCGCGAAACCGATGCAAGACGAGTCGGACATCCTGAATCGCGTCTCTGTCACGGGCTCTGCGGTCCTCGCCGCAGCCAAGAGAACCAACATCCCCGCGCTCGCCGCGGCTGACAAGGCGCATCGGCTCGCCGCCGCGGCCCTGTTCGAGCGCGCCGGAAATCACCCACAGCTCGCGATGAGCGCGGCGTTTGCGGCACTTCGCGGGCGGGTCGCGACACTCGATGCGCGCGTCGACGAGCGGCGCGAGCAGTACAACGCCGCGGTCAGCGTGCTGAACTTCCGTTGCCATGCGTTTCCGTACCGCCTGGTAGCGCGCTCGATGCGGGTGGCTCCCGCCGCTTTCCTGCCGTAATGCGCTTCACGACCTGGAACGTCAATTCGCTGCGGGTGCGGTTGGAGCATCTCGGCCGCTGGCTCGCGGACAACGCGGTCGATGCGATCGCACTCCAGGAACTGAAGCTTGCGGACGAGCATTTCCCCCGTGCCGAGATCGAGGCGCTCGGCCTGCAAGCCGCCTGCTACGGCCAGAAGACCTACAACGGCGTCGCGATCCTCGCGCGATCCCCGCTCGTGGACGTCGAAAACGGAATGCCCTCCGATCCCGATCCCCAGCGGCGCGTGATTGCAGCGACGATCGGACCGGTGCGCCTCGTGAACGTTTACGTGCCAAACGGCCAGGCGCTCGAGTCCGAAAAGTACACCTACAAACTCGCCTGGCTCGAGCGGCTCCGCGCCTATCTCGCGTCACTGCTCGCGGCGCACCCGCACGTCCTGGTGGTCGGCGATTTCAACATCGCGCCGGAGGATCGCGACGTGCACGATCCCGCAGCCTGGGAGGGTTCGGTGCACGTGAGTGCGCCCGAACGCGAGGCGCTCGCGAAGATCACGGCGCTCGGCTTCACGGACCTCTTTCGCCGCTTTGAGCAGCCTGCGCACTCCTGGAGCTGGTGGGACTACCGCATGAACGCGTTCCGCCGCAACCACGGCCTGCGGATCGACCTGATGCTCGCATCGAGCGAACTCGCGAAACGCTGCACGGCCTGTACCATCGACCGGACTCCCCGCAGCTGGGAGCGCCCTTCCGACCACGCGCCGGTAACCGCCGCATTTGACATAGCCTAAGCCGGAGGTTGTGATGCCCGGCATGTCCGTGGCATTACGGCGGGTCGATAGCGCCCCCCGGGGCGTAAGATCGGCCCCAGAACAGCCTCCCAAGAGGGCGCGTAGCCCCGTGCCAAGGCCTTGTCGCCGCAGCGATTTTGACGTGACGGACACGGTCCAGGTCAGCTCCCCGGCCGCCGTCCGCGAGGCCGTGCTCGAACTCTATGAAGACACCTGGCCGGGCGCGCCACAGGAAACGCTCGTCACCGCGCTCATGGACTTCGAGCGGCTCTTCACCGGCCAGACGCCCGGCTATTTCGGCGTCGATACCGTCTACCACGACCTCCAGCATTCACAGGACGTCGTGCTCGCGATGGCGCGGCTCATGGCGGGCTACGAGAAGGGCCATCCGGACGGGCCGCGCATCGGCGCCGAACGCGCACTGATGGCGATGATCACTGCCCTGTTCCACGACTCGGGCTACATCCGCGAGAGCAACGAAAGCGGGATCTCGAACGGCGCGGTGTTCACGCGCAACCACGTTACGCGGAGCGCCCACTATCTCGCCAAGTACCTCCCCGGCGCCGGACTCGGCGACTGGGTGCCCGTCGCCACGCGCATCGTGCACTTCACTGGCTATGAAGTGCCGCTGGATCTCCTGCGCGTTGCCGATCCGCGTGATCGCCTCGTCGGCCACCTGCTCGGCACGGCCGACATGCTCGCGCAAATGGCGGACCGCTGCTATCTCGAGAAATGCCGCGACCGGCTGTACGCGGAATTCGTGCTGGGCGACATCGCGGTGCATGCCGCGGCCGGCGGCGTGAAAGTGCTCTATGGCTCGGGCCTCGACCTGCTGCGCCAGACGCCGCAGTTCATCGCCTCGACCATCGACCACCGTCTTGGCACGGCATTCGATCACAGCTACCGCCATGTCGAACCGCTCTACGGCGGCGACAACCCCTACATGAATGCGATCCGGCAAAACGTGCAGTTCCTCAATACGCTTACACGCGGCAGCCGCTGGCCGATGTTGCGTCGCAATCCGCCGGTCTTCACCGTGCTGCCAAACGCGATGGAGGGCGTACGCACGCTCCTCATAAAGCACCTCAAGGAAGTTTTCGGAACGCCGGCGCCGGCTGTCAGCGCGAACTGAGTCGCGCGAAGCGCGAACGCATGCGCGGCGGCGCATCCACATCGAGCACGTAGCGCTCCCGGATCGCCGGCAGCCGCGCAAGAATCTCCGCTTCACCGTCGACGTCCGCACCCGCGATCGCATCCGCAAGCAGCCGCGTCGTCATGCACTTGAGCGCGCGCGCGGCGACTGGCGCGAAACTCAGGTGCCAGGGCTCCGGTTGCACGCCAGCGCCGCGCCGCGTGTAGGGCCGGTAGAAACCGTAGCGCCGCATGTTTTTCCCGAGCCAGGCCGATAGCGCGGCAAACGGCCCGCCGCGGCGATACTCGTCGACTTCGAGTCGGAGCTTGTAACCCGAAGCGATCACCCGGCCGTCCGCGACGTCGATGTCGCTGCCCCAGTGATGCCGACTCGCGCCCGGAAGCGCCGACCAGAGCAGGATCGTATCGACGCGCGCGCCCGGGTCGAGCCGGTTCATTTTCACGGCCCTGCCCTTGCGGTCGAGCGCCGGCCGCTCGCCGCGATACTTGGCGTTCCAGATCGCGCGCTGGCGGTCGAAATCGCGGAAGGACGACACCGGCGCAAGATCAAGACCCGCACGGGCCGCAGCGTCCCGCATCGCAAGAAATGGCCGCACGGCCGACGCGTGCAGGGCACAGCGCGGCTCTTCGAGCACGACAAGATGGCCGCGATCCCGCCCTGTCAGTTGCATTCCGTTCAAGCGCGGTATGATGATCGCTTCCCGTGAACACCGCCACGACCCCATGAAGGACTCGGCACCACTGCTCTGGCTACTTGCCTGCCTCGGTATCGTCGGGGCCGTCGTGCTCGCCATTGCCTCGCGTTATCGGAAGCGTATCACCGCCCCGCTCGCGGACGTGCTCCGCGCCGTCGAGCGACTGACGAGCGGCGACTGGGCGACGCACGTCGAAGTGCCGCAGGGACGTATCGGCCGCACGCTCGGCAGCGCCCTCGAGCGGCTCCGGATCAATCTTTCCGATCACGCGGCGACCGGCCGCGCGCTCGACATCATGCTGGACAGCATGAACGACGCCGTTTTCGTGACCTCGCCCGACGGCCTGATCAAGCGCGTGAATCTCGCCGCAACGCAGCTGCTCGGCTGGTCGCAGATGGAACTGCTCGGGCGCGAACTCGCCTACATCATCTCGGACCAGGACCGCACGACCTTCAACATCGAGCAGGCGACGAACGAGATGCTCGAACTCACGATGCGCACCCACGCTGGCCAGACCATCCCGGTGTCGCTGTCGGGCTCGGTGATGTCGGCCGAGGATCCGCGATTCCAGGGTTGCATTTTCGTTGCGCGGAACATCACGGACCGCAAGCGCGCCGAGCGTCGCATCCGCTATCTCGCGCGCTACGACACGCTGACCAAGATCCCGAACCGGCTCCAGTTCCAGCATTCGCTGCAGCAGGCGATCGCGCGCACGCGCCGCGCGGGACGCGAGCTTGCGCTCATCTACCTCGATCTCGATCGCTTCAAGGAAGTGAACGACACCTTCGGCCACGCCGCCGGCGACCGCGCGCTCGAGATCCTGTCCGAGCGCATGGGCCGGAAACTCCCGCGCGACACGATGCTCGGACGCCTGGCCGGCGACGAATTTGCGATATTCATCGAAAATCTGCCGGCGGCGACCGATAACCGGGCGGCGATCGGAGCGCTTGCGAGGGAACTCCTTGAAGAGCTCGGCCGGCCGTTCCATCTCGGCCAGAACGAACTCTACGTCACCGGCAGCGTCGGCATCGCGCTCTGCCCGCGGGATGCCGACAATGTCGTCGATCTCATTCGCGACGCCGACGCCGCGATGTACTACTCGAAGCAGAACGGCGGCAACAGCCACAGCTTCTTCACGTCGGAGATGAGTGCGATCGCGGTCGAACGGCTGATGCTCAAGAGTAAACTCCGGCGCGCCGTCGAGCGTGACGAGCTTGTGATCCTGTACCAGCCCAAGGTGGACCTGCGCGACGGGCGCGTGGTCGGCGGCGAGGCGCTAATCAGGTGGCGGCTCCCGGGGCATGGCGACATCCCGCCCGCCCAGTTCATTCCGCTCGCCGAGGAATCGAACCTGATCCAGGAAATCGGCGAGTGGGTGCTGAAGCGCGTCTGCCGGGATTACCGCAGTTGGCAGGACCAGGTCCCGAAGCCCGGACGCATCTCGATCAATCTCTCGTTGAAGCAGTTGCGCCAGGCTGAGTTCCTGACGCGCTACCGCTCGGTGTTCGACGAAGCGGGCGTCGCGCCCTCGAACTTCGAACTCGAGATTACCGAGACCACTCTTATGACGGAAGCCGGGCGCATGGTGCGGCTTCTCGACGAGCTGCGCGCGATGGGCCTGCACCTCTCGATCGACGATTTTGGCACCGGCTACTCGTCGCTCTCCGCGCTCCAGCAATTCCCGGTTGGCACCCTCAAGATTGACAAGTCCTTCGTGCGCCACGCGACCATATCCAAGGATGACGCGACGCTCGTCCACACCATCATTGAGATGGGCAAGAATCTCGACCTCAAGGTCGTCGCGGAAGGCATCGAATCGCGGCAGCAGCTGGATTTCCTGCGGGAGCGCCAGTGCCACTATGGCCAGGGCCTGCTCTTTGGCGAGCCGATGACAGCCGAGGAATTCCTGAAGCTCCTGCTCGAGCAGAGCCGCGGCCGATACAACTACGGGGCGATGTTCGCTGCCGAGGCCTAGCGGCGTTCGGCAGCTTGCTTACAAGTCCAGCACCAGCCGCAGGCCATTGTCCACGCGCATCATGACGTCGACCGAAAGCGGGCGGACCCTGCCGATAAGAAACGCCCGGTCGATCGCAGCGGGAAGCTGCGATTCCTGACGCAAGTGACGAATTATTCGGCGGGGCGCTGCGCGAGATCTGCGGAGATTGCGGCAAAACTTTGTAAAGCCACATCCGTCGCCGCCCTCTCGAACGCCGCATCGAGCGCCGCCACGACCGCAGTCACGCGATTCACGGATGCGCGCTCCTCGGCCGCGACCGTGAACGCGGCGAGCACGCTCCGGTCCGACTGCCGGCCGATCGTCACTGCGAACGCGACCACCGCGACGGGTGGCTCGCCACCCGTGTAATCGGCCTCGAAGCGGCGCACTTCGAGTGTGAGCGTGTGGGTCGTGCGAAAACGCCCGGAATCGCTCTGCACCGACCGCAAACGTCCCGAATCCTGCAACGCTTCGATCAGCGCCGCCTCGATCAGCTGCGGCGTCTTGACGGGCCAGCGGGCTCCCGCCAGGTAATCGATGCGCGATCCCGGCCAGCGACCGGCGATGCCGGTGCCGTCGAGTCCCGGCGCGGTCACTTCCACCGCGACCAGTAAGTCGGCGGCGAGCGCCTCGCCTGCCTCGAGCTTCGGCACGCTGATCCGGTAGTTGACGGGCGCCGGCACTTCGTTCTTGAGGCCGCCGAAACAGGCGGCGACCAGCAGGCAGGCGGCAAGCGCCGTGGCTGAAGCCAACACTCTCTTCATTGCGGTATCTCCACGCCCGCGGGCGCCGGCCGGTAGATCAATTGCGATGGATCGCGCTCCAGGCTTTCGGTCAGCGACTCGATCGCCCGGACCGATCGGCGTGTTTCGCGCACAAGTTCCTGGAAGTCCGCGAGCCCCTGGTCCGCGAAGCGATCGAAATTGCCCGCGTTCTCCGTAACCAGGCGATCGAGGCGCGCGCTCATTTTCGCGACATTGTCGGCGACCTCGCGAAGTCGCGCCGCGGCAACCTTGATCTGCTCGCCGCTCGTACCTGCGAGCTCATGCAGCGCCTCCGCCGTGCCCCGCATTTCGTTGGCGGCGACTTTCAACTCCAGGAACATCGCGCGAGCCTCGCCGACCACCATGGGTAATTCGCCGCTCGCCATCTCCGCATTTTCGATCGCCGCGGTGATCGCGGCGATATTCTTGTCGGAGAGCATGGCGTTAACCCGGTTGAGTGCCTCGCCGGCCTTGGCGACAACATCGGGCAGGCTGCTCACCAGCTCGTCGAACTGGGACTGCTCCGAGGGAATCACCGGGTACTTGAGGCTCGCAACCGGCGGCGGTGGCAACGAGCCCGGGGCACGCGGCTCGAGGTCGATGTAGAGAAGCCCGGTGACACCCTGCAGCGCGAGGCGCGCAACCGTTTCGGCCTTGATCGGCGCATCCTCCGCGATGTCGGCGACGACGCGCACGCGCCCGGAATCCCGCGGATCGACACCGATGCGCGTCACGCGGCCCACGGCCACGCCGAGATAACGCACGGAACCACCCTCCGGAAGCCCGGACACGCTGCCTTCGAAGTAGATTTCGTAGCGCCGCTCCGCTTTGCCGTCCGCACTGTCCGTGTACCAGAGCACGAATCCCGCACCCAGCACGAGCACCAGGAGCACGAAGGCCCCGACCGCGACGTAATTGGCTTCCCTATCCATCGTTTCCCGCCAGTCCACGCGCCGCGCGACTGCGCTCGCCATGGAAATATTCCCGAATCCAGGGATGATCGTGCCGGACGATCTCCTCGAGTGTCCCGCTGATCATCCTGCCGTCGACGATCACGCCGACCCGGTTGCAGACCCTGAAGATGGTATCCAGATCGTGGGTAATCATCACGACTGTCAGCGAAAGGCCCTTCTGCAGCTCCAGGACCAGCTTGTCGAAGGCGGCGGCCGAGATCGGATCGAGCCCCGAGGTTGGTTCGTCAAGGAAGAGGATCGCGGGGTCAAGCGCAAGCGCCCGGGCGAGCGCCGCACGCTTCGTCATGCCGCCTGAAAGCTGAGACGGGAACTTCGCGGCCGCATCGTCAGGAAGCCCGACCATGCGGATCCGCAGATGCGCGAGTTCACGGAGCGTCGCCGGGGAGATCCGGTAGTGCTCGACGATCGGCAGTTCCACGTTTTGGGCAACAGTGAGCGACGAAAACAGCGCACCGCGCTGGAACATCACGCCGTAACGCCGCTTGACCGCGAAAAGGTCCCTGTCCGACTGGGTCGTGACCTCCTGCCCCTCGATGCGGACCGAACCGCCGGCAGGCTTCTGCAGGCCAAGCATGGTCCGCAGCAGGACCGACTTGCCGCTTCCCGAACCGCCGACGATGCCGAACACCTCGCCCGTGCGGATATCGGCATCGAGACCGTCGTGGACGATCTGCTTGCCAAAGCGGTTGACGATTCCGCGGACCGAGATGACCGGCTCCATCAGATGTCGAGCTCCATGAAGATCACGGCGAACACCGCATCGGCCAGGATCACGAGAAAGATCGACTGCACGACCGCCATCGTGGTCAGCCGGCCGAGCTCACGCGAGGACGTCCGCACCTGCATGCCGCGGAGTGTCCCGACCATCGCGATCAGAACGGCAAATACCGGCGCCTTGATGATTCCGACCCAGAATGTCGTCCCGGCGATCGAGTCCTGTACACGCTCGACGTACTGGCCGAAAGGAATGTCCACGAGATACCAGGACAGGAGCGCGCCGCCCGCGAGACCCATTGCATCCGCGACCACGGTGAGCGCGGGAAGCGCAATGACGAGGCCAAAAATTCGCGGCAGCACGAGCACCTCGACCGGATCCATGCCGATGGCGCGGAGCGCATCTATTTCGTCGTTGAGTTTCATCGCGCCGAGTTCGGCGGCGAAGGCGCTGCCGGAACGGCCGGCGACAATGATCGCGGTCAGCAGCACGCCGAGTTCGCGCAACACGGAGACGGTCACGAGATCGACGACGAAAATCTCGCCGCCGAATTTCCTGAGTTGCTGCGCCCCGATGTAGGCGACAATCACGCTGATCAGGAAGGCGATCAGCGCGACGATCGGCACGGCGGTCAAACCGGTTTCGTAGACATGCCGCACGATGGACGTCAGCCGGAGGCGCCTCAGGCTTCCGAAAACGCGGCCGCAGCCCGCGGTGACCGCGCCGACGAAGCCCACGAGGTCGAGCGCGCCTTCTTTCGCCAGCATGGCAAGAAGGCCGAGCTCGTTCAGGCCGCGGCTGATGCCGGTGGGCGCCTCCGACAGGACCGGCGATTCCTTCTCTTTGCCCGATTCGGTACGGTCGATGAACTCGAGCTGGCCGGGTCGGCGTCCCGCCCATTCGACACGGCGACCCGAATCCTGAAGGCGCCGCTCGAGTGACCGCAGGAGCCAGGCGCCGGTCAGGTCCATCGTCTCGATTCCAGCCGCGTCGAGCACGACGTCACCGCCCGCGCCGCGCACTTCTGTCAGCAGGCGTGGTTCGAGCGCCACCGCTTCCTCAACGGTCCAGCGGCCGCTCAGTCGATAGCGACGGTGGCCGCCGCTTCCCTCGACCTCGAATTGCAAGGCGTCACCTCCACGAAGTCGTCGCCGATGCTAGCAGGTGACGTTCTTCTGGAGGGGACGTTCACCTTTGAAGCGGAATGTTCCTGCACCAGAATCGGTCCTTAACTTTCAAAGGTGAACGTCCCCCTCAGAAGCGTCCCCTTCAGAAGTTTGCGTCGCGGCGACGGCGGCGACAACATGGGCGCCGGGAGGCGTGCCTGGAAAACAGCGTATTAGAAGACGTCCTGCTGCTGCTCGCGGCCACGCTCGTGGTCGTCGTGGGTCTTCGCCGCCTGCGCCTGCCGCTGATCATGGCTTTCCTGCTGGTCGGCATGACCGTCGGTCCCCACGCGCTCGGCTGGGTCGCGGCGACAGAAACGACCCGGACACTCGCCGAATTCGGCGTCGTATTCCTGCTCTTCACGCTGGGCCTCGAGTTTTCGCTGCCGCGGATGCTCGCGACGCGCGGCGAGGTGTTCTGGCTCGGCGGCCTCCAGGTCGTCATGACGACGACGACGGTCGCCGCGATCGGCTGGGCCTTCGGGCAGACGGTCGCCGTCGCTATTCTCCTCGGGGGCGCGGTCGCGATGTCCTCGACCGCAATCGTGCTTCGTCAGCTCACTGAACAGGACGAGCTCAACCGTACGCACGGCAGGCTGGCTTTCGGCACGCTGCTCTTCCAGGACCTCGCCGTCGTCCCCTTCCTCGCGCTCGCGGGCGTGCTCGCCTCGCCCCAGGAACAGTACGCGACGCCGGAGATCGTGCTTGCCCTCGCCAAGGCGGCGGTCGCGCTCGTCATCGTTCTGGCTGCGGGGCGCTGGTTGCTACGGCCGCTCTTCCACGAGATAGCCTCGAGCGGTGCGCCGGAACTCTTCACCTTCGCCGTGCTCTTCGTCGCGATCAGCTCCGCCTGGGCGACGCACGCCGCGGGCCTCACCTTCGCGCTCGGCGCCTTCCTCGCCGGCATGATGCTGGCCGAAACTGAGTACCGCTATCAGATCGAAGCCGGCATCCGGCCATTTCGCGACACGCTGCTCGGCCTCTTCTTCGTGACGATCGGCATGCAGCTCGACGTACCGGCGCTGTTCCGCCAGTTGCCCACGGTCATCGCCCTTCTTGCGGGGCTCCTCGTGCTCAAGACCGCGATCATCATGCTGGCGGCACGGCCGTTCGCGGGCCAGTGGTTCAAGGCGCTGCGCACCGGCATCGTGCTGTCCCAGGGCGGCGAGTTTGGCTTCGCGCTTCTTGCGCTCCTCCTTCACAACCAGCTGATCGCCGCCGATTTCACGCAGCCGCTGCTGGCCGCGATCACACTCAGCATGCTGATCTCGCCCTTCCTGATCCGGCACAACAAGCGCATCGCGCGCTTCGTGCTCCGCGAAAGCGGTCCGCTCCAGACCGGGCTCGGGCGGCTCGAGGCCGCGAACCAGGCGCTCGCCAGGCGCGAGCACGTGATCCTCTGCGGATACGGCCGCGTCGGCCAGAATGTTGGCCGCGTGCTCGAGGGCGAGGGATTCGAATTTCTCGCGATGGATCTCGACCCAGTGCGTGTCCGCACGGCGCGCGCTGCGGGTGACGCCGTGATTTACGGTGACGCCGCCGACGAGGGTCTGCTGCAATCGGCCGGCCTCGATCGCGCGAGCGCAGTGGTCGTCACCTTCTCCGATCCCGCACGTTCGATCCAGATTGTCCGGGCCGTGCGCCGCCTGCGCAGGGATCTGCCGGTCCTCGTGCGGGCAATAGACGACACGCATCTCGAGGCACTGCTCGACGCGGGAGCGACGGAGGTGGTGCCCGAGACGCTCGAAGCCGCACTCGCGCTCGTCTCGAACACGCTGCATCAGCTCAATGTGCCGCCGTCACGCGTGATCCGGACGGTGGGTGAAATCCGGCGCCAGCGTTACAAGACGCTGCGTTCGGTCTTCGTTCGCGATGGCGCGGGCAGAATCGACGACTCGGGCACGTTCCGCGAGGAGCTGCACACGGTCGTGCTGCCGCCCGGCGCCTGGTCGATTGGGCGGACCCTCAGGGAAATCAAGAACCGCGGTGCGGAGGTGTCAGTCACGGCCGTGCGGCGCGACGGCATCGTCGGCCGCGATCCGGATCCGGAAATGACGCTCCGCGAAGGCGATGTGGTCGTGCTCTTCGGCACGCCGGAAGCGCAAGAGCACGCCGAAGCCGTACTGCTGGCCGGCTAAAGGAAGCTGAAGGGGACGTTCACCTTCATCAGAGCATGAAGGTGAACGTCCCCTTCAGCGTTAGCGGAATTCGATGTCGACGCTGCCCGAACCGGTGTCAATGTCGCCGCGGCCGGTGCCTTCCTTCATGCGCACGGTCCAGATGTCGTCCCGTTCCTGCACGGTCGCGCCCGGCGCCTCGACATCCACGCCGCCGCTTCCCGTATCGATGCGGATCTCCATCGACGGCTGCGCCGGCGAGCGCAGGCTCACGCTGCCCGAACCGGTGTCGATCCGAAGCTGCGCGAGCGCCGAGAGGTCGCCCTCGATCGTAACGCTGCCCGAGCCGGTATCCGCCTCAAGACTCGTGACATTCGACAGGCCGCGCGCCCGCACGGAACCGGAGCCCGTGTCCGCCGCAAAGGCCCCGCTGAATCCGTCCACTTCGACGCGTCCCGAGCCGGTATCCGCGGAAACGCTGCCCTTCCCGCCCCGCACGTCAACCGAACCAGAGCCCGTGTCGGCGAGGATCTCGCATTCGCAGTCGGTGATCTTCACCGAGCCGCTGCCGGTATCCGCGACCACCCGGCCGCGGTGACCGACCACGACGACCTCGCCGCTGCCGTTGTCGAGCGTGATTTCGCCCTCGCCGGCCGTGGACTTCAGCAACCCGCTTCCGCCGTCGAGCTTCAGCTGGCCCGAATAGCCCTGGGCCGCGATCTCGCCGAACAGGTTGCTCACCTCGAGCTTCGCACCGGCGGGCGCACGGATCAGCAGATTCACGCGCACGACGGGGGCCTTGCTCTTGTCGCCGGTCAGGCGGATGCGCTCGCCGAAGTACTCGACGAAGCTGACGCTCCACCAGGACGATGCGCCATTTTCCCAATAGATCTTCGGAAAATGCTCCTTCGGAAGGTGGACGGCGAATTTCGAGCCGGCACCGATGTCGGTCGTCCGGTAGTCAATGAGGCCGGCGAGGCGCTCAGCCTCGGCCTGCGTCCCGGATTCGACCGTCGTGGTCGCCGTGATGTGCACGCCAGGATCGGTTCCGCGCTCGACGCGGATGTCGCCGATCAGGTTCTGCACGGCGAGACCTTCGACCGACTCGGGCTTGTATTGCCAGGCACGCGTCACCGTCGCACTCGCGGCCCCGGCGGGGAGGCTCGCCGCGAGCAATGCGAGCGCGGTGGTGGTGCGGAAAAACGTGATCATCGGAAATTCCCTTGCGTTTCGTTCAGCTCGTCTCGTCGCGGTAGCGGCGTACCCACATCGCGGCGGCAAGCAGCAGCCCGGCTGCGACAACGCCAAGCCAGAGATCCGGCGAGGCGTAGAACTCCCTGAGACTGCCGACCAGGTCGATCTGGCCAAGCTTGTCTGCGATCTCGCGGCCGGTCTCAGGATCGCCCGTCTCGCCGCCGGAATCACCCTGCGAGCCCAGCAGACGGTAGAGGCCGAACAGCCGATCGGTGATGAAATCGCCGACGTGCTCCGAGTACAGCACGACCCGCTCCAGCACCCAGATCGCAACCGGCGGCAACACCGCCCACAGAAACGGTCCCTTGGGCGCCCAGGCGGAAGCGAGCATGAGGTAGGCGATGATCGGCGAGTACCAGAGAATCGCCGTGATGCACCACAGGACCGCAATCAGCATTCCGCCGAACAGTGCTTCGGGCTGCCACATGACGCCCGAGGCCATGCCAGACATCGCGAGCTTGGCCGAACCACCGGCCGCCACCACGAACTGCGCGAGCACAGCCCCTGCGAGCGATACCAGCGGTATCACGACGGCGGCGACCGCAAACTTCGACAGCACGGTTTCCGCATCCGACAACGGCAGCGACTTCCAGAACAGTACGCTGCGGTCCCGCCGGTCGGAGTAGAGTGAATCGAGCGCATAGAAGAATGCGATGGTGCCCATGACCATGTCGACGACCAGCGCAAGACCCGCGTAGACAATCAGCAAAAGCTTGACCTGCGTTTCGCGCGGGAAGTCGCCAAATGGTCCTTCGATCGTGCCGATCGGGCCCAGGTGGACATTGCCGGTGATGACCAGTAACAGCAGGCAGGCGATCACGATCGCCGGCGCGATCCAGATCGCCTTGTGCTCCCAGATCTCGCGACGGATCAGCCACAGGAAACGGTTCATGCGCGTGCTCCCTGGATGATCGCGACGAAGAGATCCGCGACCGAAGGCACGCCGACCTCACCCAGGCGCTCGAGATCCGCGCGATTGACCCCGCGAAACAGCATGTGGGTACGGCCGAGGCCCTGACGCTCCGCGAGCGGTTTGTGCGTGCGCGCCGCGGCCACATGCTCAGGGCGGACCGCGACCTGTGCGTAACTTTCCTGCACCTCGTCCATCGCCGCGTTCAACACGATGCGGCCGCGATCGATAAAAATGAGGTCGGTCAGAATGTGCTCGACCTCCTCCACCTGGTGGGTGGTCACAAGGATCGTGCGTTGCTCGTCAAAATACTCGTTGATCAGTGTCTCGTAGAACTGCTTGCGCATCAGGATGTCGAGGCCGAGCGTCGGCTCGTCCAGCACCAGGAGCTTTGCGTCGATCGCCATGACGAGTGCGAGATGCACCTGCGTCACCATGCCCTTCGACAGCTCCCGCACGCGGCTCGTCGGCTTGACGTCGCTGCGCGCCAGGAAATGCTCGCAGACCTCGCGCCGGAACTTGGGATGCGTCGCCGCCACGAAATCGATCAGCTGGCGGACACGGATCCAGCGCGGCAGCACCGCGACGTCGGCGATGAAGCAGACGTCCTGCATGAGCCGGTGGCGCTGGCGATAGGGGTCCAGGCCGAGCACGGAGAGCTCGCCGTCGAAACGTGTCAGGCCGAGGAGCGCCTTGAGAGCGGTCGTCTTGCCGGCGCCGTTCGGGCCGATGAGGCCGACGATGCGTCCGGCACCGACACTGAAATTGACGTCGTCCAGGGCGCGGGTCGTGCCGAAGGTCTTGCCGAGCCCGCGCGCCACGATCAGGTCACTCACGCTCGCCCTCCTCGTCCGCGTCTTTGTCCCGCACGGCCGTCAGCGACGAGGCCGGCGCGGGCGGAATCTTGTCGAGGGCGTTCAGCAATTCCTTGGGCTCGAACCCCAGGCGCTGGATCCGCCCCGCAATCTTGGGCCACTCCTCCTCGAGAAAAAGCTGGCGCTCATCTTTCAGAAGCGCGCGGCGCGCGCCCTCGGTCACGAACATGCCGCGTCCGCGGCGCTTCTCAACGAGCTGCTCGTCAACAAGCTGCTGGTAACCCTTCAGCACCGTCAGCGGATTCAGACGGTATTCCGCAGCGACGCTCCTGACCGAAGGCAGGGGGTCGCCGTCGTTCAGCACGCCTTCCAGGATCATCGCCACCACGCGATCGCGCAGTTGGCGATAGATCGGAAGGCTGTCGTTCCAGTTGGTGTCCATACTTACGTCTGCGTGAGTTAGCCCGCTACCAGACTACTTTAGCAGAGCACCTTCGACATCCGCGTTCATCACCGAGCTCGGCTGCGACTTCGCATCCGACCTGGCGACCATGTGAGCGACGCGCTTCGCGACCACCACGATCTCCGGCAGCTGGGTCGCCGCCGCAAGGAAGGTCGAGGACTCGCGCTTCGCGAGGACGATCACTTCCGGCAACATCACCTGCGCCAGCTGACCGTCACCAACAAGCGTCAGCTCGCCGACTTCGACCGTACCGCGGGGGGCGGCGGCAAGGTACGCCTGGTCCATGACCAGACCGCTGAACGAGACGATTGCGATTGCCGCCACCGCGCTGACCGTCTTCCGAGTGCTCTCTGCAACTATCGTGAACATGACTTTCTCCTTGGGGTCCCGATGTACTGATGTGCTCTTCTGGTGTTGTAGTTGACTACAACACTGACTCAATTGCAAGTGCTTTTCACGATCAAGTGCCAAACAGTCTGGACATTTCAAGAAAAACAATGGCTTAGCGGCGAATAGTTTTCGTTCGCGGGCCAAGGCTACGCCGAAGCAGACGCCGCACAGGAGTTTTCCCGGCGCCAATCAAACACTTCCCGCGCGGTTCCGACGTTCAAGTAGGGCAGGCGCGGCCTTCCGGGTAGAGTGGCCGGCGATGGACGAAGGCGACGTCGGCGCGCAATTGATGCTGCGTTACGCCGCGGGCGACGCGAGGGCGTTCGATGAGCTCTATGCCGCGCATCGCGGCGCCTTGTGGCGCTTCATCCGGCGCTCGGTGAGGGAGCCGGCCGCGTCCGACGATGTGTTCCAGGAATGCTGGTCGCGCGTGATCGCCAATCGCGAGCGCTATCGCCCGGAGGCGCGCTTCGCGACCTGGCTGTTCCGGATCGCGCACCACTGCTGCATGGATCATTGGCGGAAGACCGGGCGAAGGGATCGCCGCGAATCGATGGATGAGGACGCAGTCGCAGCGGCCGCCGACGAGTCGCAGGACGGACCGGTCGATGCCCTCCTCGCGGGCGAAGCGAGCGAGCGGCTCGCCGCGGCGCTCGAGCGACTGCCGCCGGAACAGCGGACCGCGTTCCTGCTCTATGTGGAAGGCGGGCTGTCGGTTGCAGAGATCGGTGAGACCACGGAGGTGAATCCGGAAACCGCGAAGAGCCGCCTGCGTTACGCGGTCGCGCGGCTCAAGCAGGCCCTCGGCAACGAGGCGCCGGACTGAGGACATGGAAAAGGATCGAGAACCGCCCTTCCGTCGCGAAGCCTGGCAACGCCTGTTGCAGGATCGCGGAGACATGCCGCCCGAGACGACGGATGCACGAATCCGCGCGCAGGCGCAGAAGGCCGTCGCCCCGCGCGCAGCGCGCTGGTGGCTGCCGGCTTCGCTCGCAGCGAGTTTCCTGATCGCAGTGCTGGTCGTTCAATTGCAGTACGGCCGCGAGGAGAAGTCGACCGTCGTCATCGAGGCCGACCTCGCCGCGCCGGCGGCCTCTGCACCGTCCGCGGCCGCCGAGGCGCCAAGTCTCGCGCACGATCGCGTCGCGGAATCGCCGGCCGTCATAGAACGAAAGGATGCCGCGCCGTCCGAATTGCACTACGAAGTCGCCCCCGAAGATATTGCGCCGGAGCTCGAGGCGGGAGCGGACGAGGAACGGATCACGACGAACGGCACACGGGTCAGCGGGCCCGAGCAGGAGCGTAAAGCCGCGAGCGAAATGGACGCGGAGGTGATCAACCCGCCCGCGCCGCCGCCGGCCGAATCGGCGCACTTGGCGGCGGAGCGCACGCGGATTGCGGGTTCGCTTGCCAAGGAAGCTGCGGCACCGCAGCGCACGCCCGAAGCCTGGTACGCGGACATCGAGGCCTTGCGCAAAGCGGGGCGCAACGAAGAGGCCGACGCGGAACTCGCGCGTTTCGAGGCCGCTTATCCGGACTGGCTCGAAAAGAATCACCTGCTGAATCGCTGAAAAAGAACACGCCATGAACGACGACAAGCGCGGCCGCACGGTCGCCTGGCTGGTACTTGCGCTACTCGCGTTCGCCTACTACGGCAACTATTACGTCTACGACTCTATCGGTCCTGTCGCCGACCTGCTGGAGCGGCAGCGCGGCTTCAGCGATTCGCAGATCGGTATGCTGAATGCGATTTACAGCCTGCCAAACATCGTGTTGATCCTGCTGGGCGGCATCCTTGTGGATCGCTTCGGCGCTGCCCGGATGCTGGTCTGGACAGCCGCGATCTGCCTGGTGGGTGCCCTGTTGACCGCGCTCAGCCCCGGCTTCGGCGGCATGGTCGTCGGCCGGCTCCTGTTCGGCATCGGCGGCGAGACCTTCGGCATCGCGATCCTGGCCGGCATCGTCAAGTATTTCACCGGCCGGAACCTGGCCTTTGCAATGGGCTCGCTGCTCGCGATCGCCCGCTCCGGCTCCTACTCCGCCGACATGTCGCCAACCTGGTTTTCAGGCGCCTATGCAGAAGGCTGGCAGCCTCCTCTGCTCATCGCAGTGATGTTAGCCGCAGTGTCACTCGCCGGAACCATCGGCTACTGGTGGCTGGACCGCCGCAACCGCGACGCCGACCCCGCCGGCAACGCGCAGCACTTCGCGTTTCGCGACCTGCTGAGCTTCGGACCTGCCTACTGGTACCTCCTGCTGCTGTGCGTGTTCTGGTATTCGGCGATGTTCGCGTTTCGCAGCACGTTCGCGATCAAATATTTCCAGCACGCGCACGGCCTTGATCTGGCCGCGGCGGGCGCGATCAATGCCTGGGTATTCCTGGCCGCATTGTTCGCGACGCCCGTGTTCGGCTGGCTCTGCGACCGCATCGGGCGTTATGCGCCCATGCTTGCGTTCGGTGCATTGTTGCTGCCACTCGCGATCGTCAGCATGGCGGCGACGCATTTGTCGCTGTGGGTGGGCACCGTGCTGATTGGCATAAGTTTCTCGTTGGTGCCGGCAGTCATGTGGCCGCTGACGGCGAAACTGGCGCCGCCAGAAAGGTTCGGCACTGCGATCGGCCTCATGTGGGTGGTTCAGAATCTCGGCATCGGTGGGGCGAATCTGATCGCGGGCCGGCTGAACGATTCCTACGATGCGGGCCCGCTGAATCCCATGGGTTACCAGCCGATGATGCTGTTCTTCTTCGTGTCGGGCGCGCTCGGTTTCGCCACGGCGATGATGCTCTGGTGGACGACGGGCCGCCGCGGCCAGGAAGCCGCCACTCACGCGAGGAACGACGCTATTCCTGCTCCAGGCGTTTGAGGCCTTCCTGCAGTTCTCGGCGCCGATCATCGTCGAGCGTCGGAAATTCCGGGTTCACGCCTTCGAGCGTCTCAACGAGGATGCGTGCGACGGCGGTGCGCATGTAGCCCTTGTCGTCGGCGGGAATCGCGTACCAGGGGGCCCACTGCCGCGAAGTCGCCCGCAGCATCGATTCGTAGGCGGCCTGGAAATCGTCCCAGCGTTCGCGGTCATCCAGGTCACCGAGGCGGAACTTCCAGTTCTTGTCCGCGTCCTCGATGCGGCTCATGAAGCGCTGCTTCTGTTCCTTGCGCGAGACATTCAGCCAGAACTTGACGACCACGGTGCGACTCCGCGCGAGATGCTGCTCGAAATTCCGGATCGACTCGAAGCGTTCGTCCCAGATGCGTTTCAGGTCGACATCCGGCAGGTGCTGCGCAGCGAGGAATTCCGGATGCACGCGCACGACGAGCACTTCCTCGTAATGGCTCCTGTTGAAAATGCCGATCTTGCCACGCTCGGGCAGGCGCGTGACGACGCGCTGGAGGAAATCGTGCTGCAGCTCGAGTTCGCTCGGCCGTCCAAACGCGTGCACGCGGAAACCCGCCGGATTGACGCCCGAGAATACTTTCCGGATGGTGCTGTCCTTGCCCGCGGCATCCATCGCCTGGAAGACCGTCAGCACGGCGTATCGCTCGTCGGCGAAGAGTCTTTGCTGCAGCTTGTCGAGCCGGTTCACGAGATCGTCGAGTTCCCCCTCGAGATCCTTCTTCGAAGGCGTACCGGCAGGCGGATCGCAGGAGAAATCGCGGACCGAGAACTGGCCGTCGAAGGGTACGCGATGGCGCTGCAGAAACTCCGGCTTCGCATCGCTCATGACCGTTCTCCTGCGATGCGGATCGACAGCCACAAGCCGGCACTGATCAGCGCAAACACTGAGCCGCTCGAGAGCGTGAGCAGCCAACCCACGTGGTCGACCATCAGCCCGATAATCGGCGCCAGAAATCCCGCGGCATTCGCGCCGGTGTTGATGATCCCGTACGCGGTGGAGGCGTGCGGGCCGCCGAGATAAGTCGCTGCGGAAGCAAAGGGCCCCTCCGTGAACTGCTGGAATCCAAAACACAGTGAAAGGAGCCCGACGGCCACGTAGGGATTGACCGCATGGATGCCCGCCAGCAGGAAAACCGCGACCAATACCAGCGCAGCCATCGCCGGCCATCTGCAGCCCAGGAGTCCGCCATAGCGATGACACAGGCGATCGCACACGAAACCACCGATGGCGGCCATCACCGCGCCGGTCGCAAATGGCAGCACATACAGGAAACCGCTTTCCAGCAGCGAAAAACCGCGCTCTTCGACGAGATAGATGAACAACCACTGCGCAAAAAAGTAGAACACGACGTTTGAGCAGAAATAGCTCGCAGCAAGCAGCAGAACGTCCCGGCGCGTCAGCACTTCGCGCCAGCTGCCAGGTGGCGGGGTATCGGTCGCCGCCGAATCGCGGCCCTGATTGATCAGTGCGACTTCCGCGGGCGTGATCGCGCGGTGTTCTGCGGGCCGGTCGCGCCCGTACCAGTACCACCACACGCCGACGAGGAAGCCAAGCGGCGCCAGTGCGTAGAAGGAATTCCTCCAGCCGAAATAGATGATCAGGAGCGTCACGACCGGCCCGATCGCGGCCTGGCCGAGGGTGAGACCGGCTGAAGCCAGCGAATTGGGGAATGCCCAGCTTCCAGTCGGGAACCAGCGTGCAATGGTGCCGGTCATGATGGGGAAGATCGGCGCATTCGCGATCCCCATCAGGAGTCGCACGATAATCAGCGACACCATCGCACCGGTTGCGGACGCCGCCATCAGCGACGGCGCAAAGCCTGTCAGGAACGTCAACACACCCCAGGTGATTGCGATGACCGCGAGCGCACGACGGTGGCCGATGGTCTCGCCGAAGATCCCGCCCGGGATCTGGAACAGCGTGTAGGTTAGGTTGAAGCTGCCGAGGATCCAGCCGATCTCGGTGCTCGTGAATCCGAATTCCTCGCGGATGCTCGGCATGGCGACCGAGAGGTTGTTCCGCAGCAGGTAATTGATCAGAGAAAGCGCGATCAACACGGCGAGGATGCGGAATCGTACCGGCATGGCGCGCAGGCTGATCATGGCTTGTTCACGTGTTCAGGCCCTTGCGCAGTGCGCGGTCGCGTTTCAGGTCGCCGAGAATCCGGTGTGCAGCGTTGTGGCCCGGCGCGCCCGTCACGCCGCCGCCCGGATGAGTGCCGGCGCCGCAGAGATAAAGCGCCGTGAGCGGCGATGCGTAGCGCGCATGGCCCGGTATCGGCCGCATGAAGAAGAGCTGATCCGGCCGCAAATCGCCGTGGAAAATATTGCCTTCGGTGATGCCGAAGACGCTCTCGAGATCGAATGGCGTGTAGAGGCGGCTCGCAATTCGCGACCGGCCGACGGCCGGCACGAATTGCGTGATCTGGCGCAACAGCTGCGCCTCGAGTTTCTCCCGCTCGAGACTCCATTCGGATCCCGCGAGGCGATAGGGCAGGTACTGGATGAAGCAGGTCATCACGTGCCGCCCCGCGGGTGCAAGTGAGGGGTCGATCAGCGAGGGCACGAGACAGTCGATCCAGAGTTCTTCCGCGATCCGGCCGCGCCGCGCTTCGCCGTAGGCAGCTTGCGCTCCGTCGAGCCAGGGCACGAGCGTGAACTGCGATCGCTGCAGCGCATCGGCCGCGGGATCACTGCGCTCGAGCACCGGTTCCTCACCGAGCACGAGATTGAGCTTGCCGCAGGGTCCGTCCATCTTGATGCCACGGACGGCGGCCAGAAATTCAGGATCGAGCGTCCCCTCCGGCGTGAGATTGAGATAGGTCCGTCGCGGGTCGGCGTTCGACACGACGATACCGGCATCGATCGCACTGCCGTCCGCGAGCGTGACGCCCAGCGCGCGGTCGCCGCTCACCCGGATCGCCGCGACCTCGGCGTCCGTGCGGAGCTCAACACCCTTCGAGCGACAGGCCGCAGCCATTGCACCGGTAATCGCGCCCATGCCGCCCATCACGTGACCAACGAAACCCTGCTTCGCTTCTGCGCCGCCCCCCAGCAGGTGAAACAGCAGTCCGAAGAGCGTGCCGGGGTCGTAAGGCCCGCCGTGCTTGCCGTAAAGGCTGTTCGCGAGGATGAGCGACTTGAGATGCGGCGAATCGAGCGAGCGGTCGAGGAATTCGCCGAGACTGCCGGTCGCAAACGCGACCAGATCCGGAATCTCGCGCCCGCGCAGGCCGCGGAACCGGAGCGCAAGCCCGAGAAGCTCGCGGAATCCCGCGAAGCCGCCCTTCTCGAGGTCTGGCGGCGCTTCCATGAACAAGGGCTCGAGATGACGCGCGAGGCCCGCGAGGCGCCCCTCGAGCGAGAGAAAGCGTTCGCAGTCCGCCGGCGCAAACTGTCGCAACATTTCGCGCATCCGCGCGTGATCGCTCCACCAGGGCAGCACGACGCCGTCCGGCGTCACCGCCTGCACCGTCGGATTGGCCGCGATCATCTTCAAGCCATGCCGGTCGAGTTCGAGATCGCGAATGACTTCGGGTCGCAGCATACTTGCCATGTAGGACGCCGTGGAAACACGGCAGCCCGGCGCGCGCTCGCGATCGATCTCCTCGGTGACGCAGCAGCCGCCCAGGATCTCGCGGCGCTCGAGCACGACCGTCGAAAGACCGGCGCGCGCCAGGTAGAACGCGGCTGTCAGGCCGTTGTGTCCGCCACCGATGATGGCGACGTCGTAGCGCATCGTTGTCACGGGTCGCGGCCACTCCTTGGGGATTCCGGCGAGAGCGCCGAGACCAGGACCGTCATGTCGTCCGCGCTCATGCCATTATCCCCGCCGGCGCCCGATTCATCAGATCGCGGGCCCCGGCCGTATCGGCGACCCGTCGAAGAAGCGGCTCAGGCGGAATCCCGGCAGCTCCGCCGGATCCACCGTTCCGCTCACCATCTCCGCGATCAGTTTACCGGCGCCGGGGCCAATGCCGAAGCCGTGGCCGCTGAAACCGGTCGCGACATAGAAATCGCCGATGCCCGGGACCGTCGAAATGATCGGCAACACGTCCGGCGACGCCTCCATCATCCCGCCCCAGGACTCGACGAAGGGCGAGCCGGCAAGTTCCGGAATCCAGCGGTCCAGTCGCTTGCGCATCTGCTTGAGCACGCGCGCCTCCGGCTTCGGATCGAGCACCCGCTCGCGCTCGAACGGCGACGGCGCGTCGAGCGGCCAGCGCGAAGGCGTGGCGAGCGCGCGGAAGAAATCGCTGCCGATCGAAAGCCGGAGTGAATCGACTCCCGCACGGAAAGCCGGCAGGTATTTTGGCGCGTAACGGAAGCTCGCCGGGATAATTGAGTGCAGCGAGGAGCCACCGTGCGCGATCGTGTAGCCGCCGTCAGCGCGGCGACGGATCGCAACTGCGGGCGACCAGGCCTGGCCTTCGAGCAGGCGCGGCGCGGGTGCGGTGCGCGCGACCGTGCCGAGCACCGGAAGCTGCGGCACAGAAACGCCGAGCGATCCGCAGAAGAGCCGGGTCCAGGCGCCCGCCGCGCAGACGACGGCACGCGTGGCGACGACGCCATGCTCCGTCACGACGCCGGACACGCGACCCGCGGCGGTTTCGATGCCGCGCACTGCGGTGCGGCTCAGGATCCTCGCGCCTGCCTGCTGTGCGCCGCGCGCAATCGCGCGCCCGGCGCGCGAAGGCTCTGCGCGTCCATCGCTCGCAGTGTAGAGCGCACCCGCAAAGCGATCGCCCGCGGCGAACACCGCCTTCAGTTCACTGCCGGTGACGATGCGCGTGTCGAGCAGGTGTTCGCGTGCGACGGCGAGCCATTCCTCGAGGCCCGCGAGCGCTTTCGCGTCCTCGGCGAGGTAGAGCGAGCCACCCTGGTGAAAGCCGATGTCCTCGCCGAGCTGCGCCGGCAGTTCCTTCCACAGCCGCAAGCTCTGCATCATCAGTGGCAATTCGATCGGGGAGCGGCCCTGCTGTCGCACCCACCCCCAGTTGCGGCCCGACTGCTCGCCCGCGATGCGACCTTTCTCGAACACCGCGACCGACACGCCGCCCCGCGCCAGGAAATAAGCCGCCGAACAGCCGACGATGCCGCCACCGATGATCGCGACATCCACTGCCTCCGGAAGCGGATTGGCGTCAGCACGCCAGGCGAACTCGTCCGATTCCCCGGGATGGATCTGCAGCTCGCCGGTTCTAAAGGGGACGTTCACCTTTAAGGTCCAGGCGCAATCCCATTAAAGGTGAACGTCCCCTTTAAATCCGACGCGGCACCGAAGACGACTTCGCCGTCAAGGAGCGTCATCAGGCATTTCGCATCTTTAATCGAGGCCGTGGGCGCCGTGTAGAAGTCCGTGTCCCAGACGGCAATATCCGCGCGCTTGCCGGGCTCAAGCGAGCCGATGCGCTGGTCCATGAAGATCTGATGCGCAGCCCAGATCGTGAAGGAACGGAGCGCCGCGTGCGCATCGACTGCCTCGCCGCGGCCGAAAGGATCGCCGCCGTACACGCCGAGCAGCGGTTCACGCGAAATCGACGACCAGATCCCGTAGCGCGCGGCAAACGGCGTCACGAAATAGTCCGAGCCGCTTGCCCAGTGGATGCCCTTGTCGAGGAAGGTCCGGAATGGATTGAGCCGCAAACTCCGCTCGGGCCCGAAACTGCCCGCGTAGGTGTCGCCGATCCACCAGGTGAAGGACGGCGACGGCTCCGGGTAGCCCGCGTCGAACGCCTTCTGCATCGCGGCCATCGCGTCGGTCGCATGATCGCTCGGGATGTTCGCGTGGATGATCGAGTGGCGAAGACCCTTGGCCGGCTTCCGCTCGAGCGCGAGCGCATACGAATCCACGACCCAGTCGATCGCGCGATCGCCGATGGCGTGCACGCCAAGGTGAATCCCCGCGTCGTGATACCGGAAGATGAGTTGCCGCATCAACTCCGCGTCGAAAGCGGGATAACCGCGATTCCCGGTATCGACTTCCGCGCGCTCCCGATTCCAGTCCTGCCACATCCAGGCCGTGCGCGCGCCGCCGCTGCCGTCGGCGAACATCTTCACGCCGCCGGAAACCAGGCGATCCTCGCCCGTCGCAGCGTCCGGCCGGCCAAAAGGCTCGATCAGCTTGATGAGTTTCTGCGCCTCTGCGAGGGTGCGCGGGCTGTACCAGAGCGCGAACACGCGCACCGTGAGCGCACCGTCATCGAGTACTTCGCGATAGGCATTCCAGGTTGCAAGCGCCGAATCCGGATCGAAAGCGAGGTCGCTGCCGAGCCCCGGGTCCTTGACGCCCGTCATGCACTCGCGATTGAGCTCGCCGGCCATCGCCCGGATCGCCTCGCGCATTTTTTCGGGCCCCGCTCGCGGAACGTGGCGAGTCACGAGTCGCATCGCCGTTTCCTTCAGTACGCCGGTCGGTTCACCCGCCGCGTCGCGGTCAATCACGCCACCCGGCGGATCCGCCGTGTCGCGCGTGATGCCCGCGATCGCGAGTGCGGATGCATTTGCGACGCCGTAGTGTCCGGTCGTGTTCACGAGCCAGGACGGATGATCACCGGCCGCGGCATCGATGTCCGCGGCGCGAATCAGACGCCGATCCGTGAATTTTCCCTCGTCCCAGCCGCGCCCGAGGATCCATTCTCCCGCTTTCGCTGTGGCACTCCTCTCGCGGACTGCACTCACGACATCCGCAATGCTCTTCACGCCCGGATAGCTGAGATCAATATTCGTCAGCCGCAGCAGGCCGCCTTCCGAGAAATGGAGGTGGGCATCGATCAGGCCCGGTGTCGCGGCTCGGCCGTGAAGATCGATGCGTTCGGTCGTGGGTCCTGCGAGTCGTTCGATCTCCGTCGTCGTGCCGGTGGCAAGGATGCGGCCCTTCCGGATCGCGAGCGCCTCGACCACGCGATCCTCCGAATCGACGGTCAGGATGCGGCCGCCCGTGAGGATGCGATCGGCGATCGCGTCTTCGGCGCTCGCGGGAAGGACGGCGAGAATCAGCAGGCACGGGACGAACAGGCGCAGTCTCATGGCAGGCTCCGGACCGGAAACCTGCATGCTAGCGAAAGCGCCCCCATCCGCGCGCTACAATTGCGCCCCGATCCGGGCCGCCGCGCACCCCGCTGGAGTTTCGATTGGAGAGTAAACCCGTCACCGTCACCATCACTGGAGCCGCGGGCCACATTGGCTACGCGCTCGCGTTCCGCGTCGCCTCTGGCCAGATGCTCGGAACCGACCGGCCGGTCAACCTGCAACTCCTCGAGATTACACCGGCGCTGTCCTCGCTCGCGGGCGTCGTGATGGAGCTCTCCGACTGCGCCTTCCCGACACTCAACCGCATCGTCGCGACCGACGATGCCAAGGCGGCATTCAAGGACTGCGATTACGCGATGCTGGTCGGCGCGCGGCCGCGCGGGCCCGGCATGGAACGCAAGGATCTCCTGCTCGCGAATGCGCAGATCTTTTCGGCCCAGGGCCGCGCGATCAACGAGGCAGCAAGCCGCGACGTGCGTGTGCTCGTCGTCGGCAATCCCGCCAATACGAATGCGCTCATCGCCGCCTCAAACGCGCCCGACATCGAGCGGCGCAATTTCACGGCGATGATGCGGCTCGACCACAACCGGGCGCTCGCGCAGCTCGCGGAAAAGACCGGCAAGCGCACGAGCGCGATCCGCAGGATGACCGTCTGGGGCAATCACAGCGCGACGCAGCACCCCGACATCGCGCACTGCAGCGTGGGCGGCAAGCCCGCGAAGTCGCTGGTCGACGTGCCGTGGTACCGGGACGTATTCATCCCGACTGTCCAGCAGCGTGGCGCAGCCGTGATCAAGGCCCGCGGCTCCTCGTCGGCGGCCTCGGCCGCGTCCGCCGCGATCGACCATATGCGCGACTGGGCGCTCGGCACGGCGGACGACGACTGGGTCAGTATGGCGGTGCCCGCCGACGGCAGTTACGGCATCGGCGAGGGCGTCATTTACTCGTATCCCGTCACCTGCAAGGACGGCCGCTACGCCGTCGTCCAAGGACTCGCGATCGACGAATTCGGCCGCGAGCGCATGGATGCGACGCACCGCGAACTGCTCGAGGAACGCGAGGGCGTGCGCGCCCTGATCTGAGGAAATGCCGATGTCGCTTCGAATTCATGCCGCCGTCACGGCGGGCGTTCTTGCCTTGATGCTCGGTGCGACCGCAATCGCGCAGGAGCAGACGCAAAAACCCCCGCTGCACGGCTCGCACTGGATGGCGATCACCGGCAAGCCGCTCGCCGCGACCGCGGGTGCGCGCATGTTCGAGCGTGGCGGCAACGCAGTCGACGCCGCCTGTGCGATGCTCGCCGCAACCTCGACGATGTGGGACGTGCTCTCCTGGGGCGGTGAAACCCAGGCGCTCATCTATAACCCGGCGACGAAGAAGATCATCGCGATCAACGGGCTCGGCGTCGCACCGACCGGGGCGACACCCGAGTTCTTCAGGGGCAAGGGCCTCAAGTACCCGCCCGAGGACGGGCCGCTTTCGGCCGTAACGCCGGGCACGCCCGGTGCGCTCATCACCATGCTCGCGGAGTTCGGCACGCTCTCGCTCGCCGAAGTGCTCGAGCCCTCGATCACCCTCGCCGATGGCTATGCCATCGACGCCGAGACCGCGGATCGCATCGAGCTGGAGAAGGGCAAGATCAAGGAGTGGCCGTACGCGAAGGCCGTGATGCTGCCACACGCCGGCCAGGCGCGCGAGGCGCCGGTCGCGGGCGAAATTTTTCGCCAGGCCGACCTCGCCGCGACGCTTAGGAAGCTCGTCGAGGCTGAAGCGAATGCGCTGAAGGCCGGTAAGTCACGGAAGGAAGCGCTCGCCGCCGCCTATGACCGCTTCTACCGCGGAGACATCGGCGAGGAATTCGTGCGTGGCGCGCGCGAGCAGGGCGCGCAGGTCACCCGAGACGACCTCGCGGACTGGCGCGTAAAGCTCGAGGAGCCGCGGCACACCACGTACCGCGGCATCGACGTCTACAAGCTTGACCGCTGGACGCAGGGCCCGGCGATGCTGCAGGCGCTCAGCATCCTCGAGAACTTCGACCTGAAGTCGATGGGCTACAACAGTGCGAGCTACATCCACACCGTCTACCAGGCGATCAGCCTCGCGATGGCCGACCGCGACTTCTACTACGGCGATCCCGCCTTCCCGCCCGAGGAGCCGATCCTGGGCCTGCTCTCGAAGGACTACGCCAAGCAGCGCGCGGCGCTCATTAACCCGGCGACCGCGAACGACGGCGCGATCGGCCCTGGCGACCCCTATCCTTTCCAGGGCGGCTCGAATCCTTTCGCGGACCTCCTGAAGAAGCGCGCGGCGGTCGAGCCTGCCTTCGATGCGGAGCGCTTTACCGCGGCGACGGATCCCGTCACCGGCTCCTTCTTTCGCGGCACGACCTCGGTGATCGCGGCCGACAAGGACGGCTGGCTCGTCTCGATGACGCCGAGCGGCGGCTGGCTGCCTGCCGTCATCGCGGGCAGGACCGGCATCGGCATGAGCCAGCGCGCGCAGATGTTCGTGACGGACCCGGCCGAAAACCCGTTCAACGTCGTCGAACCCGGCAAGCGCCCGCGCGTGACGCTGACACCCTCGCTCGCATTCAAAGACGGCAAGCCCTGGCTTGCCTTCGCGGTGCAGGGCGGCGACACGCAGGACCAGAATCTCCTGCAGTTCTTCCTGAACATCGTCGAGTTCGGCATGACGCCGCAACAGGCGGCGGAAGCGCCGAATTTCAACAGCTGGCAGATGCACGACTCCTTTGACCAGCACGAGATCTTCCCGGGCAGGATCCTGCTCAACAACGCAATCCCGGACTGGGTGCGGCACGATCTGCGCTTGCGCGGCTACAAGGCGGAATACGACTCGCGCACCTCCGGCCCGATCAACGCGATCCTGCTCGACGCCGCACAGGGCACGATGTGGGGCGGCTCGAGCAACTACGGCGAGGACTACGGCATCGCCTGGTGATTGGGCGTAGGATCGCCGCCACGCCCGCCAGGTGGCGGGACCAATACAATCCTTAGCAGGCTGTTGAAAATCGATTTCGCGCAACTGATTTCATTGTCTTGATTGTCGCAAGTGATTGATTGGTCGTTGCGCGAGTGAAGAAAGAATGCGAAACCACATGCTCAAAATGCGTTTTTCAACAACCTGTTAGGGGAGCTTTCATGAAATTGAAGACAGTCGGCCTCGTGGCCGCAGCAATGGCCTTCGTCTCCGTTCCGGCGGTGGCGCAGGAACACTGGACCGAAGGCCCGGTGTGGGAATGCGGCGCGTACCGGACCAGTCCCGGTCAGTTCGACACGTACATCAAGTGGATCCGCGCCCACTCGGAGCCGCTCAATGCCGAGAGGAAGAAGCAGGGCCTGATCCTCGACTACAAGACATTCGTCAAGCCGCCGAAAGACCAGAACGACTACGACGTGATGTTCTGCACGCTGCATGCGAGCTTCGCCAAGGCGCTCGACTACAACCAGGGCGACGAGGACAAGAACGACGCGATCTCCGCCGCGCACTGGGGGACGCCGGATAACACCAAGCAGGCGGAAATGGCGAGTTCGCGGCTCGCAATGCGCACCTTCATGGGCACAGACTATGTCCGCGAAGTGACCTTGCGCGCGGCCGATTAAACCGGGACACCGGTTCTCGACCACGGAAGCCGGCGCTTGCGCCGGCTTCTTTTTTAGTTCGCGGGTTTCGCCTGGCTGGCGGCGGCCTCGAGGCCGGCCACGTTGACGCCGCTTGCGAGCGCGGCTTTCAGTTCATCCATGCTTGCGGCCTTGCCCGAGACCTGGACGGAAAAGCGCTGGCCGACAATCACGCCGTATTCGCCCGATCCGTTGTTCCCGTCCCAGCGCTCGTGGACCATGCGGCCGTCGGCGCGGTAGTCGCGCTCGTAACCGCCGTCCCATTCGCGTTCCTGTTCGGTGCCGGCCCAGCTCGCGAGCGCGACCAGTCCCTGCGCCCCGCCGGTGTCATTGATTTCGAGCCGCAGGCTCCGGCCCGCGCCATCCGAGTAGTCGGCACTGGCCTCGGAGACCTGCATGCCGAGCGCCGTATTGCGTTCAGCCGACGCGCTTGTGCGCGGCAGACCGGCGAGCGTTTCGGGCAGGAAGGTCTTGATCTGGTCGGTCGGCAACGCGTCGACGCCTTTATTGCCGCCGACAACCGCGCCCATCAATTGTCCGATCGCGGCGCCGGTTGGCACTCCGCCGGATTCCGCCGCCGACTGTTCGACCTGCTTGCCGGCCTGCTCGATCTGCTTGCCCCACTCCTCGATCGCCGCGCCGGTGCTCCCCTTGTCGAAGCCGCCGCTGTGCGTGACGGCGGGCCCGCCGACGCCGTAACCGCCCATCATGCCGCGACCAACGATGCCGCCGACGACCAGTGCGCAGATCCAGAAGAGGATGATCCCGGCGATGACGCTGACTGCCGTGTAGCCCGCGGCCTTGTCGGGCGGCGACTTCATCGTGACGGGCAGGCCGAGGTACAGCAGATAGATGCTGTAGATGCCGCCCGCAAGTCCGATCAGCATGCCGATCCAGGGCAGCAGCTGGCCGACGCCCGCGATCCATCCCGCGGTCATCGAATACGCCACGACCTTGAGTGATTGCAGCGAATCTTTCTGCCCGCCGAATGTCGGCGCGAGCGCATTGACGATCAGCGCGAAGACGTACACCGAGACGAGCCCGAGGATGTAAGTCATCACGAGCTGGATCAGGCCCGTGCCCATGTCGAGGCGGAAGGTGCCGAGGAAAGGCAGCTGCGTGCCGATCAGCGTGGTCTTGAGGAACATCGCGATCGGCCCAAGCGCCGCAAGAATCGCGATGTAGTTCTTGTACAGGCCCGCCGTAGTTTCCGGCTCGGCGGCGATGACCGGCCATTCCGTCTTCGGCGACATCAGGATGCGTTGCGCGCGTTCGACTAGCTTGCTCATTGGTGACTCCCTCCCCGGGGCAGGCAGCATACACACGAACGCGGTTTTTGCGGTGCAAACGATGGTATAAGGATGGAGCCGATGGTGCTTCAAGTGCTCTGGTTGCTGCTGTTCGCGAGCCTGGTCCTGTGGCTCGCCTACCAGCGCGCAAGCCTCGCCAAGGCGACGCTCGTGCTCGGCGTCCTGCTGGTCTACTACACGCTGTTCGGAGCCGGTGCGCCCTGGTGGAAGGGTCTGCTCTGGGCCCTGTACCTGCCGCATTTGCTCCTCAACTACCGGCCGCTGCGGCAGGCCCTGATCTCGAACCGGTTCCTGCGCATCTACAAGCGGATGCTGCCGCCGATGTCCACGACCGAGCGCGAGGCGCTCGAGGCCGGCACGGTCTGGTGGGACGGCGAGCTGTTCACGGGTGGGCCCGACTGGAAGAAGCTGCTCTCGGCGAAGGCGCCGACCTTGTCGGCGGAGGAACAGGCCTTCATCGACGGGCCCTGCGAAGAACTCTGCCGGATGATCGACGACTGGGACATCACGCACCGGCGCGCCGACCTGCCGCCCGAGGTCTTCGACTTCATCAAGAAGAAAGGCTTCTGGGCGATGATCATCCCAAAGAAGTACGGTGGCCTCGAATTCTCCGCCTACGCGCATTCCTCCGTGGTCGTGAAGATCGCGAGCCGCTCGAGCACGGTCGCCTCGACCGTCGTCGTTCCGAATTCCCTCGGGCCGGCCGAACTTCTCCTCCACTACGGCACCGAGGAGCAAAGAC
>JANLWE010000193.1:0-4131 GCA_031364365.1 Gammaproteobacteria bacterium | reverse complement strand
ACGAGGCAGTGAAAGCCGCGTGGTCCGAAGTCGTGAACCAGTATCAGCGCCGCGCGGACCTGATCCCGAACCTGGTGAACACGGTCAAGGGTTACGCCGCCCAGGAACAGAAGGTATTGATCGGAGTGACGGAGGCGCGTGCCCGCGCGACCTCGATCCAGGTGACGCCGGAAGTGCTGAACGATCCCGAGGCCCTCAAGAAATTCCAGGCGGCGCAGGGCGAGCTCACGAACGCGCTCAAGAGCCTGATCGCGATCAGCGAGAACTATCCGGAACTCAAATCCGATCAGAATTTCCGCGATCTCCAGGCGCAGCTCGAGGGCACGGAGAACCGCATCACGGTCGCACGCAACCGCTACATCGAGTCAGTGCAGGTTTTCAATGGAACGGTCCGGAAGTTCCCGGTCAACCTGACCGCGATGATATTCGGCTACGGCGTGAAGCCGAATTTCACGGTTGAGAACGAGGTGGAGATTTCGAAGCCGCCCACGGTCGATTTCGAAACGAGTCCGTGATCCGGCACACCGCGCCGCGCATTGCCGTCCTGATCGCGGCGCCGCTCCTGCTTGCGGCGCTGCAGCCGGTCCCGCCGCTCGCGGCCCGCGTCACCGACCTGACGGCGACGCTCTCCGCCGCCGAGCGCTCGCAACTCGAGACCCGGCTCGCCGATTTCGAAGCGCGGAAAGGCGCGCAGATCGCTGTCCTCATCGTCCCGACCACAGCACCCGAAGAGATCGAGCAGTACTCGATCCGCGTCGTCGATGCCTGGAAGCTCGGCCGCGAGAAGCCGGACGACGGTGCGCTGCTCCTGGTCGCGAAGGAGGACCGGGCTCTTCGCATCGAGGTGGGCCGCGGTCTCGAAGGCGCGCTCACGGATCTGGTGAGCAAGCGGATCATTGCCGACACGATCACGCCGTATTTCCGGCAAGGCGATTTCGCCGGCGGAATCGACGCGGGCATTGAGCAGATGATTCGTGTCGTCGACGGCGAGGCGCTGCCCGAGCCCGATCCGCAGTGGGCAGGAGGGCCGGAAAAGCTGGCCGGCAGCCTGCCGTTCCTGTTCGGGCTGATCTTTATCGGCTCGGTCGTGCTGCGGTCATTGCTCGGACGGGCGCTCGGATCCGTTGCGACCGGCGCTGCCGCCGGAACCTTCGCCTGGTGGATCACGCAGGCGCTCGGGCTCGCGGCCGGCGTTGGAGTCTTCGGCTTCATCGCCTCATTGATGCTCGGTTTCCGGAACGGCGGCCGCTGGTCGAGCCGACCGGGCCATGGCGGCTGGACGACCGGTGGATGGGGCGGCGGAGGAATGGGTGGCAGCCGCGGCGGCGGCGGATTCGGCGGGGGCGGCGGCAGCTTCGGCGGCGGCGGCGCGTCGGGTCGGTGGTAGGCCGTGAAAGCCGCACGCGTGCTGCGTCATCTGTTTGCGACCCGATGGGGCACGCATCGCCGGTTCACTCGTGAAGTGCTCGCGCGCATCGAAGAGGCGCTGAAGCGGATCGAAAGTCAACATGCCGGGGAATTGCGATTCGCGATTGAGACCGCTCTCGACCTTCCTGAACTCTGGTATGAGATGTCGGCGCGACAGCGAGCGCTGCAGATCTTCGGCCACCTCGGCGTCTGGGACACGGCGGGCAACAACGGCGTGCTGATCTACGTGTTGATGGCCGACCACGAGGTCGAGATCGTCGCGGACCGCGCGATCGCCGCGCGCGTGGCGCAAGCCGAGTGGGACGCGGTCTGCCGGGAAATGGAGTTGCATTTCCGGGCCGGGCGTTTCGCCGAGGGCGCGGAGTCCGGAATCGCCGGGGTCGGGCGGCTGCTCAGCCGGCACTTCCCGGGGCAGGGCGGCGACCGAGACGAGCAGCCGAACCAGCCCGTGCTGCTTTAGCGCCTTGCAGTCGCCGCTCCGGCGTATATCGGCCGCAATCGCCCTCTAGGGTTGCGCGGGCGCCGCGGGCATCGGTCCCTCGGCATTGATTTCGTACGCGATGCGCCACGCGCCGTCGGCACCCTTCTGCCAGTAGTCGGCAAACGGGTTGCTGAGGGTCACCGGCGTCTTGTTGTCCTTCGTCGTGACGGTGTACGAGCCGTTCGAAAACGTGACGGCTTCCGTGTCACTGATGACGACGAGCTTGTCAATCGCGAACGGGCCGAACGTGATGGACTCGAACATGGCGAAGAATGCGGTGGCACCCTTCTCGATTTCAGCACGGCCCTTGAATGTCGACGCATTCGCCAGGACCCAGGTTGCATCTTCGGTAAAGAAGCTGGCAAAACCGGCACTGTCCTTGCTTTCCAGAGGCGCCATGAGTTTCTCGAGGTTTGCCGTCAGTTCGGTCTGGATCGCGGCAGAATCCGGCGGCAGTGGTGCGGCGGGCGCCTCGGGCGCCTTCTGGGCACAACCGGCAAGCAGTGCAAGAACGGCAATCGGGCCAGTCAACGTCGAGAGTTTCATGACGCGCCTCTTGGGGGTTCCCTGTCGGGGATGTGAGACGGCGATACTACGCCGGTCAGGGCCGGAGTTCACGCCAGCGTGTGGTAGACCTTCTGCACGTCGTCGTCCTGCTCGAGCCGGTCGATGAGCTCGAGCGCCTCGTTCGCTTGCGCTTCCGACAATTCGACGGGCGTCGTGCAGATGTATTCCTGCTCGGCTGACAGGGGTACGATCTTTCTTTCCTCGAGCCGTTTCTGCAGTTGCCCGAAGTCCTCGAAGGCACAGCGCACGACGAGCTGCGGCTCGCCGTTCTCGCCCGTGCTTTCGCCCATCTCGTCGAGCCCGTGGTCAATCAGGTCGAGTTCGAGTTCGTCCTGGTCGATGCCGGCCGGGTTCAGGCGGAATACGCCCATGCGTCTAAACAGAAAACTTACACTCCCGTTACTCGCGAGGTTGCCGCCATGCTTGCTGAGGATATTGCGGACGCCCGCGACCGTCCGCGTTGGATTGTCGGTAGCCGTCTCGACGAGCAGCGCGACGCCGTGCGGTGCGTAGCCTTCATATAGCACCTGCTGGAAATCGGCCGCGCCCTGTCCCGAGGCGCGGCGAATTGCGGCCTCGACCTTGTCCTTCGGCATGTTGATCGCGCGGGCGTTCTGGATCACGCGGCGCAGGGTCGGGTTGTTCGCAGGATCGGGGCCGCCCGATTTGACGGCGATCGTGATGTCCTTGCCGATCCGCGCGAACTGCTTCGCCATGCGGTTCCAGCGGGCGAACATCGCATGCTTGCGGACTTCGAAGATTCGTCCCATTGAGGGTAGGATGCCGGAATGCGTGAAACCGTGCAGCATTGGATCGTCGAGCGCGGGTTGAATGTGGCGCGGGCGATGCTCGCACGCGAAGCGACCCCGGCGCGGATCCGCGGACTCGCGGCGCGCGCTGCGCCTTTCATTGCACGGCGCGAATCATTCGAGTCATCTGTTCCGTTTCCGGTCGGCGAAGCGCGCGCCTGGTGGATCCAACCGACCGGCGTTCCGCCGGGCGGGGTGGTTCTCTACTTTCACGGCGGTGGCTTCGTGGCGGAGGCGCGCGCGATACACGATCCGCTGCTTGCCGCGATCGGCCGCGCATCGGGCTCGCGCGGATTCATGCTGGATTACAGGCTCGCACCCGAACATCCCTTTCCGGCGGCGACCGAGGACTGCTTCGCGGCCTGGAATTTCCTGCTCTCATCCGGCATCGATCCGGAACGTATCGTCTTTGCGGGCGACTCGGCCGGCGGAAACCTGGCGGTCGTGACCGCGATGCGCGCGCGGGACGAGGGCCTCCCGCTTCCCGCCGCGGTTGTCCTCATATCGCCGGTGCTCGACCTGACGTGCAGCGGCGCCTCGATGGTGCGAAATGATGGCATCGACCCGTTCTTCACGGCTGCGACCATTCGTAGCATGCAGACCTGGTACGGCGCGGGACTGGACTTGCGGGACCCGCGGCTGTCGCCGCTCTTCGGGCGGTTGACCGGGCTACCGCCGATGATGCTGCTGGTCGGCAGCACGGAACTGCTGCTCGACGACACGCTGCGCTTTGCTGCAAAGGTCGCCGGCGCGAGGACGGCCGTCTGGCACGACATGCCGCACGTGTTCCCGGCCATGCGCGGGCTCGCGGCGGGCGATCGCGCGATCGCGGAGATAGGCGATTTA
>JANLWE010000175.1:0-3901 GCA_031364365.1 Gammaproteobacteria bacterium | reverse complement strand
CCGTCGCGATCGAAATGCCGCCGCCGGCCCGCTGCGACCTCAGTCGAAATCCGCGTTCGTTCTGGTCGATCTCGAGACGCGTCATGACGCGCAGTGCACCACTGGTGTCGCGGTCCTCCTGGGCGAGGCGGACCCTCGCGCGCGTATCGCATCCCGTCGTGCAGGACTCGAGAGACCACACGGTGCTGGTGCCGTCGGGCTGGGTTTCCTGCGCCAGGCGGCCATAGCCGTCGTATCGCCATCGCGCGACCGAACCGTTCGGATCGGTCATCGAGAGCGGCAATCCGTTGGCCTCGTCCCAGGTATATTGCGTCAGTTGCGCGAGTGGATTGGCGATGCGGATGGGCAATTGGCCGCGCGGGCCCCAGTTGATCGCCAGGCGTCGCGCGGCCATGCCGGCACCGGTGATCTTCTCGCTGCCGAGATTGCCGAACGAGTCGTAGCTCAGGTCGTGCGTGACCTGCCACTGGAGGTCCCCGGGCTCCACGGTCCACTGCGTGGGCCGGCACTTCACGCCATCCCAGACCTGGCTGACATCGCGCGCAATCGCCGCACCGCCCGCCAATGTGTGACTTGCCGTCAGCTGCAGTGTCTGGGGTCGGCCGAGACACCAGTTCGCGGTGTCGCTCAGCAGATTCGTGCGCTGGCTGCGGATACTTGCGGACGATCCCGCATTGGCCCCGCCGGCGGTTTCGCTGACGGTCGTCGTTTCGTCCGTGACGACCCCGGATGCCGCATCGATCGCGGCGACGCTTCGCACGACGCTGGTGATTTCGCTGCCGTCGAGTGGGCCGCCGACCTCGTAGCGGCGCGCCGTGACGGTCGAAGGGTAGGGAAACTGGCGATGATTAATCAATGTGCCAATATCGATCCGCGACCATTGATAGTTCGTGACCGCGACGGTCTTTCCGGACGGTTGGCGCGCGACCACCGATTCGGGAAGCCGCGTGTACGGGAAATCCTGGCGCAGCGTGAACTCGGTGCTGAGCCTCTGCACCGGCATGAGTTCGGTCCGGATCTGCTTCCTGAATCCGAGCGAGCCGCGGCCCTGCGCATGTTGACGAAAACCCTCGTAGCGGAAACCGCTCGACGACTTGCGGCCACGGCCGCTTCCGTCGGTCGCCGTGAGCGTCGTGACCACCTGCGCGGCTGGCTGCGCGTCCTGCTCCGGATACACGGCCGTGCTGCCGCGCAGATGGACCGATGCGTCGGTCAGCGGCCGATACTCGAATTCCGCGGACACGCCGAATCCGTCGGTCGCAGAAAGCAGGAGGTCCGGATTGAGCCCGTTTTTCAGCCGCAATCGAACCTGGCCCGATGCGAGAGCAATGAGATCCTCGAGTCCGTCCCCGTCGGTGTCGATGCCGGCAAATGCGGTCCCGCCGTCGTGGGGCATGCCGGTGTCCGCGATCGGTGCAAGGGAATCGCCTCTCGAGAGCGAAACATTCCAGTTGCTGGCGCTGCGCAGCAGAAGATCGTCGCGGCCGTCGCCATTCCAGTCATGGGCGTGGAGGTCCGCGCCGGTCCAGGCAGGCCCCTGCAGTTCGGTTTGAGTGCCGTTCATTCCGCAGCTCGCGACGCGGACGCGGATACTGCCGGTCCAGTGCTTGTAGGCGAGATCGGTACAGTCGTCGTCGTTGATATCGAACGGAACGCCGCCCGGGAACAGGGCATCAAAGCGGTCGGTTCCGTAACCGGCGTCGGAAATACGCGCGACCGAGAAGTTCTCGTTCATCAGGAGGTCCTCGGCCCCGTCGCCGTCGAGATCGATGCGACGGCCGGGCCGTCCGACGAATTGCCCGCCTTCGGGGTTGTCGTAGGCGACGGCATCCCATTGCGAGTAGAGCGTGACCGGGGCCGAATATCCGCCCGCCGGCAGGGCGTAGCGCACGCGGACTTTCAGACTGTTCACCTGCGGATCCGGCACTTCGGACCAGGCGATGTCGCCGAGTCCGTCGCCGTTCATGTCGACGCCGCGGTAGTCCCTCGTTCCCTGCGCCAGCGCGATCCCGGTCGTCGTCGGCACGGCGAGCCCGTTCGCGCTGCCCTTGATAATCGTGAAGGTGAGATTCGAGGCATAGGTCAGCAGGTCAGTCCGGCCATCGCCATTGCCGTCGAATGGCACGCCGATTCCGTACGGACAGGCGATTCCGGAATTGACCTCCGGCCCGAAGGCGCCGCCTGCGACACCGAGGCGATAGCGGATTGTCGCCGCCCCCATCGAGCTCCCGCCGGCCCAGACAACGTCTGCTCGGCCATCGCCGTTGATGTCGGCTGAGTTGAATAGCCGGTTTGCCGGAGTGCTGGACGCCACCGGGACAACGGCCGCAAATGCGGTCGCGGCCGTGAATCCCGGCGCGCCGTCCTGCCAATTGAATGTCGTCGGTGCGAGGCAATCGATTCCGCCAGCGCCGCATTCCCGGATCGACGCGAGCCGGCTTCGTCCGCCGGCAGACAGCGCCGGCTCGTAGTTCAGCTCGTAGCGGCGCAGGACCGCAGTGTTGTAAAGCACGTCGACGCGATCGAGCCGAAGGACCTGTCGCACCGGCGTGCCAGCGATGTATCCCGTGTCGACTTCGTTGTTCGGCCGGTTCTCGTAGATGAACGAAACCTGGTGCGATGCGACGACGCCTGCTGATGGATTCGCGTTGTAGTGAATGCTCGCGATGCGGAAGCTGCCGTTCACGGTATCTTCGACGTAGCGATAGTCGATGACGTTGCCCGCGCGATCGCGAATGCGATTGAGCGCCCACGTGCGAGCATTGTTCGATGCCGCAGTCGTTCGTCCGTCGATGCGTGAGTCTGCAGTGGCGCCGTACTCGTAGATGCGGCCGTCGGCCGCGTCGACCACGAAATGGTCCGGGCCACCGGCCGCGCCCGGAATGGACCGTATCCGTGCATAGGATTCGATTTCCGTGCGGTACTCGGCGCCCGGGGCCTGGTAGACAACGTAATTGGAGACGACGAGGCGCTGTCCGTCGAGACAGAACCGGTCGTTGGCGGTCATTTCGGGCCGCGCGGCGACACCGTCCTGAGCGATCGTTCGCGCGCAACGTGCAATCTGTGACAGGCCGCCGATCGACCAGCCGATACCGAGCGATCCGCTCTGCGTCCGGTGGCGGTACTCGAGCGCAAGCGCCGGCGTCATCCCGTTCGTGCCCGCGGGCAGCGCGATCGGGATCGTGTATTGCGCTTCGCCGTCCGGCGAGACGGCGGCGAATCCGGGCGTTCGACCAATGCCCGCTTCCGCTGTGAGCGCGACCAACAGAAGGAATAGTCCAAAAATTGCGCCGAATCGACGCTCCACGACGGGCAGTTCCATTGCCTGATCTCCGATACAACCGGCATCCGGCCGGGTGTCGTCAAGCTAGCCGCCCGCCCGAATCGCGGCTCGCCACTTATGTGGGGCAAATCCGTAGAATCTGCATCCGGACCCGCGTGTGGAACAGAAGCCCGAGGAGCCTCGATGAAACTCGTCACCGCCATCATCAAGCCGTTCAAACTCGACGACGTCCGCGCGGCACTGTCCGAGATTGGCATCTCCGGCATGACCGTCACGGAAGTGAAGGGCTTCGGCCGCCAGCGCGGCCACACCGAGCTCTATCGCGGCGCCGAGTACGTCGTGGACTTCGTGCCGAAGACGCGGATCGAAGTCGCAGTGCGTGACGACCTCGTCGAACAGGTCACCGACGCAATCATCGCTGCGGCGAAGACCGGCAAGGTCGGCGACGGCAAGATTTTCGTCACGACGATTGAGCGTGTGATCCGCATCCGCACCAGCGATATGGACGAGGCGGCGCTTTGACCGAGCCAGTCGAGAATCCGAAAACCCTGACCATCGAAGCGGCGGTCGCGAAGATCGCACTCGGCGGCGCGCGACGCCATGTGTTCTTCTGCACGC
>JANLWE010000078.1:0-23804 GCA_031364365.1 Gammaproteobacteria bacterium | reverse complement strand
CTCGCCGAGCACGGCTGGCGCGCTGGCGAAGCGGTCGTGGCGCCCGCCGGCCTCTGGTTTCCTGCCGCCTCCGGGCTGGTTGCAGGCGCACTCGCGCCGGACACGACGGTCAAGGCGCTGCGCGACCGCGGTCTCAGCTTCGAGACGACCCTCGGAGACAAGGCGCCTGCGGTCTTCATCCGCGTGGACGGCGACACCGGGCCCGAATTGCGCGCCGGATTCCACAACTTCGGCGTCATCACCCGCTACAACCGCAGCATTCTCTATGCGCTCGCCGTGAACGATCTCGGCCGGCGCATCGAATCGCAGCTGCCACCGCCGTGAAGCGCCTCAGGATCGCGCTGCTCTCCGTTTCCCTGCTTGCGGTCGCCGGCTGCGCGCGGGAATCGCAGCGGCCTGCGCCGCCGCCCACAGCCGTGCCGGCGCCGTTCCCGGGCGGCGTTGCCGTGCCGCGCGACGAGCCACGCGCGAAGAACGGCAATCCTGCCTTTTACGAAGTCGGAGGCCGGCGCTACGTCGTGCTGCCGACCGCAGGCGGGTTTGTCGAACAGGGCGTCGCGTCGTGGTACGGGCCCGATTTCCACGGCGGACGCACGGCGACCGGCGAGACCTATGACATGAACGCAATGACCGGCGCGCATCCGACGCTGCCACTACCCGCCTGGGTGCGCGTGACCAATCTCGAGAATGGACGGAGCGTCGTCGTGCGGCTTAACGACCGCGGCCCCTTCAGCAAGAACCGCATCATCGATTTGTCGCGGGCAGCCGCCGAACAACTCGACATGATCCGCGCGGGCACCGCGAAGGTCGAAGTCCGAAGTCTTGCCGGCGGTGACGCCGCGCCAGCGCCAGCGCAACCTGCGGCCTATTACGCCCAGGCGGGCGCATTCGGCAGCCGCGAGAATGCCGAGGCCCTCGCCGGTCGCCTGCGCGCGGCCGGGATCGCCGGCGTCAGCGTCAGCGAGATGCAGGCCGACGGCCGTGCGGTGTTTCGAGTGCGCGCCGGTCCGGTCGCGAGCATCGGCGAATTCGACGCGCTGATCGAGCGCCTGCGCGTGGCGGGGGCCGATGCCCCGCGCCTTGCGCTGTACTAATAGTGTCCGCCCTTCCCACACGATGAGGTCGCCATTGAGAACCCTGCCCGCTTTTATCCTGCTGCTCCTGTCCACGGTCGCCGGAGCCGCAACGGGGCCCGTGCCGCCGCCGCCCTCGCTCGAGGCAACGTCCTGGGTTCTTGTCGACCAGCAGAGCGGCCAGATGCTGGCCGGGCATCGCGCAAACGACCGGGTCGAACCCGCAAGCATCACCAAGTTGATGACCGCCTACGCGGTGTTTCACGCGCTCAAGGAAGGCAAGTTCAAACTCGATACCGAGGTGCCGATCAGCGAGCACGCCTGGCGCTCGGAAGGATCGCGCACCTACCTCGACCTGAACTCGCGCGTGCCCGTAGAAGTGCTGATCCAGGGGATGATCGTGCAGAGTGGCAATGACGCCACGATCGCGCTCGCCGAGGCGATCGCCGGCACGGAAGACACCTTCGCCGCACTCATGAACCAGTACGCCGAACGCCTCGGCATGCGCCAGAGCCATTTCCAGAATGCGACCGGGCTGCCGGGCACGAACCACCAGATGTCGGCCGCCGATATCGCACGCCTTACGCGCGCGATCATCGACGAGTTTCCGCAATACTACCGCTGGTATTCGCAGCTCGAGTTCACCTGGAACAACATCACGCAGCCGAACCGCAACGGCCTGCTGCGCCGCGATCCGAGCGTCGACGGCGTGAAGACCGGCATGACGGATGCGGCGGGTTACTGCCTGGTGTCCTCCGCAAAACGCGACGGCACGCGTTTGATCGCGGTCGTGACGGGCACCAAGAGCATGAAGGCACGCGAGGACGCGAGCCTCGCGCTGCTGAATTACGGCTTCAACTTTTTCGAAACGCGGACGCTCAAGAAGGCGCGCACGGAACTCGCCGTGCACCGCATCTACAAGGCGCCCAATGGGCGCGCGGCGGTCGGGCTCGCGGAGGACCTGTGGGTCACGCTGCCGCGCGGCCAGGCGGATCGCGTCGAATACAAGATCGAGCTCGCGCCGCGCCTGTTCGCGCCACTCTCGAAGTCCGACCGGGTCGGCGTATTGCGCGCGCTGGTGGACGGCAAAGTCGTCGCCGAAGCCCCGTTGCGCCCGATCGCGGACGTGCCGCGCGGCAACATCTTCCGCAGGATCTGGGACACGATCCTGTCCTGGTTCGACTGAATGCCGCTGCCGCTCGTCTGGCTCGACGGCCGCCTGCTGCCGCTCGCCGAAGCGCGGATCTCCCCGCTCGACCGCGGGTTCCTGTTCGGCGACGGCGTCTACGAGGTGCTGCCGGTCTACGGCGGGCGCGCGTACCGCCTCGACGCGCATCTCGCACGGCTCGACCGCAGCCTGAACGAGATCCGCATGCCGCCCGCGCTCGACCGCGCGGGCTGGCTCGCGGCTTTCGGCGCGCTGGTGCACGGCAACGGCGGCGGCGACCTGCTCCTCTACGTGCAGGTCACGCGCGGCGTCGAGCCGGAGCGCAATCACGTACCCCAGGCCGGCACCCGCCCGACGATTTTCGCCTGCGTGCAGCCGTTGCCGGTTGTCCCCGCGGCGACCATCGAGAACGGCGTTGCAGCGGTGACGGCGGAGGACATGCGCTGGGATCGCTGCGACATCAAGTCGACTTCGCTCCTCGGCAACGTCCTGCTGCGCTGGATGGCCGCGGATGCCGGCGCCGCAGAGACGATCCTGCTGCACGAAGGCAATCTCACGGAAGGCAGCACGAGCAGCGCGCATGTCGTGATGAACGGGCGGATCGCAACACCACCGCAGACCCACGCCATCCTGCCCGGCACGACGCGCGGCGTGCTCTTCGAACTCGCGGTACGGGCGGGCATCGGCTCGGAACGCCGGCCGGTCAGCGAGACGGAATTGCGGACAGCCGATGAACTGATCATCGCCTCGGCCGGCGGCGACATCCGCGCGGTCTCGAAGCTCGACGGCCGTGCGGTCGGAACCGGCGCGCCGGGTCCGGTCTTCCGCAGCATCTACGCCGGATTCAAGTCGTCGCGCGAGGAATTCTCGACCGTGCTGCCGGCATGAACGCGGCCGACGAGCTTTTCGACTTTCCCTGCGAATTCCCGATCAAGGTGATGGGCCGCGATTCGGAATCGTTCCGCACGCTCACGCTCGCGATCGTCGAGCGCCACGCCGGAGCGCTCCCCGCCTCCCGGATTACCGAGCGGATGAGCAGCAAGAAACGATTCCTCGCGCTCACCTACACGATCCGCGCCGAGAGCCGCGCGCAACTCGATCGCATCTACCAGGATCTGACCGACAGCGGCGTCGTGCTGGTCGCACTCTGAGACCAGCTCCCGTCCCAGTCGAGACCGAGCGCTTGGCAGGCAAATGGCGCAAGCGCGAGCGTCGCGCGCTCGACATCCGTCGCGGCGCCCTGGTCCGCAAGCTGGGTCATCGCAAGGCCGGCCATGCCGCAGGGATTGATGCGGCCAAACGGCTCAAGATCCATATCCACGTTGAGCGCAAGTCCGTGGTAACTGCAGCCGCGCCGGACCCGAAGTCCGATGCTCGCGAGTTTTCGCGCGCCCACGTACACGCCTGGGGCCTCACGGCGGCCCGAAGCCTCGATGCCGTGACTCGCCGCGAGCGTGACCACGGCGTTCTCGAGCGCGACTACGAGCTCGCGTACGCCGATGCGGCGGCGCTTGAGGTCAATGAGTGCGTACATCACGAGCTGGCCGGGTCCGTGGTAGGTCACCTGGCCGCCGCGGTCGATTCCGACGACCGGGATGTCGCCGGTCGCCAGCAAATGCTCCGGCTTGCCGTTCAGGCCCTGGGTGAAGACCGGCGCGTGCTCGAGAAACCAGAGTTCGTCGGCAGTTGTCGCGTCGCGGACGTCGGTGAACGCCTGCATCGCCTGCCAGGTCGGCGCGTAGTCGACGCGGCCCAGGCAGCGCAGGATCGCGTTCACGCGGCCTCGACCACCTCGCATTCGAGGTGGCGCTCCGCGGTCAGTGAATTCGACACCGGGCAGCCGTGCTCCGCCTTTTCCAGGAGCTTGCGTGCCCGTGCCGCATCCGCGCCCGCCGGCACGACCAGCCGCACGCGCGTCTCGATGCGCGTGAACCGGCTGTTGCCGTCGATGCGTTCGAGGAGTCCTTCGACGTTCGCCGACAATTCCCGCCACTCGAAGCGCGAGGCCTTCGCGATGGCGCGAAACGTCAGAATCATGCAATCACCGACTGCCGCGAGGAGCAGCGTCTCCGGCGCCCAGTAGCCGCCGGGACCGTCGAACTCGGGCGGCGGCAGCGACACGATTTCGGGCAGTCCCTCGGCATTTAGGCGGAGCGCGCCCTCGGGCGATGCGCCAACACTGATCTTGTAACGGTGCGGAAAAGGATGCATCAGGCCGCCGGGATGCCGCAATTGTTTCCGGCCAGCGCACGCTCGGCGCGATAGCTCGAACGCACCATCGGCCCGGAAACGCATTCGATGAATCCACGGGTGAGCGCCGCTTCCCGAAGCGCAAGGAACTCTTCCGGCGTCACGAAGCGCTCGACCGGCAGGTGATTGGCGGTGGGACGAAGATACTGGCCGAGCGTCAGCAGGTCGCAGCCTGTTGCGCGCAGATCGTCCATTGTCGCGAGCACTTCGTCGTTGGTTTCGCCGAGCCCAAGCATCAGGCTCGTCTTCGTAAGCACGGAAGGACGATGATTCTTGGAATGCGCGAGCACGTCGAGTGTCTGCCGGTAACCTGCGCGCGGATCGCGCACCGGGTGAGTCAGGCGCTCGACTGTCTCGACATTCTGCGCAAACACTTCAAGCCCTGAATCGACCACGGTCTCGACGTCCGCGAGCACGCCCTGGAAGTCGGGTGTCAGCGCCTCGACGGCGGTCCGAGGATTCTCGCTCTTGATCGCGCGCACGCAGGCGGCGAAGTGGCCCGCCCCGCCGTCCGGCAGGTCGTCGCGATCGACCGAGGTGAGAACGACATAACCAAGATTCATCAGGGCCACGGTGCGTGCCGCATTCGCGGGCTCTTCCGCATCGAGCCAGCCGCGCGGATTGCCGGTGTCGACGGCGCAGAATCGACAGGCGCGCGTGCAGACCGAGCCCATCAGCAGCAAGGTCGCCGTGCCCGCGTTCCAGCACTCGCCAATGTTCGGACAGTGCGCTTCCTCGCAGACCGTGCTCAGGCGGTGCTCGCGAACCGTCTGGCGAAGCGCCTCGTAGCGGGGACCCGTTGCAAGCGGCGCGCGCAACCATTTCGGCTTCGCACCGGGCTTGATGGCCGTCGTCGCGGTACTCCGCTTGATGCCGTCGCGGATCGCCGTGAATCCCTGGGGGGTGACGAATTTTTCACCGCTGTTCACGGGCCGCCGCTCGACCTGGATTGGAATACCTTTTAGATCAGGCACTTATCAGCTCGCTCCGTCTACTGTCCGCCTATTTTAGCCGACCGGGGACGAGAGTACGGGGTGTCTGGCCTTGCCGAGACGAAGCTCCGAATCGAGCGCGGCAAGCCGCGCCGGCGTGCCGACGTCGGTCCAGGTGCCCGCATGCCGCTGACCGGTCAGCCGGCCGCCATCCATTGCGCGCTCGAGCAGGGGCTTCAGCGGAAACGCCCCGCGCTCGCAAGCTGCGAACAGCTGCGGATCGAGCACGGAAATGCCGGAATAGGTCAGTCGTTCGGGCGATGCGCGCAGGCAGCCGACGGCATCGATGCCGAAATCGCCGCCGGGGTGATGCTCTGGGTTGTCGACCATCACCAGATGGGCCAGCGAATCCTGCGGCGGCTTCAGCGTGTCGAGCGGAAAGTCCGACCAGACGTCGCCGTTGACGACCAGAAACGGCTCCGTGCCGAGGAGCGGCAGCGCCGCAAACAATCCGCCACCGGTTCCAAGCGGTTCGGAGCCTTCATCGCTGTAGCGTATCGCGAGGCCGTACGACTTCCCGTCGCCCAAAGCCTCACGGATGCGCTCGCCGTACCAGGACAGGTTGATGACGACGTCCCGAATACCGTGTTTCACGAGCGCGGCGAGGTGGAATTCGATCAAGCGGTGGCCGCCGACTTCGAGCAGCGGCTTCGGCAGCTTCTCGGTCAGCGGGCGCATGCGTTCGCCCCGCCCCGCGGCCAGGATCATCGCTTTCAACGGGAATGGCCCGCGTGCCGCGACACGGTCGCGAACGCCGGCACGACCTGATTGCGGAGGAAGGCGTCAAAAGCCGCGAGTTGCGGCATGGCTCCAGTCGCTTCGAGCGTGTAGTCGAGCACGCGCGGCAGATCGGCGAGATAGCCCGGCTTGCCGTCGCGATGCCACAGCCGCGCAAAGATGCCGAGAACTTTCAGATGCCGCTGAAGTCCCATCCGGTCGAACCACTCGAGGAACTGGTCGCGGTCGGCGCCGGCATCGAGACCGGCCTCGGCGGCTTTTGTCCGGTAGCGGTCGAGCCACGCGAGCAATTGTCTCCGCGGCCAGACCACGTAGCAGTCCTTGAGAAGCGACACGAGATCGTAGGTGACGGCTCCGCGCACCGCGTCCTGAAAATCGACGATGCCGGGGTTGCCTTCAGGCCGGACCAGGAGATTGCGCGAATGGTAATCGCGGTGCACGAGCACGACCGGCTGCGCGAGCGCCTGATCGCAGAGCCAGTCGAAGGCCCCCGCGATCGCCGTGCAATCGTCACGATCCGGCGCTAGCCCGAGGTGACGCGCGACGAACCACTCGTTGAACAGCGAAAGTTCGCGCATCAGGAGATCGCGATCGTAGAGCGGAAGTTCTGCCGCGGACTCCGGATCGCCCGACTGCATAAGTACCAGCGCGTCGATCGCATCCGCGTAGAGCGGATCAGGGTCGGCGCCGCTGCCAAGCGCCTCGAGATAGTGATGCCGGCCCATGTCTCCGATCAGCACGAATCCCTGCTCGGCGTCGACGGCGAGCACCGGCGGCACGTGGACGCCGGTCGCCGCGAGAACGCGTGCAATCCTGAGCCACGCGTCGAGGCTCTCGCGTTCCGGCGGCGCGTCCATGGCGATCTGCGTGGTGGCGCCGCGATGAACGCGGAAATAGCGCCGGAAGCTCGCGTCAGCGGATGCGGGCGCGATGCGATCGACCGGCGGGCCGGGAAGGCCTGCGATCCATCGTTCGAGTCTTTGCAGCCGCGGATCGGCGTTGTCGTTTGTTGTCATGCAGAGGCGACGGCCGGGGTGCCCGCATTATAGACTTCCCGACTCCAGTGCTTTCCCGACGCTTCATCGTATTGCTTGCGACGACCGGCATGCTGCCGACGGCCGGCGCCGACGAATGCCTCTGGCCCACGTATGCCGATCTGCCGGCCGTGGCTGCCCCGGCGGCCGACGGCGTCACGGTCAAGGGTCCGGACGAGCTGCCGGTGCAGGTCAAGAGCGGTGGTGCGGAAGTGACGCGCGAGGGCGATGCGAAGCTCACAGGCGGCGTTACGATCGTCCAGGGCGAGCGCGAACTTTCGGCGGAGTCCGCGACCTATGACGCCTCGGATCGAAGATTCGAAGTCGAAGGCGACGTCGAATTCCGCTCCCCGGATGTACGCCTCAAGGCCGGCGCGGGCCAGTGGGACGCGCTCGGCACTGGCGAATTCACCGGGGCCGAGTTCGAGCTGCCGAAGCGGCCCGCGCGGGGCTCCGCCGGCAAGCTTCAGATGAATTCCGGGGGCGATCTGAAGCTGCGCGAGGTCCGCTTCACCACCTGCCCGGCCGGCAACAAGGATTGGGAGCTCCGCGCTTCGGCGATCGATATCGACCAGAAGACGCTGCAAGGCAAGGGCCGCAACGTCCGCGTCGACCTGAAGGGCGTTCCGGTACTCTACGCGCCCGTAATCTCGTTTCCGGTCGGCGATCGCCGCAAGTCGGGATTCCTGTTCCCCTCCTTCGGCAATTCCGACAAGAGCGGCTTCGAACTCGGCGTGCCGTACTACTTCGACCTCGCGCCGAATTACGACCTGACCCTGACGCCCTTCCTGCTCTCGCGGCGGGGTCCTGGTCTGGGCGCCGAGTTTCGGTACCTCGCAGAGCGCAGCCGCGGCAATTTCGGGACGCGCTTCCTGCCCGGCGACGATCTCGCAGGCATTGACCGCCGGCTCACGACGCTCCGCCACCGCACCGACTTCAGCGAGCGTCTCCGCATCGAAGCCGACCTCGCTGACGCGAGCGACAGCAGCTACTTCGAGGATTTCGGCCTCGGGCCCGACGGCACGAGCGTCACTTTCCTCGACCGCTACATCCACCTTGCGTGGCTCGGACAGGGCTGGCGACTCGACAGCCGCGTCCAGGATTTCCAGACGATTGACCTCAGCGTCGATCCGCTCGACCGGCCCTATTCGCGGCTGCCGGAGGTCGCGTTCACCGGGATCTGGCCGGTCGCGGGCCGATTCGAGACTTCGCTGGATGCGGAGACGACGTGGTTCGAGCGCGACGCCGGCACGACCGGACTGCGCGCCGATGTCACGCCTCGCATCGCCTGGCCAGCCCGCGGGCCCGGCTATCACTTCGAACCGAGCGCCGCCTGGCGCGCAACCGCGTACCAGCTTTCGGACGTAGCGCCCGGTGCGGACGATTCGCCCGACCGGTCGGCGCCGATCCTTTCGCTCGATTCGGGGCTCGTATTCGAGCGCGAGGCGGGTTCGCGCAACCAGCTTGTGCAAACGCTCGAGCCGCGCGTGCGCTACACCTATATCCCGTTCAGAGACCAGACGGACCTGCCGATCTTCGACACGGCTCTGCCCGATCTCAATCTCGTGCAACTCTTCCGCGGCAATCGCTACGTCGGCGCAGATCGGCTCGGCGATGCGAACGAACTGGCCGCGGGATTGACGACCCGGCTGCTGCGCGCCGAAAGCGGGCAGCAGTACCTGACAGCGACCATCGGCCAGCGGTTCTATTTCGAGAGCCCGCGGGTCGTGCTGCCGGGCGAAGTCGCGGAGACGCGGAATGCCTCGAACCTGGTGGGCGATATCGAGCTGACCGCGTGGCGCAACTGGAGTGCACGTGTCGCAGTGGAATACGACGCCGAGGAATCAAACACGCTTCGCGGCGAGGCCAGCGTGCAATACCGGCTGCGGCCGGACTCCGTCGTCAACCTGGGCTATCGCTATCGCGATGGGCTGCTCGAACAATGGGACGCGGCGGTCGCCTGGCGACTGTCGCCCGCCTGGCAGGTGTTTGCACGGCAGGTCTATTCGACCAGGGAGGACGAGTCAATCGACCGATTCGCCGGATTCGAGTACGGCGGCTGCTGCTGGCGTGTCCGCCTTCTCGCGCGTAATTATGTTTCGAATCGCACCGGCGAAAGTGACAATTCGGTGCTGCTGCAGGTGGAACTCACCGGCCTCTCGTCGGTCGGAACCCGCAACGATACTTTCCTGGAACGCGGCATTCGGGGATACTCCCCGGCCTCCGCAGCCTCCTTACCCTGACTCGGGCGAATAATGAGCCGAATCCTGACCGGTTTTCTCTGTATGGCGCTGGCGTCCGGGGCGGTCCTCGCGCAGACGCGCGAGCTGTCGTCGAGCGGGGTCGCGCTCGACCGTGTGGTCGCCATCGTGAACGAAGGCATCATCCTGCAGAGCCAGCTCGACACCCAGGTCCTCTTCATCACCGAGCGGTTGCGCGGCCAGGGCACGGAGCTGCCGCCGCCGGACGTGATCCGGCAACAGGTGATGGAACGGCTGATCCTGCAGGAGATCCAGGTGCAGCGCGCGACGCGGCTCGGCGTCCAGGTTTCGGACGAGATGCTGAACGAGGCGCTGCGCGACGTGGCCAAGCGGAACAACATCGACTTCGAGCAGATGCCGATCGCACTCGAGCAGCAGGGAGTCGATTACGCCGCGTACCGCGACGAGATGCGGCGCGAAATCATGCTCTCGCTGCTGCGCCAACGCGACGTCGTCCCGCGAATCTACGTATCGCCGCGCGAGCTCGACCAGGCGCTCGAGCGCGAGTCCGGCGCTGCCGGCGAGAACACCGAATACGACGTGTCCCACATCCTCCTGTCGCTGCCCGAATCCGCCACCACGGAACAGATGGCAAAGGTCGAGGAGCTCGCGCGCGAAATCCACCGGCGCGCGCAGGGCGGCGAGGACTTCGGCCAGCTCGCGCTCACCTATTCGCAGGCGCAAACCGCGCTCGAGCGTGGCAAGCTCGGCTGGCGGCGGATGAACCAGCTGCCGCAGTTCATCGCGGAACTCGTTGCTCCCATGAAGCCGGGCGAGGTGAGCAAACCGGTGCGGACGCCGACGGGGTTCCACCTCGTGCGGCTCGACGAGACCCGGGGCGGCGAAAGCGGGCCGGTGATGGTCGAACAGTTCCAGTCCCGCCACATCCTGATGCGGTCGAACGAGGTGCAGGACGACGCGACCACGCGCCAGCGGCTTTCCGCGATCCGCGACCGCATCCTGGCCGGTGAGGATTTCGGCGCACTCGCGAGCGTCACCTCTGAGGATCCTGGCTCGGCGAGCCGCGGCGGCGATCTCGGCTGGAATGCGCCGGGCGTTTTCGACCCGGAGTTCGAGAGAGTGCTTTCATCGCTCCAGCAGGACGAAATCAGCGAGCCGTTTCGCAGCCAGTTCGGCTGGCATATCGTGCAGCTGACGGGGCGGCGCACGTATGACCAGAGCGACGAGTTACGCCGGCAGCGTGTGCTCTCTGCATTGCGTGAAAGCAAGGTCGACGAGGAGACCGAGCTGTGGCTGCGACGACTCCGCGACGAGGCCTATGTCGAGATCCGGAATCTCTGAGCGCCCGGCGTCTCGTCGTCACGACCGGCGAACCCGCCGGCATCGGCCCCGACCTCGCGCTGGCTGCGGCGCTTTCCGACTGGCCATGCGAACTGGTCTTCGTCGGCGATCCGGGCCTGCTCGCCGCGCGCGCGGCGCTCCTCGGCCTCGGCCTGAGGCCGAACGAGTGGCAACCGGGCGCCGCTCCCGCGCCGCATCGCGCCGGCAGCCTGCCGATTCTGCCTGCAAGACTGGCCCGGGACGCAACGCCCGGCCGGCCTGACCCCGCAAACGCACGCTACGTGCTTGACATGATCGATGCCGCCGCCCGCGGCTGCATCGAGGGGCGTTTTGCGGCAATGGTGACCGCACCGGTGCAGAAGTCCTCGATTAACGAGGCCGGCATCGCATTCAAGGGTCACACCGAATACCTCGCTGCCCTCGCCGGTGGCGTCCATCCCGTGATGCTCCTGGTCGCGGGCGACTTGCGGGTCGCGCTCGCGACGACTCACCTCCCGCTCGCCGAAGTGCCGCGGCACATCACGCGAAGCTCACTCGAACGGACACTGACCGTGCTCGACCGCGGACTTCGCGATGGATTCCGCCTGAACGCACCGCGTATCGCCGTCTGCGGCCTGAATCCGCACGCCGGCGAAGGCGGCCACTTGGGGCGCGAGGAAATCGAGATCATCCGCCCGCTGATCGAGGCGCTCAACAAGCGCGGATTCTCGCTCAGCGGCCCGCTCCCGGCCGACACCGCATTCACACCGGCATCGATCGAGAGCGCGGATGCCGTGCTCGCGATGTACCACGACCAGGGTTTACCCGTGATCAAGCATGCCGGTTTCGGCCGCACGGTCAATGTCACGCTCGGCCTGCCGTTTCATCGCACCTCGGTCGATCACGGAACGGCACTCGATCTTGCGGGCACGGGCCGCGCAGATCCCGGCAGCCTGTTCGAGGCGATCCAGCTGGCGCAAGGTCTCGGATGATCCGCACGCGAAAGCGTTTCGGTCAGCATTTCCTGCACGAAATGGGCGTGCTCACTCGTATCGTAGACGCCATCGACCCGCGGCCCGGCGAGCGCATCGTCGAGATCGGCCCCGGCCGCGGTGCCTTGTCGCGACCGCTGCTCGAGCGCTGCCGCCGCCTCGAAGCGATCGAGATCGACCGCGACCTGATTCCCCTGCTGCGCGAGCGTTGTGCGGGCGCCGGGGAACTCATCGTGCACGAGGGCGATGTGCTCGAGATGGATCTTTCGGATATTCATGGTGGCGGGCCGCCGCTGCGGGTCTGCGGCAACCTGCCCTACAATATCTCGACGCCGCTCCTGTTCCATCTGCTCGAATCGAGCGCGGTCATCACCGACATGCATTTCATGCTTCAGAAAGAGGTGGTCGACCGCATCGTCGCGGCGCCGGGCGGCAAGATCTACGGCCGGCTCACCGTAATGCTCGCGGCGGCCTGCCAGGCGGAGGCACTGTTCCGCGTTGGACGCGGCGCGTTCCAGCCGCCGCCCGCCGTCGATTCGGCGGTCATACGGCTCCTGCCCCACGCTTCCGCCCCGTTTCCGTTGCCGGATCGAGCACGCTTCGCGCGTGTCGTCGCGTCCGCATTTTCGATGCGCCGCAAGACGCTCAGGAATTCGCTCCGCGGCGTCGTCTCGGCCGCCCAGTTCGAGGCCGCCGGCATCGATGCCAACCGCCGCCCGGAAACGCTGTCACCGGCAGAGTTCGCAGCACTGGCGGCTATAATGCCCACACCATGAGCAATTACCGCAGGATCCTCCTGGTCGTGGACCTCGGCGAACAGTCCGAGCAGATCGCCACGCGCGCGCGCGACCTCGCCGCCTTGCACGGCGCCGAGTTGTCGGTCCTGCACGTCGTCGAATACGTCCCGGTCGAACCGATGGGCGAGACCCTGCTGCCGTCCGTGCAGATCGAGGAGGAACTGGTTCAGCGTGCCCGCCGGCAGCTTGCGGAACTGACCGAGAATCTCGGCATCGGGTCGGCAAAACGCCAGGTCGCCGCCGGCAACATCAAGGCGGAGATCGTGCGCGCGGCACAGGAGCAGCACTCCGATCTCATCGTGCTTGGATCCCGTGAGCGGCGCGGCCCGTCGATTCTCGTCAATTTCACCGAAGACACGGTGCTGCATGCCGCGCCCTGCGACGTGCTGGCCGTCCGCGTGCGCTAGGTGACCGGCATGTCCGAATCGAACGACAACCTGATCACTGTCAATGTGGACACGCGCTATCTCGAGGATCAGTCGGATCCCGACGAGAACCGGTTCGTGTTCGCCTATACGATCACGATCCGCAATCGCGGCACGGTGCCCGCGAAACTCCTCACCCGGCACTGGGTCATCACCGACGCCAACGGCAAGGTGCAGGAAGTACGCGGCGAAGGCGTCGTCGGCGAGCAGCCGCACCTGATGCCGGGCCAGGGCTTCCGCTATACGAGCGGTGCGGTGCTGGAAACGCCGGTCGGCTCGATGCAGGGCAGCTACCAGATGCTTGCCGACAGCGGCGTGAAGTTCGACGCGCCGGTCCCGGCATTCACGCTCGCGATCCCCGGCACGATCCACTAGGACCCTCGTTTGGCCCACTACGCCGTCGGCGACCTGCAGGGCTGCCACACGGAGTTCATGGCCCTGCTCGCGCGGCTCCGTTTCGATCCGGCGCGCGACCGCCTGTGGCTGACCGGCGACCTCGTCAACCGCGGACCCGACTCGCTCGCGGTGCTGCGCGAAGTGCGCGCGCTCGGCGGCTGCGCGACGGTCGTACTCGGCAATCACGACCTGCACCTGCTCGCGATGGCCTGGGCGCCCGCAACCGTGCGCAAGCGTGAGCGTGAACTCGAGGCCGTGCTCGATGCACCGGATGCCGCCGAACTCCTCGAATGGCTCGCGTCGCGCCCACTGCTGCACCGCGACCGGGCGCTCGGCTGGACGCTGATCCATGCGGGACTGCCGCCGCAGTGGTCGCTCGCGCAGGCAGAGAAATGCGCGAAAGAGGTCGAGCAGGCGCTTCGCCGGGATCCCGCCGAGCTGCTGACCGGGATGTATGGCGATCAACCCGACCGCTGGTTGCCCGCGCTCAAGAATCTCGAACGGCTGCGATTCTCAGTCAATTGCCTGACGCGGCTTCGATTCGTCGACGACGAGGGCCGGCTACTGCTCTCGCACAAGGGGCCGATCGCGGGCGCGCCGGCGAACGCGATGCCCTGGTTCCGGCATCCCGCGCGCGCGACGAAGGGCGACGCTTTCGTGTTCGGCCATTGGTCTGCGCTGGGATTCCTGTCGGAGCCGGGATTGCGCGGCCTCGATACGGGATGCGTCTGGGGCGGCGCGCTCTGTGCGCTCAGGCTCGATCGGGAAGGAGAAGAGCCGGTGCTACTGCCTTGCCGCGGCAGTCGGCGCGTAACCGACTGATCACTGCTTCTGCTTCAGGCTCTGGCTCTGGGGCATTGCCGTGTCGACCGACTGGATGCCTGTCAGGACTTCGAATCGCAGGTCGATGCGGTTGCCGACGAGTTGGTGCGGGATGCAGTTGATGTCGCCTTCAATCGAGCGCGTGAGGAATTTCGGCAAAACGCGGTCGCGGAAAATTTCCACGAGCTCGCAATCGCCCATCTCCAGGCCTTTCGGAGAATTGCGCTTGATGACGACCGGTTTCCAGACGCCGAGCACGGAGTCGCCGACGTTGCGGTCGCCCTGCTGCGGAATCGTCGGTGCCCAGAAGGTGATTTTCAGGCGCGGGAAAACTGCGACCTGCTGGTAGCCGAATTCACAGCCGCGCTCGAGGATCTTGACGTCGTCGCGAACGCCCAGGTGTTTCAGGAGGAGCTTGACCTTGTTCTTCAGTCCGCCGCAGGTGTAGCGGGTGGTAAAACCCATGTACTGGAAGTCCACCTCGTGCATGGTCCAGGCGGCCGCTTCCTCGGTCGGCGCGTTCTCGTCCGCGAACGCAGGCGCCGCGGCCAGCAAGGCGCACATCGCGAGTCCGGCACGCAGCGCCATGTCAAAGGCTCCTGTCAACGGTTCCATACCTCAGACCGGAGGCGGGCTGTCGGGTTCCATCGGGCGTCTATAATGACACGATGACTGTCATGCGATTCGAGGCCGGGAACCGGCGGTTTTGGGCCGACTTTTCGAAGCCACTCTCGATCGCAATTCCCCTGGATTTCCGGGGTTCGCAGCCCTCCTGCTTCGATGCGCCGCCGGCGACTTCCCGCCCTCTCTTTGCAGGTGGAAGCTGCAATTGCGAAGTCCTGACGCTTGCGCCGCATTGCAACGGTACGCATACGGAATGCGTCGGTCATGTCACGGACGAACGCGTCGCGATTGCCGAGCGGCTGAAGGGCGGCGTTTCGCTCGCGCTCGTGATCACGGTCGATCCCGCCACTGCCGTCGATTTGACGGAAGACAGCGATCCGCCGCCCGTGGAGGGCGACCGGCTGGTCACGGCCGCGGCGCTCGGCGCGGCATTCGCCCGGCATCCGGGTCCGGCGCCCGCGGCGCTTGTGGTTCGCACGCTGCGAAACGGCGAAGGTCCGCTGCTCGCGTATCGCGGACCCTCGCCGGCGCCATACCTCACCCGTCAGGCTGCCGCCTGGCTCGTCGAGCGCGGAATCGAACACCTGGTGCTCGATCTCCCGTCGGCGGATCGCGCCGCGGATGGCGGGCGCCTGACGGCGCATCGCACCTTTTTCGGGCTCCCGCCTGGTTCGAGAAAGGCACGCGAGTCGATGCGGCCGGACTCGAGCATCACCGAGCTCGCTTATATCGCTGCCGAAATCAAGGACGGTTTTTACCTGCTCGATCTCCAGATTCCGCCGTTCCTGACCGACGCGGCGCCCAGCCGGCCCCTCCTCTACTCAGCGCAACCGGAATGACCGCGGCCCTGTCCCTTGAGAACGCGCTTGCGCTCGATGCGGAGGATCCGGGCGCGTCGCGCCGCGGGGAGTTCCATTTCCCGCGGACCGCGGGCAGTGAGCCCGTCATCTATCTCTGCGGCAACTCGCTCGGGCTCCAGCCGCGGCAGGCCACCGAAGACGTGATGCGCTTCATGACCGAGTGGCAGCAACTCGGCGTGCTCGGATACCACGACCCGGGTGCCGACTGGCTGAACCTGCATGAACGGCTCGCGCCGACGGCGGCCATGCTCGTGGGCGCGACGATCCCGGAAGTGATCGTCATGAATTCGCTGACGATCAACCTGCATTTGCTGATGGCGAGCTTCTACCGACCGACGCGCGAACGACACGTCATCCTGATCGAGCACGGCGCGTTTCCTTCCGATCGCTATGCCGTGGTCTCGCAACTAGGCTGGCATGGGCGCGATCCAGCTACATCGTTGGTCCAGGTTGCGCCCCGTGCCGGCGAACATCTGTTGCGGCACGAGGATCTCGTCGCGGAGATCGAACGGCAGGGATCGCGCCTCGCGCTCGTGCTGCTGCCAGGCATCCAGTACCTGACCGGGCAGTGGCTCGAGCTGAAGGCACTCGTCGACTCCGCGCATCGTGTCGGTGCCGTCATCGGATTCGACCTCGCGCACGCGGTCGGCAATGTGCCGCTCTCCTTGCATGACTGGAATGCCGATTTCGCGGTCTGGTGCTCGTACAAGTATCTGAACGGCGGTCCGGGGGCCACGGCCGGCGCCTTTGTGCACGAACGGCATTTCGGCTCGAAAGCACCGCGGCTTTCCGGCTGGTGGGGCAACGACCTCGAATCGCGCTTCGAAATGGCGGCAGAATTCCGGCCGTACCAGGGCGCTGCGGGCTGGCAGGTCAGTAATCATCCGCTGCTCGGCATGGTTCCACTCCAGGCGTCGTTCGCACAGTACGCCGCTGCAGGACTGCCGACGCTCCGGGCTCGCTCGATCGCGCTGACTGGCTGGCTTGAACGCCTGCTCGAACAGCGCCTCGGCAATCGCATCGAAATCCTGACGCCGCGAGCGCCGGCCAGTCGCGGTGCCCAGCTTTCGGTACGCCTCTGCGACTCGCGCGGAAACGGACGCGCCCTGTTCGACCGCCTGATCGCCCGTGGCCTCACCTGCGACTGGCGCGAGCCCGACGTCATCCGGCTCGCACCCGCGCCGCTCTACAACACTTACGAGGACTGCTGGCGCGCGGTCGCCCTGATCGAAAGCGAGCTCAACGCCGCTCCAGCGTGACGAAGCTGAACGGCCAGGCATGCAGCTCGTCCGCGGCATGCTCCTCGCGGAAAATCTCGCGCCATTGCCGCCGGTCGAATCCGGCAAGCCGCGTGTTGCCCTCGATGTCGCCATGGACTTCCGTCAATTCGAGGCGCCGCACCTGCGGCCAGAAGGCCGTGAAGACTTCCGCGCCGCCAATCACAAAAAGCGTTGAGTCGCCGGCGGCCACGAGTGCCGCCGCGGGCGTGGCAACAACCTCACAGCCGGCCGCGCGCCAAGCGGGATTGCGGGTGAGCACGAGATTCCGCCGTCCGGGGAGCGCGCGGCCGATCGATTCGAAGCTGCGACGTCCCATCAGGATTGCGTGACCCATGGTCAAGGCCTTGAAGCGCCGCAGATCGTCGGGCAGATGCCAAGGCAAGCGGTTGTCGTGCCCGATCACGCCGTTGTCGGCCATCGCGACGAGCGCGATCGGCGGATGATTCATCCTCACTGCTCAGACCGCGACGGGCGCGCGGATCGCCGCATGCGGCTCGTAGCCTTCGATCCGGAAATCGCCGGACTCATACTCCGCCACGTCCGCCGGCCGCCGCAGCAAAGTGAGTGTCGGCAAGGACTGCGGCTCGCGCGCGAGCTGGAGGTCCGCCTGCGGCAGGTGATTCAGGTAGAGATGGCAGTCGCCTCCGGTCCAGACGAGGTCGCCGACTGCGAGATCGGACTGCTGCGCCAGGATGTGAGTCAACAGCGCATAAGACGCGATATTGAACGGCACGCCGAGGAAGATGTCGGCGCTCCGCTGATACACCTGGCAGGACAATCGCCCGCCAGCGACATAAAACTGGAAAAGCGCATGACAGGGCGCCAGCGCCATTTTCTCGATTTCTCCGACATTCCAGGCGCTGACAATGATGCGGCGCGAGTCTGGCTCTTGCCGCAGCTGCTGGATCACGCCCGCGATCTGGTCGATGTGGCGGCCGTCCGCGGTGGCCCAGGCGCGCCACTGCCGGCCATAGACTGGGCCGAGTTCGCCGTCCGTGTCCGCCCATTCGTTCCAGATCGTGACGCCCCGTTCCTGGAGCGAACGCACGTTTGTCTCGCCGCGCAGGAACCAGAGCAATTCCTCGATCACGGACTTGAGGTGCACGCGCTTCGTCGTCACCAGCGGAAACCCCGCGGAAAGGTCAAAACGCAGCTGATGCCCGAACACCGAGAGCGTCCCCGTGCCGGTGCGATCGGTCTTGCGAAGACCGCGCTCGCGTACGTGCCGCATCAGGTCGAGATAGGCGCGCATCTCAGGCGTAGTTCCCCGACGGTTCGCGACGGCTATGGGCCGACGCGAGCATCGCGAGGCCGGTCGCGAGCACTGGTAATGAAAGCAGTTGCCCCATCGTCACCCAGCCAAGCGCGAGATAACCGATATTCGCATCCGGCACCCGCACGAATTCCACGCTGATCCTGAATATTGCATACAGAGTCAGGACCAGGCCCGTCGGTGCCAGGCGCGGGCGCGGCTTCGAGGTGAACCACCAGATGACGGCGAAGAGCAGGATTCCCTCAAGAGCCGCTTCGTACAGTTGCGAAGGATGCAGCACTTTGCCATTCACCAACATGCCCCAGGGCAGGTCCGTTGGCTTGCCCCAGAGTTCGCCATTGATGAAGTTGCCGATGCGGCCGGCAAACAGCCCGACGGCTGGCAGGGGCGCGGTAAAGTCGAAAACATCGGCGACGCGGCGGCCCCGGCGCCCTGCGAAGAGCGCTGCGGCCACCATGATGCCGATCAGTCCGCCGTGGAAGGACATGCCGCCTTCCCAGATGCGCAGGATCGCGAGCGGATCCGTCCGCAGCGCATCGAATCCATACACCAGAATCCAGCCCACGCGTCCGCCCGCGATGACGCCGACCGCCAGGAAAAAAATCAGGTCGTCGACGTCAACCGGTTTCCAGGTCGAATGCGGTTCCGCCGCGCGCCGGCGCGCGAGCCACCAACCCGCAATGAAGCCGATCACGTACATGAGCCCGTACCAATGCACCTTGACCGGGCCGATCGCGAGCGCGACCGGGTCGATGTCGGGATAGGTCAGCATGAGTCGGTCACGCGGAACAGGAAAGCGCGGAGATAACGGGTTTCGTCGATCGCGGGATGGACCGGATGATCCGGCGATTGCGCACCCACGACAATGAGCTGTGCGAAACGCCCGAGATGGCGCGCCGCACGCTGGACGGCGTCCGTCAGTTCGCCCGGCCCCATGTGATAAGAACAGGAACAGGACAACAACAGGCCGTCGCGGTCAAGGAGCTGCATCGCCAGCTGGTTGATGCGGCGGTAGGCAGCGAGACCCTTTGGATGATCCTTCTTCCGCTTGATGAAGGCCGGGGGATCGACGACCACAACATCGAAGCGCCGCCGCTCCGCGGCGAGTGCCTCGAGCGTTTCGAAGGCGTCGCCCTGGAGAAGTTCGACCTCGAGTCCGTTCGCATTGGCGGTCACCGACGCCGCTTCGAGCGCTGGCGCCGAAGAATCGACGCAGGTGACGGACGACGCGCCCGCGCGCCGTGCCTGCAGGCCGAAACTGCCGGCATAGCTGAAGACATCGAGCACGCGCATGCTACGTACGTGGCGCAGGAGCATCGCACGATTGGCGGCCTGGTCGAAATACCAGCCGGTCTTCTGTCCCGCGGCAAGCGGGACACGAAATGTGACGCCGCCTTCCGGTACTTCGACGAAATCCGGGACCTCGCCGAATGCGGTTTCGACCCGGCGCTCAAGTCCCTCGAGCTCGCGGATCGGCGAATCGTTCTTCCACAGCAGCGCTTTCGGCGCCACGACCTTGATGAGCGCTTCCTGGATATCCGCTTTCATGGCTTCCATGCCCGCCGTTCCGATCTGGCCGACGAGCACGTCGCCGTAGCGGTCCACGACGAGTCCGGGCAGCAGATCCGCTTCACCGAAGACCAGGCGATAGAAAGGCACGTGATAGAGGCGCTTCCTGAGCGCGAGTGCAACCTTAAGGCGGTGCACGAGCAGCGACTTGCCCGGCGGATAGTCCGGATCGCGCCCCAGCAGGCGTGCGCTGATCAGCGTACGCGGATTGACATAGGCATAGCCGAGAAAACGCTTGCTGCTCGAAAACACCTGCACGTGCGCACCCGGCTCGAAAGCGGTAAGCGGGGTCGCGCCGACATTGACCTCGTTCGAGAAGATCCACAGGTGCCCGGCCTGAAGCCGGCGCTCCTCATGGGGTTTCAGTACCAGCGGCGGCAGCGCGTCCCCGGCAATTGCGGCGGTTTCGGTGAGACTCGGCATTCGCGGGAACGTAGCGCGGTGACTATAGTGACCGCAATTCTACCTGACCGCCGCGGTACCGCCATGAATCGGTTGTCGCAGGAAACCAGCCCTTATCTCCTGCAGCACGCGGCGAATCCGGTCGACTGGCATCCGTGGGGTGCGGCGGCTATTGCAATGGCGCGAGCGGGTGACCGACCTATTCTGCTGTCCATTGGCTATTCGGCCTGTCACTGGTGCCACGTGATGGCGCATGAATCGTTCGAGGACGAAGCGACGGCCGAGGTCATGAACCGGCTCTTCGTCAATGTGAAGGTGGATCGCGAAGAACGACCGGATCTCGACAAGGTGTACCAGTTCGCGCACCAGCTCCTGACTCAACGCGGCGGCGGCTGGCCGCTCACGATGTTCCTCGCGCCCGACGACCTGACGCCCTTCTTCGCCGGCACTTACTTTCCAAAACAGCCGCGCTACGGCATGCCGGCATTTACGGACCTGCTCGAGCGGGTCGCGGGTTTCTATCGCGACGAACGCGCGAATGTGCGCACACAGAATGCGGCGCTCCGCGGCGTATTCGACGACCTCAGGCCTCCGGCCGCCGACGCAGGCCTTGCGATCACGCGCGAACCGGTCGACCGGGCGCGCCGCGATCTCGGGACGGCATTCGACGAGCGCTACGGCGGCTTCAGCCCCGCACCCAAGTTCCCGCATGCCGCGAGCATCGACCTGTTGCTTCGAGCCGGGGACCCCGGGGCGCTCCACATGGCGACCTGGACGCTGCTCCGAATGGCGGAAGGTGGCATCTTCGACCAGCTCGGGGGAGGCTTCTGCCGCTATTCGGTCGATCCGTTCTGGATGATTCCGCACTTCGAGAAAATGCTCTACGACAACGGTCCCCTGCTCGCCCTCTGCGCGCAGGCCGCCGTCGCGACCGGCAACGGGCGCCTGCGCGAGGCCGCGCTCGCGACGGCATCCTGGGTCTTGCGCGAGATGCGTTCTCCCGAAGGCGGTTTCTATTCCGCCCTCGACGCGGACTCCGAAGGACACGAAGGCCGCTACTACGTCTGGCAGCGCAGCGAGGTCGAGTCCCTCCTCGGAGCCGACGAGTTTCGCGTGCTCGCGCGTCGTTACGGGCTCGATCGCGAACCCAATTTCGAGGGCGTCTGGCATCTGCATTGTTTTGCAGAAATCGAACCCGGGGACGAGGCGTTGTTGAATTCGGGCCGCGAAAAACTGTTTGCGGCGCGCGAGCGGAGGATCCGCCCGGGCCTTGACGACAAGATCCTGACCGCCTGGAACGGTCTCATGATCCGCGGTCTAGCGATCAGCGGACGACTGCTCGGCGAACCCGTCCACATCGATGCCGCCTGCCGCGCGGTCGACTTCCTGCGGCGCAATTGCTGGCGGGACGGCGGTCTGTTCGCCAGCTGGAAATCCGGTGCGGCGCGATTCCCGGCCTATCTCGATGATCACGCCTTCCTGCTCGACGCCCTGCTCGAACTGATGCAGTCGCGGTTTCGCGGCGAGGACCTCCGGTTCGCCTGCGATCTCGCCGACGCCTTGCTCGGGAAATTCGCGGACCGCACCAACGGCGGCTTCTGGTTCACGGCGGAAGGCCAGGACCCGCCGCTGCATCGCCCAAAGAGTTTCGCGGACGATGCGACGCCCGCCGGCAACGGCATCACGGCCCAGGCGCTCGCACGCCTTGGCTGGTTGGTTGGCGAGACGCGATACCTCGATGCGGCCGAGGCGACGGTGCGCGGCGGCTTTCCTTCGTTCGCGCGATCACCGCAGGCGCATGCCGCAATGCTGACGGCGCTCGAAGAATATCTCGATCCGGTCGAGATCGTTGTAATCCGCGGACCGGCCGCCGAAGCGGCCGAATGGTCGGCAACGCTCGCTCGGAGATATGCGCCGCGGCGCATGGTCATCGCGATACCGTCGGATGCGGCTCCGTTGCCCGTCGCACTCGCAGCCAAGCGAAGCGGCGACGTCCCTGTCGCTTACATCTGCCGGGGACCGACTTGCACGGAGCCAATCACGGAGCTCGCAAAGCTGATGGGCTGAGTGACGTTCCCGTGGGAACGTTTCTTGCCTGCTGCGCTCGTTCCATCAGACAGCCGGCTGCTAGGCTGTAATCAAGCGTCTCTCCAGTCCAGGCGGTGATCGCCGTCGTTGGCGTGATGCGGATCTTCTCCGCCTGGTGCATGGCGACGAGTTCCTGCCAGTCAGTCGTCCGCAGCGTGGGGCTCTCGAACGATTCTCCGTCCGGACGGGTAAACCGAAATGCCCCGTCATCGAGAATCTGCACCACGACCTGCCCTTCATGCACCTGCCGATGATGAAATCGACAAAGAGTGACCAGATTCGCGAGCTTCGTTTCGCCTCCGTGCGCCCAGTGCTTGACGTGGTGGCCATCCACATAGCGAGTGAAAGTGCATCCGGGGAATCGGCAGCCTTGATCGCGCGAGTTGAGCGCCCGCCGGATAGCGGGAGGAATGGTCCGGGTCTTGCGGCCCACATTGAGCGGCTCGCCCTGCTCGTTTTCAATGAGTGCGACGAGACTTGCATCGCAGGCAAGCCGGCGTGCGGTCTCGGCGGCAAGTGCCGGCCCGTGCCCCAGTTCGCAGCGACCCGCGTGATCGTGCTTCAGCGTCTCAGCATCTACATGCACGATGATCTGGTGGCGGTCGCTGCCGTTCACTTCCTGCGGACCGGTCGCGAGGAAGCTCTCGGCGATCGTGGCGAGCGCTTCGACCCGCCGCTTGCGACTCCGGTGTAACTCGTCCGAAGACGTTCCCGCGGGAACGTCTTTGCGGATCGGCAAGCTGTCCTCGGCCGCTTCGAGCGCCTTTCGGAAGAGCGCCCCGATCTCGGCCGGCACCCGGCCGCGGATTACGAGTGAGCCATCGGTGTCTGTGTGCATCCAGAGCGACTGATCACGCTGCTGGATGGCCTCTCGGGTCAGTTCCTGGGCGTCCTGCGCCCGTCGATAAGACTGCACCACCTGTTCAACGTGAGTCGCGGTGCCGTGCAACGCGATGTTAAGGAGGTAATCCTCATTGGATTCGTCGGCGATCCGCGTGATGGCGCGGACCTTTGAATAGCTCAGCCGACCTTCGGCCATTGCCACGGCGGCGCTCGGCAACTTCTCCAGGGCATGCGCAACCCGCAGCCGCTCCCGCGCGGCGCCGAGCGCGAGGCCACATTTCCAGTTGAGCCAGTGAGCACAAGACTTGACGCCCCATTTCGCCCAACCGCGGCGCCGGTCGAGCTCTGCAATCAGTGTCAGGAACCGGGCGTTGGCGGCATTCAGGTGTCCTGCGAGCGTCGTGATCTGAGCGGCCAGCTCCGACGTGGAAACCGACGAAAACTCCCCTTCCATGGCTGGCTCCGATAGACTGTTTTTATATAAGGCCTATCCATTTAGCTCCACATACCCCAAGATGTGGGGGTGGGCGACAGCAGGGAGCGGTTGAGGGCGGGACGGGATTATCCGCGTGCCTGGGGCCAGTTCGTCGACTGGTTTGGCACCGAGGAAGGCTGCCGCCGCTATCTCGAGCAGTT
>JANLWE010000050.1:0-10509 GCA_031364365.1 Gammaproteobacteria bacterium | reverse complement strand
GGCGTGCCGCCGAGCGCGGGTCATCTGAGTCAGCTCGTGACGAAACTATCGGGTTCGCCCCCACGCCTAATCATGCGCAATGCCTACAACGATCCGAAGGCGGCGAATTGGCTCTCGGAGCATGTCGGTGCGCCGGTCGTGATGTTGCCTTTCTCGGTTGGCGGCACGCCTGAAGCAAAGGATCTTTTCGGCCTGTTCGACGACACTTTGAATCGGCTGCTGGCGGTGCCCCAATGAGTCTCTTCTCGACCGACTTGAGCATTCTGTGGCCGGCGTTGATCGCTGGCATCCTGGTAACGATATCGCACGTGCCGCTGGGCCAGCAGGTGCTGGCCCGCGGCATCGTGTTCATCGATCTCGCCATCGCGCAAGTCGCGGGACTCGGTGTGATCGCTGCAAACAGCTTCGGTTTGCCGATCGAAGGTTGGGGTGCGCAAGCGGCCGCCGGCGCGGCGGCGCTCGGGGGTGCGTTGTTGCTAACCTGGACCGAGCGCAAGCGGCCGGAAATCCAGGAAGCGCTCATCGGCATCCTGTTCATCCTGGCGTCGACGGCCCAGATACTCGTGTTGGCAAATAATCCGCACGGGGGCGAGAATCTGAAGGACTTGCTCGCCGGCCAGATCCTGTGGGTATCCACCGACCAGCTGCTCCGCACCGCGATCCTGACGGCGATTTTCGCGGTGGTCTGGTTTCTGTGGCGCGAGCGGATCGGCCGTATTGGCTTCTACGTGTTGTTCGCTGTGGTCGTCACGGCATCGGTGCAGCTCGTTGGCGTGTATCTCGTGTTCACGACACTCATTGTTCCGGCAGTCGGGACCTATCGCTATTCGGGCAACTGGCAGCTTGCGATCGGCTATGCGTTGGCATTCGGAAGTTATCTTACTGGTCTCGCCGCCTCGGTGGTCACCGACCTGCCGTCGAGTGCGGTGATCGTCTGGGCGATGGCGGTGCTGGGATTGTTCGTGCACCTCAGCCGGCGTGAACGGTTATCCGCAGTTCAGTGACCGTGTCGATGATGTGAATCTGGGAAATGTGCGTGCGCATGGCTCAGCGGCTCGTGCCGGTGAGCATGCATGTGCCGGGTTCCCGGTGCGACGGGTGCATCATGGGCGTGCTCGTGGTGCGGATCGTCGCCATGCACGTGTTCGTGCTCGTGTTCGAGCGCTTCGTGCACGTGCACGTGTACATGTCGTTCCGTCAAATGCAGCCATACGCCGAATCCCATCAGCGCGCCGGCGGCCAGCAATTGTGGCGTAACTGCATCGCCAAGTAAGAACGCCAGCACCGCACCGAGAAAGGGCGCCACCGAGAAATACGCTCCGGTACGGGCCGTGCCCAGGTGGCGCAATGCGATCACGAACAGGGTCAGGCTGACGCCGTAGGCGAGCAGGCCGAGCAACATGGCGGACGCGAAGTCCGGAAGCGCCGGCAGCCGGGACCCGAGCACGATCGCGAACACGAGATTTACCGTTCCGGCCGCGAGGCCCTTGATCGAGGCGATCCAGGTCGCATCGGTCAGCGCGACCTTGCGCGTGAGATTGTTGTCGATGCCCCAGGCGAGGCAGGCGCCGAGTATCGCAAGTGCGGGCCACACGCCCGCGAAGCGCAGCTCATCCGGCCAGGAGAGGACCGCGGCACCCGCGACGATGGACACCATCCCGAGCGCAATGCGACGGTCAAAGTTCTCCCTGAACACGAACCACGCCAGCAACGCCGTGAATGCGCCTTCCGCGGTCAGGAGCAGAGAAGCTCCGGAAGCCTGCATGCCGGTCAGCCCGAACATCATCAGGACCGGGCCGACCAAACCGCCTGAGAGGATCGCGCCCGCGAACCACGGGATCTGCGATCTCTCCAGTCGAACGCGACCGGCGCGAACCAACCGGCGATAAAGCGTCAGTCCAAGGCCGGAGCCCAGGTACAGCAGGCCCGCGAGCAACCACGGATCGATCGTCAGCAACAGGCGCTTTGCGAGCGGCGCGGAGGCACCGAACAGCAGGGCAGCAGCCAGCGCGGCGAGAACGCCGGGATGCCGAAGCTGCGTCAGCCACAACATGTGCGCATCATCGCCTGTTTTCGGGCACTCGCTCAGTCCTCCGGCTCGAACGGCTTGGCCGTCGCGTACGGCCGATGAAACATGCGGTACAGCGCCGGCAGGACGAGTAATGTCAGGACCGTCGCCGAAAGGATGCCGCCGATCACGACGGTCGCCAGAGGCCGCTGGACCTCCGCACCGGTGCCGGTATTTAGCGCCATCGGCAGGAAACCGAGGCTCGCCACCAGTGCGATCATCAGGATCGGCCGCAGGCGCGTCAGTGCGCCCTCCATGATGGCCTCCTCGAGACCCATACCCTTGTGTCGCAGATCGCGGATGTAGGTCACCATGACGACGCCGGTCAGCACTGCAACGCCCGATAGCGTGATGAAACCGACGCCCGCGGAAATCGACAGCGGGATCCCGCGCAGCGCAAGCGCCGCAATACCGCCGGTCAACGCCAGCGGTACGCCGGAGAACACGAGTGCCGCATCGCGTGCCGAGCCGAAGGTCGCAAGCAACAGCAGGAAGATCAGAACCAACGTCAGCGGCACGAGCAGCTGCAATCGCGCGCTCGCAGATTCCAATTGCTCGAACGTACCGCCGTAGTCCAGCCAGTAACCTTCGGGCAGCGCAACCTCGGCGGCAACGCGCTCCTGCACTTCCGCGACGAAGGAACCCAGGTCGCGCCCGCGCACGTTGGCGGAAATCACCGTGCGGCGCTTGCCGTTCTCCCGGCTGACCTGGTTGGGACCCAGACTCAGATCGATGTCCGCGACTTCACCCAGCGGGATGTGCAGAGGTGGTTCGCGGCTCGCACCCAGCCCGTCGGCATCGTCGGGCGTCTCGAATGCCGACTGTGGCAGCGGAATCGGCAGGCGCTTGATCGCCTCGAGGTCGCTGCGAAGCGTTTCCGGCAGGCGCACGACGATGTCGAAGCGGCGGTCGCCTTCGAACACCTGACCCTGTTCCTTGCCACCGAGAGCGATCTGGATCACCTCCTGCACGTCGGCGACATTGAGGCCGTAGTGCCGCAACGCATCGCGATTTGGCTCGATCGTGAGCAGGGGCAGGCCCGTAATCTGCTCCAGCGTGACATCGGCCGCCCCGGGCACCTGCATCACGACGCTCTCGATCTTGCCGCCCACCTCCAACAGCGTGTCGAGATCGTCACCGATTAGCTTCACGGCAAGATCCGACCGCACCCCGGCAATCAGCTCATTGAACCGCATCTGGATCGGCTGCAGGAACTCGTAGTTGTTGCCCGGCACCTGCCGGACCGCCTGTTCCAGCTCGGCGACCAGGCCGGCCCTGGTCTTGGACGGATCGGGCCACTCGCTGCGCGGCTTCATGATGATGAAGGTATCGGCAACCGAGGGTGGCATCGGGTCGGTGGCGATGTCGGCGGTTCCGATCTTCGCGAAGACATGTGACACTTCCGGCAGAGTCTTGATCTTCTCCTCGAGCTGGTTCTGCATGGCGAGTGCCTGCGTCAGGCTCGTTCCTGGAATGCGCATTGCGTGCAACGCGATGTCACCCTCATCCAGGTTCGGCAGGAACTCGCTGCCCATGCGACTCGCGACGATCCCGCTCAGCACAACGAGGAGCGCGGCTGCGATCACGATCGGAACGCGACGCGCCAGCGCAAAGCGCAGCGCCGGTTCATAGCCCCTCTTTACGGCGCGGATCAAGGCGTTCTCGGTTTCTGCCACACGCCCACGCACGAAGAGCGCGACGGCCGCCGGCACGAAGGTCAGCGACAGCACGAGGGCCGCGAGCAACGCAACGACGACCGTGAATGCCATCGGCTGGAACATCTTTCCTTCTACGCCGGTCAGCGTGAAGATCGGAAGGTTCACCAGCACCACGACGATGACGCTGACGAGGCTCGACTTGAACACCTCGCGCGTCGCCTTGAAGACCGTGTCAAGCCGTTCCTGGAGATCCAGCACACGATTGAGTCGATGCTGCGCTTGCCCGAGCCTCAGCAGGCAGTTCTCGACGATGATGACCGCGCCGTCCACAATCAGGCCGAAGTCGAGCGCGCCCAGGCTCATCAAGTTCGCGCTCACGCCCTGTGCGACCATGCCGCTGATGGTCAGCAGCATGGACAGCGGGATCACCATCGCGGTGATCAGCGCCGCGCGCAGATTACCGAGCAACGCCATCAACACGGCGATTACCAGCAGTGCGCCGACCGCCAGATTCTCCTGCACCGTCGTTATCGTCTTGTCTACCAGCTTGCTGCGGTCATAGATCGCGTTCGCCCGCACGCCCGGCGGCAACGAGGCCTGGATTTCCTGGAGCCTTTCACCGGCAGCGGCGGACACCGTGCGGCTGTTCTCGCCAATGAGCATGAACACCGTACCCAGCACGACCTCCTGTCCGTCCTGCGTGGCCGCGCCGGTGCGCAGGGTCGACCCCAAACTGATATCGGCGAGCTGTTTGAGGGGGATGGGCATGCCATCGCGGGTCGCGACGACGACGGCTTCGATATCGGCGATGCTAGCAACCTGCCCGGGCGAGCGAATCAGGTACTGCTCGCCGGAGCGTTCGATGTAGCCGGCGCCGACGTTGCTGTTGTTCTTCGCGAGCGCCGCCATCACATCATGCAGCGTCAGGTCGTGCGCCAGCAGTTTTGCCGGATCCGGCTTGACGTGAAACTGCTTTTCGTAGCCGCCGACCGTGTTGACCTCTATCACGCCCGGTGTCTGGCGCAATTGCGGTCGGATCACCCAGTCGTGGATCGTGCGAAGGTCCATGGGCGTATATCCGGAGCCCGGCGCGGCCGTCACCGTGTACATGAAGATCTCGCCGAGACCGGTCGCGATGGGACCCATGGCCGGTTCTACGCCCTCCGGCAACTGGCTGCGCGCTTCGGCCAGCCGTTCATTCACCAGCTGGCGCGCGAAGTAGATGTCCGTGCCATCGCTGAACACTGCGGTGATCTGCGACAGCCCGTAGCGCGAGACCGAGCGCGTGTATTCCAGTCGCGGCAGCCCGGCGAGCGCGGTCTCGATCGGAAACGTGACCCGTTGCTCAGCTTCGAGCGGCGAGTACCCGGGCGCCTCGGCGTTGATCTGCACCTGCACATTGGTGATGTCGGGCACCGCGTCGATCGGCAGGCGCTGGTAGTTGAATACACCGAACACCGCCAGACCGGTAACGACGGCGAGAACCATCCAGCGATGACGCAGGCAACTTTCCAGAATTCGATCGAGCATGATCTCTCCTCGCGCTCAGTGGTCGTGGCTGGCGCCGGATTTGTCGATATCGGCCTTGATCAGGAAACTGTTACCGGTGACGTATCGCTCTCCGGGCTCGAGTCCACCCAGTACTTCGCTCCACACGCCGTCGGTCTTGCCGAGTTCCAGCATGCGGACTTCATAGGTATCGCCCACCTGCGCGAAGACCACGGTGAAATCGCGGAAGCGCTGCAATGCCGAGTTTTTCACGGCCAGCGGCGCCTTGGTTTCCGCAACGGTAACTTCGCCGTGCACGAACTGACCGGGCCGCCACAATCCTTGCGCGTTGTCGAGCACCACTCGGGCACGGACGCTTTGACTCGCATGCGTAGTCACTGGCGACAGGGCGGCAACCACACCCTCGGTTGCCTGCTGCTCATCCAGGCTCGCGACATGCACCGGCTGGCCGGGTTTGATGTTGGCCAAATCACGTCCGAACACGTCGAGCTCGGCCCAGAGTTTCGACAGGTCCCCGACCACGAACATCGGCTCCTCGCCGGTGGACTCACCGGCGACAGCGTTGCGCAGCAGTACGACGCCGCCAACCGGTGCAGTGATCGGGTACGTCTGCAGGCTTTCATTGCTCTGCACGGTTGCGAGCACGTCGCCGGCGGCAACGGCTTCACCGAGCCCCTTGCGCACCTCGCGTATCACGCCTGGAAAACGTGCCCGGACCTTGGCCAATCGCGCGGGATTGGCCTGGATGGTGCCGGTCAGGACCACCTGTTCGCGGATCGCCGCAGGACCGGCGACTTCGACGACGATCTGCGCCGCTTCCGCCGCGCCGGCCTCGATCTGCACCCGCCCTTCATATGAGGCGTAAGTCCAGCTCGAGGTTTTGCCGTCGCGAGTTGCAGTCACCTTGACGTCGAAGGAGTGCGGCTCCTTTACGACGCCATCGCCCTTCAGGAAGTCGGCTTCAGGCGTGAATGCGAAGCGATCGGTCCTGCCGCCCAGCCGGCCCAGCTCGACCGTCAGCCGAACTTCATCGGGCGGCAGCGGTTTGTCGCCGTCGAACGCGTACACATGAAACTCCGGCGGCACGCCTTCCTCGAAGATCGTCAGTTCGACCGCGAAGTCGCCGTCTCGGAGCATGCGGCCACGATGGGGACCGCGTTCGAACTCACCAGCCGCCTGTTCGGCCTCGTGTGCGCCTTCCGGGCTCTCGCGCGTGCCGCAACCGGTGACCATCACGAGCAGTACGGTACTTGTCAAGACCGCCAAAAACTTTCGTTGCATCGCATTCATTGATCGTCTCCAAGGTTCGCGGCGTCGGCGCTGAGAGACGCGCCCGTCAGGCGCTCGATCTCGATCAGCAAGGCGTGGTATCTGGCCGCGGCCACAACGGCATCGCGGCGCACTTCGAGCAGTTGCTGCTGCGCATTTGCGTACTCGAGAAAGCTCGTCCGTCCGTGCCGGAATGCCTGCTCGGTCGATTGCAGCACGCTCTCAGTTTGCGGTTGTACCTGCTCGCGCAACGCCTGCGCTTCCAGTTGCGCTTGTTCGAGTTCCCGATAAAGGCCGAACAGCGCCGCGTTGGTTTCTATGCGGGTGGCCTGCAGTTCGAGAGGAGCCAGCGCGCGCAAGGCGCGAGCCTCCTGCAAACCAGGCTCCGCGCGTCGGCTCGCGCCGAGCGGCACCGCGACCGAGGCCACCAGTGCCGTATCGTCGATGGATCGCATGTGGCGCACACCGGCGGACCATGCGATGTCGAATCCGCGCGCGCTGCTTGCCAGGTTGACCCGCGCATCGGCCAGGCGCTCGCGCGACAGCATGAGGCGGATCGTCGGACTGGAATCGATGTCAGCTATGAATTGGGCAAGTGGCTTCGCCTGCGGAAGCTCGAAGAGATTCGCCGAGACCCGCCCGAAGTCCGCGGCCGTCGCCCCCCAGGTTGCGGCCAGACGCACGCGGGCGGACGCGAGCTCGTTCGCCGCGTTGCCCTCGTCAATGCGCGCGCGAGCCAGGCGGATTTCCGCGCGTCCCAGTTCGTATTGCGGAGCGGCGCCAATGCGAATGCGCTGGGCCACGCGTTCCACTGTTACCACGGCGAGACGCGTCGATTCGCGCGTGACCTCCAGTTGCTCCTGCCTTGCAGCCACTTCGGCGAAGCGCGTCGCAACCTGGGCGAGTAGGTCCAGGCGCCGGCTCTCCTGCTCGATGGCAACGATGTTGGTTTCGCGCTCCGCAACGGCGATGCGCGCGGGGCGCTTGTCGCCGAGCTCCAGCACACCGCTGAGTTGAAGCGTGGTCTGCAGGGAATCGACACCGCTGAGAGTATCGGTGCCCGCGAAGTCTTCGAATTCTCCGCCGACAGCAATCGGCGGCGCCTGGGCGGCGCGCGCCTCCCGCGCCCGGGATGCCTGCAACAGGTATTCGCTGCCGCGCAGGGCGGGGTTTTCCGCCACGGCGCGCGTCATTGCCTCGTTGAGCGTGAGCGGCGGGGATTGCGCAAGTGCCCGTGGTGCATGAGCGCCTGCCAGAAATGCCAATGCCCCGAGCACGCAATGGCTGATCTTCAAATGTATCGACATGAATCCTCCGCCCGCGACGACTGCAGAACAACAACCGGCAAGGCCGGCTGCTTTGCGTCAAACCTGCTGGATGCTCGCCCTAAAGGCGGGCTGGAGGTCGAAGGAGCGGGTCGGTATGGGAGGGGAGAAGGGGGATCGAAGGATCCGGGAACGCGGCAGCGCCGCCGCGGCGTATGGTGATCTCGGTTTCAGAAGCCGAGGCACCCGGGCATTGCACGAACACGCCATTCTCGTGAACGTGCTGATCGCCGCTCTGCGGCTCATCATTGTGATGATATTCGACGTGCGCCGGCAGTGCGTCGTCGTAATGCGCGACGGGATCATGCTCGTGCGCATGTACCTCGGACCATGGGATGCCCGCAGTGATGACCATGGTCGCGAGCAGTACTACAAGCCAACGACGGGTCCGGGATCTGCGACGGTGCATGGCTTGAGTGTGCCACAAGTCGGCCGGGCGCCGTCAACGGAATCATCAGGGTCGTGGCGATGATGCACGTGGAACTTGGCAGCCCGAGTACGAAATATTGAGCGGAACACAATCCATAGCGGTTTCGTCAGCGCCAATGGGTCGGCAAGCATTTTGTATTCGCCAGCCAAATCATGCGCAACGTCGCGACCTAGCCGTTGGCTGCGAACAGTAAACCCCCGACCGGTAGCCTGCTTGAAATTGCGAGCCATGCAGCCTGGCTTGTGCTCTCGGTCGTGACCGATCTGCTCTCGAGCTCCGTGAGTGTCTGGGCGATGGCATTCCTTTGGCTCTTTGTGCACCTGGCGAGCGGCAACCGGCAAAGCAGCGTGCCGAAAGGCTAAAATGCCGGCCGCCGCCGGCGTAGCTCAGTTGGTAGAGCAGTGGTTTTGTAAACCTCAGGTCGGGGGTTCGACTCCCTCCGCCGGCACCAGTTGTCGCGCGCTGCGAACGGCCGGGACGCTCCTCGTTGGCTCAGCCGGAACTTTATTCGCCAACTCGCGGCGTCCCGGCCGTTCGAAGTGTGCGACCGCTGCCGCCGCCTCCGGCGTGCGTGAGGTGGCGGGGTCTCGCGAGCAGACTCGTAAGTTCCGGCGGAGTTTGCGAGCGAGAACCCCGCCGGATCCCGCGCACGCCGGAAGCGGCGGCTCCTTCCTAGATGCCGCCGCCGTGCTCGAAACCGGATTGCAGCGGCTCGGCCTGCGACACGCGTGAGTTTGGCGGAACCGAGTGCGTGAGCCAGACGTTGCCGCCGATGATGCTGCCGTGCCCAACCGTGATGCGGCCGAGCACAGTCGCGCTCGCGTAGATCGTGACGTCGTCCTCGACGATCGGATGGCGCGGAAGTCCCTTGACCAGGCGGCCCGTGGACGTGTCTACCGGGAAACTCTTGGCGCCGAGCGTTACGCCCTGGTAGAGCGTGACACGATCGCCGACAACCGCGGTTTCGCCGATCACGACGCCCGTGCCGTGGTCGATGAAGAATTCGCGGCCAATTTGTGCGCCGGCATTGATGTCGATGCCCGTTCGCCGATGCGCGTCCTCGGCGAGCAGGCGCGGCACGAGCGGCACGTCGAGTTGGTAGAGGATGTGCGCGATGCGGTGGCGCGTGATCGCGAACACACCCGGATAGGCGTAGAGCGCCTCGATCGGGTGGCGGCAGGACGGGTCGCTGCGCCAGGCCGCGCGCGCATCGTCGAACACGCGCTCGCGGATCATCGGCAGGCGCTCGAGCAACTCGCCGACGGCGCGGCGTGCCGCAATCGCGGCCGCCTCGGCATCCATCGCGCCATCTTCGCCGAGCCGCGCGGGCAGTTCGAAGGCGAGCCGCAACTGCGGCGTGAGCACCGCCTCGATCTCGGCGAGCTCACGGGCAATCCGCGCGGCCGGCGCTTCCGCAGGCTCCGACTCCGGGAGGGATTCCGCCATCAGCAGCCGGTGCAACCGGTCGATCGCGCCGAGGACGACAGCGCGGTCGGGCCAGTAGCCTTCCTGCAGCACCCGGTAGTCGGCGTCGCCCGAGGCCATCAGGCTCTCGGCGAGTCTGGCGTGCACGCTTTCGGGTGCCGCTTCAGGCCGGGACGATGCGGGGTCCACTGGCGGGAGCCTCTTCATAGAGCCAGGTCGAGAGGTACCGTTCACCGAAGCTCGGGATGATGATCACGATCAATTTGTCTTTGCTCTCCGCGCGCGCGGCGACCTGCAGCCCCGCGTACAGCGCAGCGCCCGAGCTGATGCCGACCAGGATGCCTTCCTCGCGCCCGAGCATGCGCGCGTATTCGCCGGCCTGTTCGTTTGTGACCTGGATCACCTCGTCGATGACTTTCGTATTCAGGATCTCCGGAATGAAGCCCGCGCCGATGCCCTGGATCTTGTGTGGGCCCGGCTGGCCGCCCGAGAGCACCGGGCTCGCCGCCGGTTCGACCGCCACCGCCCGAAAATCGGGTTTGCGCTTCTTGATGACTTCGGCGACGCCCGTGATCGTGCCGCCGGTGCCGATGCCGCTCACGAGGATGTCGACCGCGCCGTCCGTGTCCTCCCAGATTTCTTCCGCCGTCGTGCGACGGTGGATCTCCGGGTTCGCCGGATTCGTGAACTGGCCGACGAGCAGGAATCGTTCCGGGTCGCTCGCGACGATTTCAGCGGCGCGTGCCATCGCACCCTTCATGCCCTTCGCGCCTTCCGTCAGCACGAGTTCGGCGCCGAACGCCGTCAGCATGCGGCGGCGCTCCA
>JANLWE010000032.1:0-2783 GCA_031364365.1 Gammaproteobacteria bacterium | reverse complement strand
CTTGTCGACGCTACAGTGAGGTACACGATGAATCCGCAAAAGCTTTGGCCAGCGCTGCTTGCAGTCCTCGCCTGTCTTGCGCCGTGCGCCACGCATGGCGCAGCGAGTCATCCGCTCGATGCGCTGGATGCGTCCGAAATTACGGCCACCACGGCCATCCTCAGAAATGCTGGGAATGCCGATGACAAGACCTTGATTGCCTCAATCACCTTGCAGGAGCCGCCCAAGGCTGACGTGTTGGCATGGAAGAAGGACGATCCGATCCCGAGAAAGGCCAAGGCCGTGCTGCGGCGAAACGCGGCCACGTTCGCGGCCGTGGTGGACCTGGGCAAGGGCGAAGTCCTGTCGTACCGGGAGATCCCAGGGGCCCAGCCTTTTGTCACCATGCCGGAGATCCTCTCCGCCATCGCCGTCACGACCGCGGATCCGGGGATGCAGGCGGGATTGCGCAAGCGCGGCATCACAGATCTCGAGAAGCTTTTTTGTGCTCCGCGCACGGCGGGCAATTTCGGGACGGAAACGGAAAAGACCAGGCGCATCGTCAAGGTCGATTGCTTCGACATTCGGGGCGTCAAAACCGATGTCTTCGCCAACCCGATCGAAGGCCTGTTCGCGACGGTCGACCTGGATCGAGGCGCGGTCCTCGAAGTCACGGACCTGGGAGTCGTCCCGGTGCCAGGTGGCGACCTGGAGCTCGATTCTTCGTCAATCGGCACGCAAAGGGTCGTGAAGCCGATCGTGCAGTCGGCGCCTGAAGGCAGCAACGTCAGTTTCGACGGCTCAGTGGTGCGGTGGCAGAAATGGTCGTTCCACCTGCGCTGGGAGATTCGCGAGGGCGTGGTCGTCTCGCTGGTGAACTACCAGGATGGCGACCGGCCGCGCCCGGTCCTCTACGAGGGCCATTTGTCCGAGATCTTCGTGCCGTATCAGGACCCGACTGAGGGTTGGTACTACCGGAACTACATGGATGCCGGGGACTACGGGTTCGGGACGATGGCATCAGCCCTCGTTCCCGGCGCCGATTGCCCGGCGTCGGCGACCTACCTGTCACCGGTCATGTCGAATGTCGCAGGCGGCGCCGACGTGCAGGACAAGCGCGTCTGCATCTTCGAGGTATCACCCGGCGAGCCGGTCTGGCGCCACTACGACTTCATCACGGGGGCGCTCGAGAGCCGACCCGCGACCGAGCTGGTGGTGCGCTACATCGCGACGGTCGGGAACTACGATTACGTGCTGGACTGGGTATTCGACCAGAAAGGGAGCATCACGTACCGCGCCGGCGCGACCGGCATCGATTCGGTCAAGGGCGTCAAGGCCCGGAGACTGGGAGACGAGACCTCGGCCCAGGATACGGCGTGGGGGACATTAATTTCGCCGGGACGCGTCGGCATCAATCACGACCACTTCCTGTCGGTACGGCTCGATCTCGACGTCGACGGGACGTCCAACATGTTTGCGCGCAACGTTCTGGTCCCGCAGAAGCTGTCGCCGCAGGCCAACCGGCGCACCAGCATCTGGACCACGAAGGAAGAAGTGGCGCGCACGGACAGCGAAGCGAAGTTCCGGCTCAGCTACGAACACCCCGCGATGTGGCACGTGATGAACATGAGCCGGAAGAACGCGACGGGCTATCCGGTCAGCTACATGATTCATCCGCGAGGGAATGCGTTGCCTTTGATGGATGCGGACGACCCGGCGGCCAGTCGCGCCCAGTTCGCGCAATACCACCTGTGGGTGACGCCCTATGCGCCGGAGGAGCGCTACGCCGCGGGCGACTACCCGAACCAGTCGCCGCCCGGCCAGGGACTGCCGGCGTGGACCTCCCACTCGCGCAACATCCAGGGCGAGGACATCGTGCTGTGGTACACGATGGGATTCCACCACGTGCCGTCGTCGGAAGACTGGCCCGTATACAACCTGGGATGGCACGAGGTCACGCTGACGCCCTACAACTTCTTCGACCGCAACCCGGCGCTCGACGTGCCGCCGGCTTGGTCGGAAACGCCAGCGCCGGGTGCGAACTAATCTCGCGTGATGAGTGGCACAATTCTGCAGGAGCTCGGGAGCTGGAAGTAGTACAAGATGGTGCTCCGCTGCCCGCACTTGGCGTGTAGATAGCGAGAGATCGCTTACACGGTATTCCGGAGACATGGTTTACACAATTGGCATTTGGGGAGAGCCCAGATGCCTTGGAAGGAGTGTAAACCGCTCTGCCCTACTGCACGGCGGTGTAGTGCCCGTGGATGCAGAGCCAGCGGCCGCCCTCGCGCACAAAGATGCGCGTGGACTTGCCGCGTGACGTGAACCGCTTGCCGTCGGACGTGCCGGCGTCGGTCCAGTAGTAGGTCACCCAGGCGGTGTCGCCCCGCACCGTCACGACCGGCTGGTGCATTTCGGTGTGCACGCCCTTGGCACGCAGCAGATAGTCGCGGTAGTTGCGGACCTCGGCGTCTTTGCCTTCGGTCAGATAGGTGTCGTTCTCGCCAAATGACGCGAAGTCTGGATGCACGTACGTCGCGTAGCGGTCGACGTCGCCTTTTTCGACGGCGTCCCACATCGCGACCATGACGGCCTTGATGTCGGCCACGTCCTTGGCCGTAGACGACGTCTGGGCGAAGACGGGCGCGGGCACCACGGCCAGCGTGAACAGCAGCAGCAGGTTTCGCATGGCGTCATGATACCTTCGCCCCGTGACGCTGATCCGAATGGCCTGTGTGTGGGCAACGTTGCTGGGCCTCGGCGTCGGATGCGGTGCGCGCATCGAGGGAGATCCTCGGCAGCGC
>JANLWE010000020.1:0-3594 GCA_031364365.1 Gammaproteobacteria bacterium | reverse complement strand
CTTGAAGCCGCGGATCGTGTCCTTGAGCGCGACGTACTTGCCGGGGCTGCCGGTGAACACTTCCGCGACGTGGAACGGCTGCGACAGGAAGCGCTGGATCTTGCGTGCCCGGTAGACCATGACCTTGTCTTCCTCCGACAGCTCGTCCATGCCGAGGATCGCGATGATGTCCTGCAGTTCCTTGTAGCGCTGGAGGATGACCTGCACGCCGCGCGCGGTGTTGTAGTGTTCCTCGCCGATCACCAGCGGGTCGAGCTGGCGGCTGGTTGAGTCGAGCGGATCCACCGCCGGGTAGATGCCGAGTGACGCGATCTGCCGCGAAAGCACGATGGTCGCGTCGAGATGCGCGAAGGTCGTCGCCGGCGACGGATCAGTCAGGTCGTCTGCGGGCACGTAGATTGCCTGGACGGAGGTGATCGATCCGGTCTTGGTCGAGGTGATGCGCTCCTGGAGCACGCCCATCTCTTCAGCAAGCGTCGGCTGGTAGCCCACCGCGGAGGGCATGCGACCGAGCAGTGCGGACACTTCCGTGCCCGCAAGCGTGTAGCGGTAGATGTTGTCGATGAAGAGCAGCACGTCGCGGCCCTTGCCGCCCGTCTGCTTCTCGTCGCGGAAATATTCCGCCATCGTGAGGCCGGTCAAGCCGACGCGCAGGCGGTTGCCCGGCGGCTCGTTCATCTGGCCGTACACCATCGCGACCTTGGAGTTCGTCAGGTCTTTCTTGTCGATGACGCCCGACTCCATCATCTCGTGATAGAAGTCGTTGCCTTCGCGGGTGCGCTCGCCGACGCCGGCAAACACCGAAAGGCCGCTGTGCGCCTTCGCGATGTTGTTGATGAGTTCCAGCATGTTGACGGTCTTGCCGACACCCGCGCCGCCAAACAGGCCAATCTTGCCGCCCTTCGCGAAGGGCGCAAGCAGGTCGATGACCTTGATGCCAGTTTCGAGCAGGTCCTGGCCGCCGGTCTGTTCGTCATAGGCGGGAGCCGGGCGATGGATTGGCAGGAAATCGGTGGTCTTGATCGGGCCGCCCTCGTCTTGCGGCCTGCCGAGCACGTCCATGATGCGCCCCAGCGTGCCGACGCCGACGGGCACTGTGATTGGCGCGCCAGTCGACTTGACGCCGAGCCCACGCTTCAGGCCTTCGGAGGCGCCCATCGCGATCGTGCGCACGATGCCGTCGCCGAGCTGCTGCTGCACTTCGAGCGTCAGGTCGTGGTCCACGAGCTTCAACGCCTCGTAAACCGCCGGAATTCCCTCGCGGGGAAACTCCACGTCGACCACCGAGCCGATAATCTGCACGATCTTGCCATTCGACATCTTGCGTCTCCGTCCTAAACCGCTGCCGCGCCGCCGACGATTTCCGAAATTTCTTTCGTGATCGCGGCCTGGCGGGCCTTGTTGTAGATGAGCTGTAGCTCGTCGATGATTTTCCCGGCGTTGTCGGTCGCGCTCTTCATCGCCACCATGCGCGCCGCCATCTCGCAGGCGAGGTTCTCGATTACCGCACGATAAACCTGGGCCTCGATGTAGCGGATCATGTACCCGGAAATGAGCTGGTCGGCCGCGGGCTCGTAGATATAGTCCCAGCGTTCCTGCAACTGGCTCGCGTCGGTCGTCTCCGCCGGCAGCATCTGCCGCACTTCCGGCTTCTGCGTCATGGTATTGACGAAGCGGTTGCTGGCCACGAACAGCCGATCGATCTTCGCGTCCCGGTAGAGTTCGAGCATCGCATCGACGCCGCCGATCAGGTCCTTGATGTGCGGCTTGTCGCCCATGTGGGTAATGGACGCGACGATCGGAAGCTTGAGGCGGCGGAAGAACTGTAACGCCTTGCTGCCGATCAGGCAGAGGTGCACTTCGACGCCCTTGGTCTGCCATTCACGCGCGGCGATCAACACCTGCTTGAACACGTTGACATTCAGCGAGCCGCAGAGGCCGCGGTCGGAGCTCACGACGATGATGCCGACCGACTTGACCTCGCGTTCGATCAGGAACGGATGGTGGGCGTTCGGGTTTGCGAGGCGCAGATGCCCGATCACGTCCCGGATCCGGTCCGCGTAGGGGCGCGCGGCCTTCATACGCTCTTGTGCGCGCCGCATCTTGCTCGCAGCGACCATTTCCATGGCCTTGGTGATCTTCTGCGTGCTCTTGATGCTCGCGATCTTGACCCGGATTTCCTTGGTGCCGGCCATGGGATCAATAGGCTCCGGTCGATGCGAAGTCTTCGCAGATCTTGGTGTAGCCCGCCTCGACATCCTTGCTGAGTTCGGGCTTGTCGTTGACTGCCTTCAGGAAGCCCGCGTGCTGGGTCTTCGCGTAAGCCTGGAGCGCTTCCTCGAAGGCCACGATCTTCTTGCGATCGACCTTGTCCATGTAGCCGTTGTTGACGGCATAGATGGAGAGCGCCTGCTCGGCGACCGACATCGGTGCGTACTGCTTCTGCTTCATGAGCTCGGTCACGCGCTGGCCGCGCTCGAGTGAGCGGCGGGTCACTTCGTCGAGGTCCGAGGCGAACTGCGAGAAGGCCGCGAGTTCGCGGTATTGCGCAAGCGCCAGGCGGATGCCGCCGCCCAGCTTCTTGATGACGCCAGTCTGGGCGGCACCACCCACGCGCGACACCGAGATGCCCGCATTCATCGCGGGCCGGATGCCGGCGTTGAAGAGATCGGTCTCGAGGAAGATCTGGCCGTCGGTGATCGAGATGACGTTGGTCGGAACGAAGGCGGTCACGTCGCCTGCCTGGGTCTCGATGATCGGCAGTCCCGTCAGGGAGCCGGTCTTGCCCTTGATCTTGCCGCCGCTGATCTTCTCGACGTATTCGGCGGAGACGCGCGCGGAGCGTTCGAGCAGACGCGAGTGCAGGTAGAACACGTCGCCCGGGTAGGCTTCGCGTCCCGGCGGGCGGCGGAGCAGCAGCGAGATCTGGCGGTAGGCCCAGGCCTGCTTGGTCAAGTCGTCATAGACGATCAGCGCGTCTTCGCCGTTGTCCATGAAGTACTCGCCCATGGCGCAGCCCGAGTAGGGCGCGATGTACTGCATGGAAGCCGGCGTCGAGGCTGACGCGGAGACGACAATGGTATGCGCCATCGCGCCGTGCTCTTCGAGCTTGCGGACGACGTTCGCGATTGAGCTCTGCTTCTGACCGATCGCAACGTAGATGCACTTAACGCCCGTGCCCTTCTGGTTGATGATCGTGTCGATTGCGACCGCGGTCTTGCCGGTCTGGCGGTCGCCGATGATCAGCTCGCGCTGGCCGCGGCCGACGGGGACCATCGCGTCGATCGCCTTGAGGCCGGTCTGCACCGGCTGGCCGACGCTCTTTCTCCAGATCACGCCCGGCGCCACGCGCTCGATCGGCGAACGCTTGGCGGCCTTGATCGGGCCCTTGCCGTCGAGCGGATTGCCGAGCGCGTCCACCACGCGGCCGAGCATCTCGGGGCCGACCGGCACTTCGAGGATGCGGCCGGTCGTCTTGACAGTCGCGCCCTCACCGATGTGGCGGTACTCGCCGAGCACCACGCAGCCGACGGAATCCTGTTCCAGGTTCAGCGCGAGGCCGAAGGTGTTGTCCGGGAACTCGACCATTTCGCC
>JANLWE010000053.1:0-34560 GCA_031364365.1 Gammaproteobacteria bacterium | reverse complement strand
GGTGGGGAGCCTGTTCGATGTCGATAGTCGACCCCAAATTGGGTGGGGTACGGAGTGTGGTAACTGGAAAAATGGCTGCGCGACCTGGCGCAAAACAAGACATATCCAGGTGGCTTGGATTCCGACCCTAGCCTCCACATGAGATTCGCGACGACGCCCCGGTGGCGGAACGGGTAGACGCTACGGACTTAAAATCCGTTGGCCGCAAGGCCATGCAGGTTCGATTCCTGCCCGGGGCACCACGACCAGACAACTGCGGAGAATGCCGGACGTGAGAGATTGGCGGACTCGCGCGGCGACCGGGCGTGACATGAACGACATCCTGTCGCTCCTCACGCAGAGCAGGCTTCCGACCGATGACATCAAGTCCGCGCGTCCCTGCTTCGTCGTTGCAATCGAGGAATCGACGATCGTCGGTGTGGGCGGATTCGAACGCTTTGGAGAAACGGGCCTGCTCCGATCCATTGCGGTCCGGGCGAGTCACCGCCGGGCCGGGCTCGGTCGCGCGATCGTGCAAGAACTGGAACGGGGCGCCCGGAAGATCCGTGTGAACGAGTTCGTGTTGCTGACCGAAACTTCGAGGGAATTCTTTCAAAGCCTGGGCTATCGCGTCATCGAGCGCCAAGCGGCGCCCTTGCCGGTACAGGCGAGTGCGCAGTTCAGAAGCCTCTGCCCGCAAGCGGCCTGCTGCATGTCCAAGCGGCTCGACCGCCTCTCCGAAACAGATCGCGTATGAGTGAGCGACGTTACAGCGTCCTCTTTCTATGCACGGGCAATTCCGCGCGCAGCATCATCGCCGAGAGTCTCCTCAATCAGGTAGGCCGCGGTCGGTTTTCCGGTTTCAGCGCGGGCAGTCACCCGAAAGACACGGTCCATCCGATGGCGCTCGAGTTGCTGAAAGGCATGAAGCTTCCGACCGAAGGTCTGCGCAGCAAGAGTTGGGATGAATTTGCCGCGGCCGGCGCGCAGCAGTTCGATTTCATCATTACGGTTTGCGACAACGCGGCTGGCGAAGTCTGCCCGATCTGGCCAGGCCAGCCGATGAGTGCGCACTGGAGCATCGCGGATCCGGCGGCCGTTGCGGGCTCAGAGTCAGAGAAGTGGATGGCTTTCCGTACGGCTTTCCAGGAACTGGAAAGACGCATCAAGATTCTCATAAACCTCGACAGTCAGAGCGGATAGATCCCCATCGGCGGCACGAGCTCCCAGCCCTTGCCCTGATTGACGTATTCCGCGCGCGACTCGAATTTCTGCGGCTCGCCGGCTTTGGTCGGGCCCTGCCAGCTCCACTGCATGTCGCTGCTGAACCTCACGACGCCTTCGAACTCGACGACGGCAGACATGACCGACTCACCGATCGGGTCGCTCTCGATGGATTTCTGGCGGAACTCAACGAGCGTTGCTTTGCCTTCGACTGCGGGCTGCGCGTTGATCTTCCCGATGATGATCTGACCCATGCCGCTCGTGTCGGGTGCAGTGCCGTTGCCGAAGCCCGCAGAAGCTGCCGCAGCTGCTGGCGGCGCGTTAGTTGCGGGCGGAACGGCCGCGTTAGCGGTTGCGCTCTTGTCGCCACCGCATGCCGTCAACAGCAGGACAGCTGCTGTGGCCGCGATCGCCGGGACGCGCGTCGGTTGCAGAGCGGCGGCTCGTTTTTTCATTCGGCGAGTATACGGGGGCGCACTGTGGCCGGCCGCGGGGCCTCGATCGGGCTACTCTGGTATAGTCCGCGCGACCTGATTGGCCGGTCATATTCCAATTGCAAGCGTTTAATTTTTCAGGACTTTCCGCGCAGCAGCTCCAGGTCTGGCGCGGCGATCGCGAAGTGATCGGCGGGGTCTCCGTCGAAGTCGCCGCGGGCGGCTGCGTTCATGTCGCGGGGCCGAACGGATCCGGCAAGACGACTCTTTTGCGTGTGCTCGCAGGATTCCTCGAGCCGGAGCAGGGGACAGTCACCTGGGGTGGCCGCCCGATCGGGGCAGACCGCGATGGCTACCACGCGAGCTTCAGTTATCTCGCTCACAGCGACGGACTCAAACCAGAGTTGACCGTCCGGGAGAATCTGGCCTTCGAAGTCGGATTGCGCCGCCGGCTCGGCGCGGCCGAGACCGACGAGGCGCTCGCAAGCGTGGGACTCGAGGTTGCGCGGGATCATGCGGCCGCGGTCCTGTCTGCAGGCCAACGCCGGCGACTCGCGATGGCCCGCGTACTGCTGACGGGGGCACCGCTCTGGCTACTCGATGAGCCTTTCACAAATCTGGACAGTGCGGGCGTCACTCTCGTCTCCGCAATGATTGGCGCGCATCTCGATCGCGGTGGCGCCGTGCTGATGGCCGCCCATCAGCAACCGTCCATACCAAATCACTCGCCACGGCGTCTTGAGCTCGGCCCATGACGGCCACCCCGCTATTGAGCGCTGCGGCGCTCATATACCGGCGAGATTTGCTGCTGGCGGTTCGTCATTGGGGCCAGGCCGCGCAACCGTTGATGTTTTTCGCGATGGTCACAACACTTTTCCCGCTCGCACTGGGACCGAATCTAGACGACCTGCGAGAGATCGCCGGCGGCATCCTGTGGGTTGCTGCGCTTCTCGCCTCGCTGATTGGAGTCGAGCTCCTGTTTCGCGCCGATCATGCCGACGGCACACTCGAGCAGATGATGGTTTCAGGTCAACCGCTCGCAATGCTCGCACTCGCGAAGGGCGCCGCGCACTGGACAGTCTGCGGCCTTCCGCTCGTTTTAATTTCGCCGCTTATCGCGAGCGGTCTCGGCGTGCCAAGCGCGGCGATTTGTACGCTCATGCTCTCGATCGGTCTCGGTACCGGTATCCTGAGCGCGCTTGGAGCAATCGGCTCGGCGCTCACGCTCGGCCTGCGGCGTGGAAGCCTGCTGCTGTCGCTGCTGGTGCTGCCGCTCGCGATGCCGGCCCTGATTTTCGGCGCCCGCGCGATTGACATGGCGATCCATGGCGAAAGCGCCCGTGGGCCTTTGCTGCTGCTGACCGCAATGCTGATGCTGGCCGTGACCCTGGCGCCGCCGGCGGTCGCAGCGGCACTTCGGATCAGTGCGGAGTGATCGAATGAGCTGGATTTGGTTCCACAAGCTCGCCTCACCGCCGCATGGGTATCGCATCGCGGGCTCGCTCGCGGCCTGGTTCGGCTGGCCGGCGTTTATCCTGATCATCGCCGGGCTCTATGGCGGCCTGGTACTCGCGCCGGCCGACTATCAACAAGGCGACGCGTTCCGAATCGTGTACGTGCACGCACCCAGCGCCTGGCTCTCAATGTTCATCTACGGCACGATGGCCGTCGCGGCGGCCGTTGGGCTCGTGTGGCGAATCAAGCTCGCGCATGCGGTCGCCGCGGCCTCCGCTCCGGTCGGCGCGTCGTTCACCTTCCTCGCACTCGTGACCGGCGCCATCTGGGGCAAGCCGATGTGGGGTACCTGGTGGGTGTGGGACGCCCGCCTGACTTCGGAGTTGCTGTTGCTCTTCCTCTATGCCGGTGTAATGGCACTCCGCGCGTCGATCGACGACCGCGACCGCGCCGACAGGGCCTCGGCCGTGCTTGCGATCGTCGGCATCGTGAACCTTCCGATCATTCATTACTCCGTGTACTGGTGGAATACCCTGCATCAGGAATCAACCCTCACGAAAATCGGCAAGCCCTCGATGGCCGGTGAGATGCTCTGGCCACTGCTCGTGATGCTGTTGGGCTTCACGCTCTATTACGGGGCCGTGTTGATGGTTCGATTGCGTGCGGAAATCCTGCGCCGCGAACGCGACGCGTCCTGGCTGAGGACGGGGGCCGGCTCATGAACGAGTTCTTCGCCATGGGCGGCTATGCAGCCTTTGTGTGGCCCTGCTTCCTGCTGGCGGCGATCGTTCTCGTCTGGAACGTCGTCGCGGCCCGACGGCTGCTCAACGCTGCGCAGAACCGGGTGTTGCGCAGCATCGATACTGGCAAGGGCAGACGATGACGCCCCGGCGTAAGCGCCTCGCTGCCGTGATCGCGATCCTCATCGGCGTGGGCGCTGCGACCGCGCTTGCGATGCTCGCGTTCCAGGACAACCTGCTCTATTTCTACAATCCATCGCAGATCATGGCGGGCGAGGCGCCGCAGGGCCGCACATTCCGCATCGGCGGGATGGTCACACAGGGAAGTCTTCAGCGCACCGAAGGCACGCTCAAGATCCGATTCGTCGTCACCGACTACAGGCACTCGATCCCCGTGAACTACGAAGGTCTGCTGCCAGACCTGTTTCGGGAAGGGCAGGGGGTCATCGCGCATGGCCACTTGACGGAATCGGGCGAATTCGCCGCGGACGAAGTGCTCGCAAAACACGATGAGAATTACATGCCGCCCGAGGTCGCAGAATCGCTCAAAATGCCGACACCAGGGAGGCCGTCCAAATGATCCCTGAACTCGGTCATTTCGCGCTTATCCTCGCGCTGCTTCTGTCGATCGCGCAGTCGGGCTTCAGTCTCGCGGGCGCTGCGCGCGTCAATGTGGCGTGGATGGCGGCCGGCCGTTCGGCCGTCGTCGGTCAGTTCGTATTCATCGTCCTCGCGTTCGGCGCGCTGACCTATGCCTTCATCGAGCAGGACTTCTCGGTGCTCTATGTCGCGACGAATTCCCATTCTCAAACGCCGCTTTTCTATCGCGTCGCCGCGGTCTGGGGCGCGCATGAAGGTTCACTGTTGCTGTGGTCACTTTGCCTGGCCGGTTGGACACTCGCAGTCACGGCATTAAGCCGCAGTCTCGATGCCCCATTCCGCAGCCGCGTACTCGGCTTCCTGGGCCTGATCAGCATCGGCTTTCAGCTTTTCATGCTAGTGACCTCGAATCCTTTCGAGCGTCTCATTCCCAGCGCATCGGAAGGCCGCGATCTCAATCCGCTGTTGCAGGACTTCGCGCTCGCCGTGCATCCGCCGATCCTCTATCTCGGTTATGTCGGTTTCTCCGTCGCTTTCGCATTTGCCTGCGCTACTTTGCTCGAAGGCCGACTTGACGCGACCTGGGCGCGCTGGACACGGCCGTGGACGCTGGCGGCCTGGCTGTTCCTGACCATCGGCATCGCGCTCGGCAGCTGGTGGGCGTATTACGAGCTCGGCTGGGGCGGCTGGTGGTTCTGGGACCCGGTCGAGAATGCCTCGTTCATGCCCTGGCTTGCCGGCACGGCGCTGATCCATTCCCTGGCCGTGACCGAGAAGCGCGGCCTGTTCAAGAGCTGGACGCTTCTCCTCGCGGTCACGGCTTTCTCGCTGTCACTCCTCGGCACATTCCTGGTGCGATCCGGTGTGCTGATTTCGGTGCATGCCTTTGCGACGGACCCGGCGCGCGGCATATTCATCCTCGCGTTTCTCACGGCGGTCATCGGCGGCGCGCTGCTGCTGTTTGCGTGGCGCGCGCCGCGGCTCAAGTCTGCCGCCGGCTTCGAGGTAACCTCCCGCGAGAGTTTCCTGCTGTTCAACAACGCGCTGCTGGTCGCGGCGCTTGGCCTCATCCTGCTCGGCACGCTGTATCCGTTGTTCATGGACGCGCTCGAGCTCGGCAAGATCTCGGTCGGTCCGCCGTATTTCGAGCTGGTGTTCCTGGTGCCGATGATGCCGTTGCTGGCGCTTATGGGAATTGGCATGCACGCCGCATGGAAGCGCGGCCTGTTGAGTCTGGCCAGGACCCGTCTGTATGTGGCCGCGTCAATCGCGGTCGTCGGCGCGTTGCTGATCGGGGGTGCCGCCTACGGCGGGATTCGCCCCGTGACCACGCTCGGATTCGCACTCGCCCTGTGGGTGATGCTGTCGTCGCTCTCAGTCCCGATCGTGCGCTTGCGCGCGCGTCAGCCGATTCCCGGCGCCGTACTCGGGATGGTGATCGCACATTTCGGCATCGGGCTCACAACGCTCGGCATCACCGGCGTGCAGTCATTCAAGGTGGAAAAGGATGTCGCACTCGCGGTTGGGGACGCGGCTGAAGTAGGGGGCTATGCCTTCCGCCTCACTGCGCTCAAGAATCTCGTGGGCCCGAATTTCACCGGTGTCGAGGGCGATGTTGTCGTGTCTCGCGATGGACGCCCGGTCACGACCCTGCATCCGCAGAAGCGACTGTACAACTCGGGTGGCAATCCGATGACGGAAGCCGGCATCGAGGTCGGCGCAGCACGCGACTTGTTCGTGGCCCTCGGTGACGATCTCGGCCAGGGGCGCTGGAGTCTGCGGCTGCAATACAAACCCTTGATCCGCTATATCTGGCTCGGCGCGATCCTGATCGCTCTGGGCGGCGCTATCGCGGCACTCGATCGCCGCTACCGTGAACGGGTGGTGGCACGCGTCGGAGAACCTGACGCGGCGGCCGCGCCGGTCTCCTGATGAAACTACCGTTGAAATTCCTGCTGCCGACGCTCGCATTCGCGATCCTCGTCGGATTCTTCGTCGTCGGCCTGGGCCGAAACCCGGGTGAGATTCCCTCGCCGTTGATCGGCAAGTCCGCACCGGCGTTCTCGCTTGAATCACTCGACGACCCCGCATCGAACGTGACGCCGACCGACTTCGCGGGCCGGGCATGGGTCCTCAACGTCTGGGCGACCTGGTGCGGCGGCTGTCGCCAGGAGCACGAGGCGCTCTTGGCGATCGCGCGCGATAACCAGGTGCCGATCATGGGGCTCAACTGGCGGGACGATCGCGCGCTGGCGCTCGGTTGGCTCACTGAACTCGGCAATCCCTATGTCTCGGTCGCGTTTGACCCGGAGGGTCGCACGGCAATCGACTGGGGAGTCTATGGCGCGCCGGAGACCTTCCTGATCAGCGCCGAGGGCGTGATTCTGAAGAAACGGATCGGGGTGATGACCCCTGAGATCTGGCAGCGGGAATTCGTGCCGCTGCTGCAAGCAAAGGCGGGTGCCGGCTGATGCGCTTTCTGATCCTGGCTGTCGCCCTGTGCCTGAGCCCGATCGCAAGCGCGATTGACTCCGGGCAGCGTTTCGACGATCCGGCATTGCAGGCGCGCTATGAGCGTCTGATTCACGATCTGCGCTGCCTCGTGTGCCAGAACGAGAGTATTGCCGACTCCAATGCGATGCTTGCAAGCGATCTGCGCCGCGAGGTGCACGAACTCATGGTGGAAGGGCGGACCGACGCCGAGATTCGCACGTTCCTGACCGAACGCTACGGCGACTTCGTACTGTATCGCCCGCCGCTCAGGCCCCGGACCTGGTTGCTCTGGTCGGCCCCGATCCTGTTTCTGCTAGGTGGTCTAACCGTTGTCGGCTTGATCGTCGCGCGGCGAGCCCGGGCGGCACGCGCGAATCCACACATCCTCGAAGAAGAGCCGGACCAGCAATGACGGTCTTCATCCTTCTTTCTGCGCTGCTTGCGGCGGCCGCCATTCTGCTGCTCGTCTGGCCTTTGCTGAGGACTCCAGGAGAAGGTACGCAAGGGACAGGGCGCGCGGGCATCGCTGCAATTATCGTCACTGCGCTCCTGCCTGCCGCGGCATTCCTGATTTATTTCCAGGCCAGCAACTGGAACTGGGGTACGGCGGAGCAGACGGAATCAGTGTCGGCGCCAGACCTCCGACGAGTCGTCACAGAACTGAAGCAGCGTCTCGCTCAACAGTCGGACGATATCGAAGGCTGGAAGCTTCTCGGCCGTTCGGCGACCGTCCTCGGCGACTATACTCTCGCGCGCGAAGCGTTCGGCGAGGCGTATACACGGACCCAAGGCCAGGATGCAGACGCAGTCGTGGGTTACGCCGAATCGCTCGTGCTCAATGATGAACGCGAGATCGACGGCCAGGCGGCGCAACTCTTCGAGCAGGCACTCGAGATGGCGCCCGACAATCCGCGCGCGCTCTGGTACGGCGGAATCACCGCCTACCGTCGCGGCGATCTCGCACTCGCGCAGCAGCGCTGGGTCGAATTGCAGAATCACGAAATCGCGCCGGATCTGCGTCAGGTGTTGGCCGAGCGGCTGGCGGAACTCGAAAAGACCCAGGGCAAGCCTGCTGCGACCGGCGGATCTGGACTTGCTTCGAACGCGATCGAGATTTCGATCAACGTCAGCCCGCAGGTCGCGACCAAGGTAGGCCCGAGTTCGGCCCTGTTCGTGATTGCGCGCCGCGGCACTGGTGGCCCGCCGCTTGCGGTCCTGCGCCAGGCGATCGGCGCCTGGCCGGTCAGTGCCCGATTGAGTGATGCGAATGCCATGCTTCCCGGCATCTCTCTTGCCGAGGGTGGTCCGCTCACGCTCATCGCACGGATTTCGCAAAGCGGCCAACCGATCGCCGCCAGCGGCGACCTCTTCGGCGAGGTCGGTTATGATTTCGCCTCGGCCCATCCGGCAAGCATCACCATCGACCGGATCGTTCCGTAACTTACTGGCCGGAGGAGTGCGATGGGGCCGGCCGCCGTCAATTACCGCTTCAGGCGTCCGCCGTCGGCTTTCCGCTACTTTCCGAGGGCAGTGTTCGCAAAGCGCAGCGCGCTCGTGCCGGAAGGACAAGTCGTCCCACGGCTCGAAGCAAGCGTCGAATCGGTCGTCGCACGCAGCGGACACCTGGCGCGCTATCGGAAAGTGTGCGGCTTCGGCGACGACGGGTTCCTTCCGATCACCTACCCGCATGTGCTCGCGATGCCGCTTCACATGGCGCTCCTGACCCATCCGCGCTTCGTCGTGCGACTCATGGGATTGATCCACGTGGCCAACGAGATTCAGCTCCAGCGATCGCTGCCGAGCAGCGGTGAATTTCGCCTGCGCAGCTGGATGGAGGGGCATCGCGAAGCCGATCGCGGACATGAATTCGACCTCTATACGGCAGCCGAGGACGCCGCCGGCACCGCCTGGCAGGAAAGATCGACGCTGCTTGCGCGCCGTCCATCAAGCGGCAGGCAGGGGGCGCGCAGCGCGCGCCAGACACTCCGATTCGAGAAGCCCAAGGAGGCTGATACCCCCGCCGACATCGACATCGACGTGCCGCGCGCAATCGGGCGACGCTACGGCTGGCTCTCGGGCGACCTGAATCCGATTCACCTGGGCGATCGCGGCGCGAAGCTCTTCGGCTTCGATCGCGCGGTCGCGCACGGCATGTGGTCGATGGCCCGCACGCTCGCGGCGCTTGGCGGCGCGGGCCTCACCGCTCCGGTGCACGTTCACGTCGAGTTCAAGTTCCCGTTGTTCATGCCCGGCGTCGTTCATCTCGAGCATTGGCAGCGCGACGGCCGCCGGGTTTTCGTGCTGAAAGACGCGGTAAGCGAACGGCCCCATCTCGCCGGCTCGACGCGACCCGGCTGAATCCATGGTCAACGGCCTGATGCGCGGGATCCTGCGCGCCCATCCCGGCGAAGAGCGCGCGGTTGGCTACGCCTTCGCCTATTTCTTCATGTTGATGTGCGCCTACTACCTGTTGCGGCCCCTGCGGGATGCGATGGCGATCGGTGCCGGGCTCGAAAACCTGCCCTGGCTCTACACAGGCACGTTCATCTCGATGGTGACGCTGACGCCGTTCTTTGGGGCGCTCGTATCCCGAGTGCGCAAGCAATTGTTGCTGCCGATCACCTATGGCTTTTTCGCGTCGAATCTCCTCGTGTTCTATCTGCTCTTCAAAGTGAACCCGGACGGTCGCTGGATCGCGATCTCGTTTTTCATCTGGCTTTCCGTCTTCAACATGTTTGTCGTCTCCGTGTTCTGGAGCTTCATGGCGGACGTGTTCCGCGACGTGGAAGCCAAGCGGCTGTTCGGGCCGATTGCGGCAGGCGGCGGCACAGGCGCGATCCTGGGCCCGCTGGTCATGCAGTTCCTGGTACCCCGGATCGGCGTGGACGCCGTCGTTGGGCTCGCCATGCTGCTCTTGCTCGGAACGCTGCCCTGCATCCGTGGACTCGCACGCTGGGCCGAGTCTCGCCACGGCCGATTCGTGCTGCCGCCCGAGGACCCTCAGGCGCGGATCGGCGGCGGCATGCTGGCGGGCCTCTTGCTGGTCGTGCGGTCGCCCTACCTGCTTGGAATCTTTGGCGTCATCGCCATCGGCTCGATCGCCGGCGTATTCATGTACAACGAGCTGCTCCGGCTCGTCGAAGCCAACTATCACGATCTCGCGACCCGTGCGCAGTTCTTCGGCCGCCTCGACACCGCAGTCAATGTCGTGGCATGGCTGTTTCAGGGCCTCGTTGTCGGATGGCTGATCCGTAAATTCGAGCTGTCGGGCGCACTCGTCACGATACCGATCGTGGCACTGCTGTCTTTCGCCGCGCTCGCGGCAGCGCCAACCCTGATGATACTTGCGGGTGGCCAGATCCTGCGCAGGGCAGGGGAGTACGGTATCGCGAAGCCGAGCCGCGAAGTGCTGTTCACCGTCGTGGATGCCGAGGCGAAATACAAGGCCAAGAACTTCATCGATACGGTCATGCAACGCGGCAGCGACATGGTGGGCGTCTGGCTGCACTATCTCGTGCAATCCGCGGGCGTCGCACTGGTCGGCTATTCGGTGATCTGCGGTGTTGGAATGTTTGCCGCCATCGCGCTCTCCCTCGGTCTCGGCCGCGCCTTCGCGCGGCGACAGTCGGGCTCCTCATGAATCGACGCGAAGTGATGATGATGACTTCAGCGTTCATGCTCCCACGCATGGCGCTCGCCGGCTCTGATCCAGTCGTGCGGCCGATTCCGCGGACCGGCGAAAGCTTGCCAGCGCTCGGCCTCGGCACCTGGCAGGTGCTCGATGTTCCCGGTAGCGGTGCCGACTACGAAGCCGCCGCGGCGGCCCTGCGCGGCTTTCTTGAGGCTGGCGGCCGGGTCATCGACAGCTCGCCGATGTATGGACGCTCCGAAGAACGCGTCGGCGACCTCCTGGCTGCAATCCGACCGGCCACCCGGCCGTTCCTGGCGACCAAGATCTGGACCACCGGGCGTGAATCCGGGAAGGCACAGCTCGCCGATTCGCATCGCCTCATGCGCGCGCAGACGCTCGATCTCGTGCAGGTGCACAATCTCCAGGACCTGGCCACCCATCTCACGACGCTGCGCGACGCGCAGCAGGCGGGGACCGTGCGTTACGTCGGCGTCACGCATTACGTCGCGAGCGCCCATGCGGAACTCGAGCGCGTCATTCGACGCGAGCGGCCGGATTTCATGCAGGTGAATTACTCACTCGCGGAACCGGAAGCCGGCGCGCGCCTGCTGCCCCTTGCGCGCGAACTGGGCGTCGCCGTACTCGTCAATCGGCCACTCACGAAGGGCTCGATGATCGACCGCGCCGCCGGGCATGCCCTGCCGCCGGTCGCCGCGGAGCTCGGCTGCCGAAGCGCCGCGCAGCTGTTCATCAAGTGGCTGCTCGGTGACACGGCCGTCACCGCGGTCCTGACCGGCACGCGTAATCCGCGTCATGCCGCCGAGAATCTGCAGGCCGCCTCCGGCGCGACGCCCGATGCCGCACAGAGAAAAGCGATTTCGGGCTGGTTTGCGTCGCTGTGACGCTAGGGTGCTCTCCCTAGGCGCAATCTGGATACTGGCAGCACATCAAACCTTGCCGCCAGGAGTCCGCAATGATCGACAACGTCAACCAGTTCATCGGCTCGGTCGCCCAGACCGATCTCGGAAAGGCTGCTCGCCGCTCCGCGAAGACGATCTGGAATGCCCACCGTGCTGCATTCGTAACCACGCGTCATGAAGCCGGGCGCGTCCTGGCCGTCGCCATCGACGAAGGCCAGAGATTCGACGTGCGCAGCCGCAAGACGGTCGACAGCGTCGTCGGCAACCTGGCGGGCGCGGCCGGGGAGCGTCTGAGCTCGCTCGAGGAAGCGTTCCAGGAGCGCGTGACCCGCGTCATTCGCCGAATCGGTGTGCCAACGACACGCGAGTTCAATGCGTTGTCGCGCCGCGTCGACGAACTCTCCGCCCGCGTCAAGCCGCGGACCGCGAACAAGGCCCCGCGCCGCCGCACTCGTCGCGCCGCCTGAGTCCTGCTGCCGCTGGTGTACGATGGCTCCAGCCGTCGTACACCAGCCGCATGTCCACCAGCCCCAAGTCCAGACCCGGCCGGCGCACGCGCCAGCGGATACTCGATGTCACGCTCACCCTCTATAACGAGCGCGGCGAACCCCGGGTTTCCACGTCGCTGATTGCGGCGGAACTCGGCATCAGCGCCGGCAACCTGCATTACCATTTTCGCCGCAAGGACGAACTCTCCGCCGCGTTGCTCGAACAGTTCGTCGGCGAGCTCGATGGCCTGCTGCCGCCACCAGGATGGCGCGCGGACAACATCGAGGACGTCTGGTTCCTGCTGCACCTGATCCTCGAACTCCTGTGGCGCTTTCGATTCCTGTTCAGGGACCTGAGCGGCATCATGGCCCGCGACCGTCGAGCGGGAACGCGGCTCGCGATCGTTTTCGAGCGCACCGTGCAGGCCTCCCGTGGTATCTGCCTGGGGCTGGTCGAGCGGGATCAGATGGTCGCGACCGGCTCGGAGATCGATGCCCTCAGCACGAACATCGCCGTGGTCGCGCTCTACTGGCTGTCATTCGAATCCGCGCGCCATCCGCGCCAGGATGCGTCGGGTGCTGGGATGGCGAAGGGTGTGTACCAGGTGCTGATGCTGGTTGCGCCGTTCCTCAAGCCCGAGGGGAGGGTGCATCTCGAAAGGCTGGCACAGGAATACCTTGCAAGGGAGGAGGGGTAGAACGCAGCCCGTGCGCCCGCACGCTTACCCGCTTCGCGGCCTATTGCCCCTTCATCAGCTCCAGGAACTCCGGGTCCTCGCGGATGGGTTCGAAATCGGGGTCATGTTTCATCCAGCCGAAATTCGCGACGCCGGCGGCGATCGCCTCCCGGAGCGTGGCGATCGCCTTCTTCTTCTCACCGAGCTGCGTGTACAGGCAGGCACCGTTGTAGAGCATCACGGAGTCGCCGGGGCTCGACGCGAGCGCCGCGTCACCCTCGGAGATTGCCTCCTCCCTGCGACCAACCTCGAGGAGCGTGATCGCGTAGAACATCCTGGCCCGGGCATCGTCCGGGTTCTGGAGCAAGTAGTTTGGCAGCATCTCCACAATTCGGCGGGAAGTCGCCTCTGCCTCGGCCGTGCGCCCGAGGCCTGAGTAGGCCTGCTTCAGGTCGGTGTGGGCGACATAGAACTCCGGCTTGATGTCGATGGCTCGCTGGAACAGCGCGAGGGCCTCCGCGAAATTGCCAGTCGAAAAGTGGATCCGCCCGAGCGTCCAGTAGGCGATGAAATTGTCGGGATCGAGTTCGATCGCCTTCCTGCCGGATGCAGCGGCCTCATCGAACTTCCCCCAGATGAAGTAGGACAACCCCATCGCCGCATACGCTTCGGGGAGGTTACTGTCATACATCAGCGCCTTGAAGCTGAATTCCTGCGCCTTGTCCCGGTACTTCTCCTGGCGTGAGAACCACTGGTACATCTGGCCGTATGCGCTGGAGCACGCCGCATACGCTGCCGCATAGCGCGGATCGAGTTCGATGGCCTTCTCGAACAGCTGAATCGCGTACTCGACGCTGCGCTTTGTCAGGCGATACAGGTAATCCTGGCCACGCAGGTAGAAGTCGTAGGCCTGGACATTGACGGTCTGCCGCTTGGTCAGCGAAAGTTTTTCCGAGAAACTGAGCTTTAGCTTTAATGCCTCGACGATCTGCTTCGCGACCTGTTCCTGGATGTCGAAGATATCGTCGAGCTTGCCTTTGTAGGTCTCGCCCCAGATCTGGCGGTTGGTCATGACGTCGACGAGCTGGACCGTGATGCGCACCGAGTCCTGGAATTTGCGCACGCTGCCGCCGACGATGTAGCGCGCGCCCAGCTCGCGGCCGATCGCCTTGATGTCCTTCTTTGTGTCCTTGAACTGCATCGAGGCCCAGCGCGATACGAGTTCGATCTCACTGACCACCGAAAGTCGCGCAATCAACTCCTCGGTCAGGCCATCGCTGAAGTAATCGGCCTGGCCGTCGGGACTGATGTTGTCGAATGGCAGCACCGCCAGGGCGCCGGACTCGATCGCAGGCTCGGCACCTTGCCCGGCGGGCAGGCCCGGCTTGGCGCTTCGCGCTTCGACGCCGGAGGCTACAGCCGTGGCGCTGCTCGGCGCGCGGATGCTCACGCCCACACGTTCGAGCGAGCGGAGGATGGTCTTCAGATTCTCGTCGGGATCGCCGTGGAAATACTCGATGTGCTGGATGCCGGCGAGGGGATACTTGAGACTTGGCGGTATCTCGGTCGGCTCCAGGTGCACGGGCAGGATGTGCCTCTTTTGCTCACTGGCCAGCAGCACCTCCTTGGTGACGTTGTGCGAGCGCACTGCGGCTTCCGTCACAAACAGCAACAGGACCTTGGATTTCGCCAAGGCGTTGACGATCTCTTCGCCCCACATCGCGGCACCGTCGATGCTGCCCACGTCCATCCACAGCGGCACGCCGGCCGCCTGTAGCTTTGCGGTCAGCTCGAGGACCTTCTCATTGTTCTCGCGCGAGTAGCTGACGAATACGTCTTCTGCGTTTGCCATCCGGGAAGGATAGGGCATCAGCGGCCTATGGAGTTCAACAGCTATCTAGAATTTAACATAATATACATTATGCGAACTAGTGGATAACCGACCCAGCAAGCGCGTTTTAGCTGACTACAACACCAGTGCCAGGCTTTCTAGGTCTCTGAGCCCTGCAGAAACTGGGCCAGCTCGCGCAAATCAGGTGCCGTGCCGAACTGCTCTCCTGGTCCCAGCACCTCATCCCAGTTCGCTTTCGAATCCACGTACAGCTGCGCATGGATTTTGAGTCGTTCACTGCCTTCCAGCAATCCGCTCGGCACCCAGATGTAACCCGTGTCCCGCAACGGATTCGGCACGGGTGATCCACAGCGCGAACAGAAGTGGGAACGAAAGCCTGTTGGGCGGGCCCACTTGACGATCAGCGATTCGCCTGCAAGCCAGCGGAACCTGTCCGTTGCAACGATCATGCCGGTATTCGACACGGAGCCACCCTGTTTGCGACACAGAGAACAATGGCATTGGTAGAGCGCCGGAAACGGCGGACCGATCTCGAATTCAACCCCGCCGCAAAGACATTTTCCGATCACGGTCGGTGCTCCTGAAGGTTTGACTCCATAATGGGTCAAGCCTAGCGTAAAGAGACCCGCATGCGCCTCCAGACGTCCTTCGGATTTCCGCTTGTCGTCCTCTTCATGCTCGTCGCGCAATTTCTATTCTGGGGCCCCGAGCTCGAGTATCGCCGGCCGCTGCTCGCGTCGGAACCGTGGCGGCTCCTCACCGGCCATTTCGTGCATCTCTCGCTGACCCACGCGATGCTGAATGGCGTTGCCTTGCTGCTGCTCGGCCGCCTGTTTTCTGACCGCCTTCGAAACATCGAATTCTGGATCGTGCTCGGCGTCGCGCCGATTGTGATCTCGCTGGTATTCTGGATCGTCATACCGGAGCTGACCTGGTATCGCGGTCTCTCCGGCACCTTGCACGCCTTGTACTTTACGGGTTGCGTGGTCTGGCTCGGATCGATGAAAGGCACCGCGCGCTGGTTACCGATTGCAGCACTCGCAGGTGGCGCACTCAAAGTCCTGCTGGAGCAACCCTGGGATTCGAGTTTCCCATTCCGGCAGTGGCTCGGCGCCGCGGTCGTGCCACAGGCGCATCTGATCGGCGCAATTATCGGACTTGGCGCGGGTTACTGGATCAAACAAGTCAGGCGCAATCCGGCGCAATAACGTATAAAGGGGCGCATGAGACACTCTTTGTGAGCATCGGTACCCCGATTTCAACCAACCTGGCTGCCGCGCTTCGTGCGTATCAAACCGCTTTTGGACATCAGGTTCCGACCGAGATCGTCGACAAGTACGCCGACCGCGCCGGACCGTTGATGCTTGAGATCCGCCAGGCCGTTGCACTTCGACAGCCGGTTGAGGCCTGGCTCGCGCGTTCCAAAGTCCTCGCTAATCCGCCCTGACGGGGCGCTTGAGGCTGCGCCGGCTCATTTCGGCGTGGAGCAGCATCAGGCCGATCAGGCCTAGCAGGACGAAATCCGTGGCGCCGCCACCCCCTCCTCCACCGCCACCCAGAGGCGGCATGACATTCCCGTCATCGTTCGTGATGACGACGTCGATCGTGGCCGACCCCTCGATCGTGGCGCCGCCGCCTGGATTCGTGAGCGTGACCCGGAATTCCTCATTGGCCTCGTCGGTCGTGTCGTTGACGAGCGATATTGAAATCGTGCGATCGGTCATGTCGCCGGCCGGCCAGCTGAGCGTTCCGGCGGTCGCTGTGTAGTCGGCGCCGGTCGTTGCGGTCAGGTCGCTGGTTGCGTATTCGATATTGACCGCGCCGGCGAAACCGCCGTTTCGCCGCACGGTGACCTGCGCGTTGGCTGCATTCTCGCTCACGCTTGCAGTCGTACCGGCGTAAGCGATGCGGCCCGCGCTCTGGGAGAGGTCCGCAGCCTCGTCACGAAGCACGAACAGGCCGTTGCTGATGTCGCTGATGACGACCGTTCCGGATGGGAAAAACGGATAGACGCCCCAGGCGCCGTCCGTGCCCGCGCTGTTCGCGGCGGGCTCCAGGAAGGTGTCGAAATTCGCGACCTCTTGAAGGGCCTCAGGGTCACTCACGTCGAATACGACAAGGCCGCGCCGGTAATGCGATACGTAGAGCAGATCGCCTTTGACGTAACCGTTGTGATCGGTCGTCGTGTCCGGCCCCTGATAGCTCGCGACAATGAACGGATTGCGCAGATCATCCAGGTTCATCGTGTAGATCTGCGTGAACAAGCCCCGATTGATCTCCTCGGTCTCGTCGTGGACGAAAATGTGCCGCTGGTCGGTGGTCGGCCAGCCGGAATGCGTATAGCTCGCGCCTGAATAAGTGGTCGACGACAACAGGATCGGCGCCGCTTTCTCGGTGACGTCCCAGAGATCCACGGAGTCCTCGTTGAAATCGACGTAGATCTCGCAAGGGTTGTGGCCGATGCCGCATTGTGTCGTGCGCTGGTCGGTAATGAGGAGACTGGTCGCGTCGTGCACGTACTGCGCTGTCGGCGGCGCGGCGGCAATGAACTGCGGTTGCGCCGGATCGGCGAGACTGTAGACACGCCAGGACCCGGTGCCGATGTTGCTGCCGGCGAGGTAGAGGAAAGCCTCCTGTCCGGGCAGCGCCATGTTGGTCGCGTAGTCGATGTTGGATATGTAGGCCGTGTGCTGCGATCCCGTGTCCACGATCGTCGTCGCGAGCGTCGCGGTCGCTGGAAGCCCACTCAGGTCGATGACCTGCAGGCCGGAGTTCGGCGCTTCGGTCGTGATGTAGGCATAGGCGCGGAACCGGTTGCCTGGCGTGTCAAACACTTGATAAATTTTGACCTCGCGCCAGGGCGATGAATTCCCGGGTATTGTCACGACTTGACGAGGAGCTGCCGGATTGGTCACCTCGACGACGGCCGCACCGTTGCTCAAGCCCACGACGGCGTATTCACGCCCGTCGTTCTGATCGACGAAGCCCCAGACGTTTGCGGCGGAAAGCGGCTGGCTCGTGAACTGGTTCAGGGAGATCTGCGACTCCAAGTCGACATTGCGGCAGGGGAACTGACCCGCGAATCCCTGCACGCAACTCGCAGCGGCGATCGCAGTCGCCTGCAAGGCGGCCGCCGGACTGTCGTCCACGATTCCCAGCTGCGCCGACGCAAGGTCGGCCGCCCATTTGAATCCGAGGCGCATCAGGGCCTGGCGATACCGGGGGTCGACGCCGATGAGGATCGTCGGATACGCGTCCGGATCCTGGCGATCGAAATGCCCGCCCGGTTCATAGCCGCCCTGGACGTGATTCACTCCGAACAGGAAACTCTGCGGCTCGACGCCGCTCATGTCGTAGATCCCGGCCGCCACCTTCACCGTATTGCCGGGCTGGGCCATTTCAAGCGCGAACTGGATACTCAGGCAGGGCTCGTGTTGCTCGAGGCAGTTGGATGCATTGGCGCCATCGGGATCGACAAATCGAGCGCCGCGCGTGTCGTCATGCGATGAAGCCGGCAGTCCCAGCAACAGGAGACCCACAAGCGCGCAGCAACGCGTGGCGCGGGATTCCGCGGCCATCAACTGCCCTCGATCAGCATCAGGCTGCCGGTCGAGGCACTTTGACGGATGGCTGCCGCGACTTTGTAGCCCTCGGAGGCATACCAGGCCTTCGCCTTCTCATAAGTGTCGAACTCGATGATGACCATCCGCTTGGCCGGCACGTCGCCCTCGAGTGTTTCAGACCGCCCGCCCCGCGCGAGGAATCGTCCGCCGAAAGGCGCGATCGTGCCGGGTGTCAGCTTGATGTAGTCGGCATAGCGCGCCGGATCCCTGACCTCGATGTTCGCGATGACATAGGCGGTCATAGGTTGACTTGATCGCGATGGAACTGAAACACGGGGCTCATCACCATGGGATAGGCATCATGAACCGGCCGCCGCACCGTCGAGGCATGCAGGCAAAACTCCGGCGTCGGACCGAGCGTCATGCGCCGGCCCCAAAGGCAGGCGCCGGCTTCGACGTCCGGTTTCAGCGAGGTATCGAAGTCGCTGTAGCTCATACCCGCCGGCTTCGATAACCAAAAAGCGTGGGAGACTTCATTCATTGAGCCCATTCGCAGCCCATACAGGCCTGCCGTGCCATCCGCCGCCATCGCGGCGATCCGGTCGTGCGGCAACTGTCGCGCCTGGCTGACCGCGGCGCCATTCAGCACGTCGAGGCCGGCTGAGTTCTCCAGCAAGTGCCAGTCCTCGTAGCCCGGATTTCCGCCAAGCCAGGGAATGGCAGCGAGTCTGAAGACCCGGAGCCCGATGAGACCATCAACCTTCGATTTCCAGAGCACAGTGTGGAATTCGCGGTGCGCAGACTCGTAGTCCCGCGCCGCAACGCCGGGGCGCGGGACATGCCAGAAAACGTAGGCCAGCAACTTACATCTGGCCTTTCAGGCGCTTCTTTTCGCGCTTGAGGGCGCGCTTCTCGTCCTTCGTGTGTTGCGGCTTCTTTTTTGTCTCTCGTTTCTGGTCGTTGTCTTTGCCCATAGTGGAATCCTCCTGCAGGGGACAAATGCATTGCTATATTAGCCTCACTCGTCGGGCAGGCGCAGCGATTGCCAGGCGTGAAGCTGCCAGCCGCCGTCCACGAACACGTAGACCGCCAGGTAGCGGATCTGAAAGTCGACCGTTGTTGCCCCGGCGGCGACTCGAACCTCCGCGGGCCCTTGGACCAGCGCGGCCCCGTCGCCGAGGAATGACACCCGACGTTCACCCGGCGCAATGGCCAGATAACGCCTGCGGCCGCTCACGACTCCGTCGATCAGCTGGTCGCGATTCTCGACCTCACCGGTCGAATGCACATACTCGAGATCAGGTGCGAGCCAGCGATGCATTTCCGTGGCGTTGCCCGCGACCATCGCCGCGAATCGGGCATCCTCTGCCGCGAGGATCGCGGCCGTCGCCGCCGGCGATTCGGGTGTACGAATGTAGTCGAACGTGAATCCCCGGTCCGCGCCGTCGTTGACCCGGACCGTGAGCCGCCCCTGCTCGCCCCGTTCGTATTCGATGCGCCGGGGGAAATCGTGCGCCGGATTCACGAACACGAAGCGCCCGGCTTCGCATTGGCTCAGGTGGAATGCGACCGGCAGATCGTTGTCCGTGACCTTGGAGAGGTAGAAAACGCCGCCCGCCAATTCGACGAGCCTCAGCGCCTCGGCACTTCGGACTTTACCGTCAGCTTTAGAACGTTCGAGGCCCGTGCCCTCAAAAGTCCGGGGACTGACTTCCCGCCAGGACTCCTGGACGCTCGACTTGCTGCTGCCGCCGGCCCAGTCGCCGAGCAACCAGCGCAATTCATCGAGTGAGCCGCAGGCGGCATCACTGGACGTCGCCCAAAGTGGCGCGGAAACCAGGGTGAACACCGCGATGAAGTGCTTCATGGTTCACTCAGCCGATTCGCGCGCACCACCCGATTCGCGAGCCTGCCAATCGGGGGTATCTCCAACTCCACTCTGTCGCCGTCCTCGAGAAATTGCAATGATTCGAGACCGCAACCATCGCCCACGGTTCCACTCGCGAGAACTTCGCCGGCATGCAGCGTTTCACCCTGGCTGACGTAGGCGATCGCGTCCTCGAATTTCCAGTGCATGGTCGAGCTGCTGCCGCACGAGCGTTCCTCGCCGTTCACACGCACGATCATCGGCAGCGAGTACGGATCCGGAATTTCGTCGGCCGTGACGATGCACGGTCCGAAGGCATTCGCGCCGTCGAAGTCCTTGCCCTTGGCGGGCCCGAGCCCACCCGGCATCTCAGCCGCTTGGGCGTCCCGCGCGCTGAAGTCGTTGAAGATCGTGTAGCCGAAAACATGCGCAAGCGCCTGTTCGCGCGGAATGTCGATGCCTTCGCGACCAATGATGCAGGCGAGTTCGCACTCGTAGTCCATGATCCGGCTGTAAGCGGGCCAGCGAATCGTGTCGCCCGGTCCGCTGATCGAGAAGCGGTTCGCCTTGTAATAGAGCGGCCGTTCGTACCAGACGGGCGGCGGTCGATAGGCGTCGGCCTGGGCGAGCAAGGCGTCGCGCTCCTCCGGCGTCGGCGCGCGCCGGGCGCGCATCCGGAACGCCGCTCCGAATGCCTGGACCACGTGCTTCTCGAAGCACATGAAATCGCGGATTTGCGGCGGGCACGACAGCGGTGCAAGCAGCGCGAAACGGCTTTGGTCATGGACGTGTTTCGCTGTGGCCCCACGCTCGACTGCCCTCGCCTGCTCCCAGGCCGCAGGCCCGGCCTCGATCAGCGATTGCATCGACTCGAACGCCGGCGTTCCGTCCGCCGCGTCCTGTAAATCGAGCACGCTAGCGTCGGTACGCAGCGCGCCGAGCCGCCGCCGGCCACCCGCAAGCCGGAAAGTCACGAGGCGAATGAGAGGCGCTCCCGATGGACGCGACTCAGAATCGCGGGGTTCATTCGTTCGCTCATTTCGAATCCCCTGCGGGCTGATCGCAAGGGTAGCACCGGCGACCAGCCGGGCAAGATGTGCATCACTCGCCGCGATGTTGCGCCGCTCGGTATCATGGCGACATGGTTGAAGCCTCCGCAGGTACGAAATTGCGCAATGCGGTCGATTCGGAGCGCCCGCTCCAGGTCGCCGGCACGATCAACGCCTACACCGCTCTTCTTGCCCGTGACTCCGGTTTCCGGGCGATCTATCTTTCCGGAGCCGGTGTCGCGAATGCGTCGTTCGGGCTCCCCGATCTCGGCCTCACGAGCCTGAACGATGTCTGCGAAGACGTGCGCCGCATCTGCGGCGCGTCGGACCTGCCGCTCCTGGTCGACGCCGATACCGGTTTCGGCGCCGCCTTCTCGATCGCGCGCACGACGCGCGAACTGACCCGCGCCGGTGCGGCGGGCATGCACCTTGAGGACCAGGTCCAGGCCAAGCGCTGCGGCCACCGTCCGGGCAAGGAGCTCGTCGCGGCGCCCGAGATGTCCGACCGGATCCGGGCCGCGGTCGATGCCAGACGCGATGACAGTTTCGTGGTGATGGCCCGCACCGATGCGCATGCGGTCGAAGGCCAGCAGGCCGCGATCGATCGGGCCGCCGCCTACGTCGAAGCCGGCGCCGACATGATCTTCGCCGAAGCCTTGACGACCCTCGACGAATACCGCGGGTTCACCACAGCGCTCTCGGTGCCTGTGCTCGCCAATATCACCGAGTTCGGTCGCACGCCGCTTTTCACGGCAGTGGAGCTCGGCAAGGCCGGCGTGCGGCTCGTGCTCTATCCGCTGTCTGCGTTTCGGGCGATGAGCCGCGCGGCCCTCGACGTTTACGGCGCGATCCGCAGGGACGGCAGCCAGCGCGCCGTCGTTAACCGGATGCAGACGCGCGACGAACTCTACGCCGTGCTTGGATACCACGATTATGAGCGCAAGCTCGATGAGCTCTTCAGCCGCACTCGGGAGCGCAAGGAATGACCGGACCCGGCGACGCCGCGCCAGGCTTCAAGCCCAAGAAATCCGTCGCCCTGTCCGGCGTCGTCGCGGGCAACAGCGCAATCTGCACCGTCGGCCGCACTGGCAATGACCTGCATTACCGGGGTTACGACATCCTCGACATTGCTGAGTCCTGCGAATTCGAGGAAATCTCCTACCTCCTGATCCACGGAAAGCTGCCAAACCCGGCTGAACTCACCGCCTACAGGGGGCGTTTGCAGGGCATGCGCGGCCTGAGTCCACGCCTGCGCGCCGTGCTCGAACTGTTGCCGGCGAGCACGCACCCCATGGATGTGTTGCGCACTGGCGTGTCGGAAATGGGCTGTGAGTCGCCAGAGAACACCGAGCACCGCATCGCCGGAGCGCGCGACATCGCGGACCGGCTCGTGGCCTCGGTCGGATCAATGCTCTGCTACTGGTATCACTACGCGAACACAGGCCGTCGCATTGAGGTTGAAACCAGCGACGATTCCGCCGGTGGGCACTTCCTGCGCATGCTGCATGGCAAAGCGCCGCCGGCCTCCTGGGTCCGCGCAATGCACACTTCGCTGATCCTCTACGCTGAACACGAATTCAACGCCTCGACCTTTACCGCCCGGGTCATCGCGGGCACCGGATCCGACCTTTATTCCTGCATCACCGGCGCGATCGGCGCGCTGCGCGGGCCGAAGCACGGCGGCGCCAATGAAGTCGCCCTGGAAATCCAGCAGCGCTACCGGAATCCGGACGAAGCGGAAGCGGATATCCGCCGGCGGGTCGCCGTCAAGGAAGTCGTCATCGGTTTCGGCCACCCCGTGTATACGATCGCGGACCCGCGCAATGCCGTCATCAAGCGGGTTGCCGCAAGCCTTGCCGCCGAAGCGGGCGAAGACCGCCTGTTCCGCATCGCGGAGCGGATCGAATCCGTCATGTGGGAAATCAAGCGCATGTTTCCGAACCTCGACTGGTTCAGTGCTGTCGCCTACCACCTGATGGGTGTGCCGACCGCAATGTTCACGCCGCTGTTCGTGATGTCGCGGACGACTGGCTGGGCGGCACACGTGATCGAACAGCGCGAGGACGGCAAGATCATCCGCCCGAGCGCGAATTACACCGGCCCGGAACCGCGCAAGGTTCCGCCGGCCGACCAGCGGTGATTCACCCGTCATGAGTCATCACGACATCCGCTCGGCTCTGCGGCCCGCACCGGATCGCGTTCTGGTTGACATCGCGACTTATGCACGCGACGTCCGTATCACGAGCGACGTTGCCTTCGAGACCGCGCGCTACTGTCTGATGGATACCCTCGCCTGCGGCTTCCAGGCGCTCGCCTTCCCGGCTTGCACGCGAATGCTGGGGCCGGTCGTGCCGGGCGCGACGATGGCGGGCGGCGCACGCGTGCCGGGAACGAGCTACGAACTCGATCCGGTCCAGGCCGCCTTCAACATCGGCGCGATGATCCGCTGGCTCGACTTCAACGACACCTGGCTCGCCGCCGAATGGGGACATCCCTCGGACAATCTGGGTGGCATCCTCGCGATCGCCGACTGGCAGGCCCGCAAGGCCGTTGCCGAGGGCCGCAATCCACCGACGGTTCGGGATCTCCTTACGGCGATGATCAAGGCGCACGAAATCCAGGGCGTCACTGCGCTCGAGAATGCCTACAACCGGGTCGGCCTCGATCACGTGATTCTGGTGCGCGTGGCGACGACCGCGGTCGTCACCGCGATGCTCGGCGGCACCGGCGAGCAGGTGGTCAATGCCGTCTCAAATGCCTGGATCGACGGTGGGGCGCTGCGCACCTATCGCCACGCGCCGAATACCGGCTCGCGCAAGAGCTGGGCGGCCGGCGACGCCACCAGCCGTGGCGTCCGCCATGCGTTGATCGCGATGACGGGCGAGATGGGCTATTCCTCTGCCCTCTCTGCGGCGAAATGGGGCTTCTATGACGTGCTTTTCGGAGGCAAGCCCTTCAGCTACCCACAGGGGTTCGGCAGCTACGTCATGGAGAATGTGCTCTTCAAGATCAGCTATCCAGCCGAGTTCCACGCACAGACCGCGGTCGAATGCGCGATGCAGCTGCATCCCGAGGTGCGCGGGCGTCTCGATTCGATTGAGCGCATCGTCATCGAGACCCAGGAGCCGGGGGGGCGGATCATCGACAAGACCGGCCCGCTCGCGAACCCGGCGGATCGCGACCACTGCATCCAGTACATGGTCGCGGTGCCGCTGATCCACGGCCGGCTGACCGCGGCCGATTACGAGGACGGCGTGGCCGCCGACCCGCGCGTCGACGCGCTGCGCGCGCGGATGGAGGTGCGCGAGAATCCGCAATTCACGGCGGACTACTACGCGCCGGACAAGCGATTCATCGGCAACGCGATCCAGGTTTTCTTTCGCGACGGTACCCAGACCGCGCGCGTGCATGTCGACTGTCCCATCGGTCACCGACGCCGCCGCCGGGAAGGCTATCCGCTGCTCGTCCAGAAATTCCTGGGGTCACTGGCCGCGGTGTTCACCGAAAAGCAGTGCCGGCGCATCGAAACCTTGTTTCAGGATCCGGCTCGGCTCGACTCGACGCCCGTCGACAATTTCGTGGCGCACCTGGTGCGCAACTGACAGGCCGCCGGATTCCTCAGTCGTCGAATATCGAGAGCTGATTGTTGTCGTAGCCCCGCGCCTTCCGCGCCCTGCGCCCACCGTCGGACGCGCGTCGGCGACCCGGACGCACCGGCCCGGCGAGTCCTGCGATGTAGGCCGCGAGTTCCTTTAGGGCCGAGCGCTGCAGTGTGTAGTGAATGAATCGCCCCTCCGGCCGGGCCTCGAGCACCCCGGTACGGCTCAGTTCCTTGAGATGGAAAGAAAGCGTCGAAGCCGGGCAGCGGATCGAACGCGCGATCTCACCCGCCGCCACGCCCTGGGCCCCCCCTTCGGCAACCCGGTCGAGGATCTGCAGCCGGGTCGCCTGGGCAAGGGCAGCCAGGATAGGTACCTGTTTTTGGGTGGTCTCGTCCGACATGGGCCCCGCCCGAACAACAATACTGGAACTATAGAACCCAATTTCTTGACATTGCGCAAGAATCCAGCCGGACCACCCTTCCCAAGGGTAGAAATCGCGCTATATTCGGCTCGTATCGAATTGATGTAACGGGGACTTCAGGTCGATACGCGGTGTTCAGGTTCGGGGTTTGGCTACCTTTCCATCTGACTAGAAATCAAGAGATCCATCAGGAGCTAGGGACACCGTGACTGCTGCCGCCTGGGAGAGTCTGCACAAGGCCACGCTCGAGCTGGCCCGTTCATCTGCCTTGAAGCAACGCCTGACCGACGCGTTTACGCGCCACTTGCTTGAGCTCTCGCCGAACGAGCTGCCGGGCGAGTTGCGTCAGGACTTTGAAGCCCTGCGTCAATCGATGACGCGAGTGCCACCGCAGCACGGGGAATGCGCGGTCGCCGCCACAATCCGCAAGATGTCGATCGGCGAGGCCGATGCCTGTGCCGCCCGTATCGTGGCGCTGCTCGATTCATTGCACCGGACATCGGCCAGCGCGCCGCCCAAGGCGAACGGCCAGTCGCACGGCCGCGGAACCGGTGACACCGGCAGCTCGCGGATCCCGACGCTCATCAGCGTCAATCGAGCTTGAATTCGATCACGTCCCAGCGCGTCGTATCTTCGTGACGCGCCTGGCGGCGGATCGCATCGGCCATTTCGCGGCCGTTCCACGGCACGACTTCGTCCGCCATTTCGCGTAGCTTCGCCGGCACCGGTTCGGTCGTCCCGAATGGCTCCAGGACAATCAACGGCTTTTCGCAGGACTGGGCGTAGAGGCACTGATATTCGATCGTGACCGGGTCGCGCAGATACAGGGATGAAAGCACGACCACGACTTCCGCATCAGTCATCTGGCGGCGCAGATCCTCGCGAATCGCCTCTTTTTCCTTGCTGCGAGGTGGTTTCTCCGGCGAGGCGAGATTGGTGTAATAGAAGTTCGGCTGGCTTTCCAGGTACTCGAAGACGCGGAAATAGGACTCATCCGGCGCATACAGATGAGTGACGAAAAGCCGGATCGGGTTAGCTTCCGTCACGTGTGCCGACTCCGTTGCCGCCCAGCGCCTAGAATACTCTTTTAACGGGACTCTGGAACCGGCACCGCTGATGCGACTGCTCGTTTACAACATCCGCTACGCGACCGGAACCGGGGCGGCGTTCCATCTTCCGGTACCCGGCGCGGGCTACCTGCGCAGCAGCCGCCAGATCCTCGAGCGCATCACCGATTTCATCAAGGAACGCGACCCCGATATCGTCGGCCTGATCGAGGTCGACACCGGCTCGATCCGCAGCGGGATGATTAACCAGGCCGAGTTCATCGCCAGTCACCTCTCGCACTTCTCGACCTACCAGTGCAAGTACGGCGAGGACTCGCTCAACCAGTTCATGCCGATCGTGCGCAAGCAGGCGAACGCCTTCCTGGCGGCGCCGCGGGTGCACGGTGAGCGGTTCCACTACTTCGAGACCGGCATCAAGAAGCTGATCATCGAGCTCGAACTCGAAAATGTTGCGGTGTTCCTGGTGCATCTGTCACTCAAGTTCCGTCATCGCCATTACCAGCTGCGGCACCTGCACCAACTGGTGCAGCGCCAGACCAAACCCGTGATCGTCGCCGGCGACTTCAATACGTTCTGGGGCGAACATGAGATCTACCTGTTTATGCAGGCGGCGGGCTTGAGGAGCGCCAACATCGCGGGCCTGCCCTCCTACCCGAGCCGCTGGCCGCGCAAGGAACTTGATTTCATCCTGTACGGCAAGGGCATCATCCCGAAAGGATTCGACATCCCGACGGTGCCCCTCTCCGACCATCTCCCGCTGGTCTTTGATTTCGAAATTGATCCGGATTTCGTCCGCGCGCCGGATGCGGAAGCGATCGCCAAGGCATAATGAGCCCTGTAATGCACTGGCGCCTTGAAACCGATTCCGACCGCATTGCCTGGTTGACCTTCGATCTCCAGGGCAGCGGCACCAATACCCTGGGCAGTGCCCCGATGCGGGAACTGAACGAACGCCTTGCGCAAATCGAAGCATCTCGCCCGCGGGCGGTTGTGATCCGCTCGGCCAAGGAAAGCGGATTCGTCGCCGGAGCGGACATCTCCGAGTTCGGCGGCTTTTCGGATCTCGAGCAGGCGTACCAGCTGGTCCGCACCGGCCAGCTCGTATTCGACCGGATCGAGGCGCTGCCGATGCCGACCGTGGCGGCGATTCACGGATTCGCGTTGGGCGGCGGACTCGAACTCGCCCTTGCCTGCGACTATCGCGTCGCCGCCGATGACGGCAAGCTCAACCTGGGACTGCCCGAGGTGATGCTCGGTGTCCATCCAGGATTCGGCGGCACCGTACGGGCACCGCGGCTCGTCGGCGCAGCCGCCGCGCTCGACATGATGTTGACCGGACGATCGCTCCGGAGTGATGAGGCCCTGAAGCTCGGCTTGATCGACCGGCTTGTGCCGAGGGACAAGCTCAATGCCGCGGCCCGCGAGATTGCGCTCGCCGCCCCGTCCCGGCAGCGGCCGCCCTTCAGCAAGCGGTTGCTCTGCTGGCCGCTCGTCCGCTCATTCGTCGCCGCCCAGGCTCGCAAGCAAGTCGCGCGCCGCGCGAAGCCAGAACACTACCCCGCGCCGTACGCCATCCTCGATCTCTTTGCGCGTTTTGGCGCCGCCGGTACCGCCGCCTACGAGGCCGAGGCACGCTCGATCGCGCGGCTCTTCCTCAGCGAATCGTCGCGAAATCTCGTTCGCGTATTTTTTCTCCAGAATCGGCTCAAGGCTCTCGGCGGCCAGTCCACCCGCAAAGTGGGTCACGTGCACGTCGTCGGTGCTGGCGTCATGGGCGGCGACATCGCGGCCTGGTGTGCCTCGCGCGGCTTCACCGTCACGCTGCAAGACCGTGAGATGAAGTACGTCGAGCCCGCGCTCGCCCGCGCGCGGGAGTTCTTCGGCAAGCGCGCTCGCGGCCCCGGCAAGGCGGCCGAGATGGCGGCCCGGCTCACGGCCGACGTCGAGGGTGCTGGCGTCCCGCGCGCCGATTTGGTGATCGAGGCGATATTCGAGAATGCCGACGCGAAGCGGGCGCTGTACGCGAAGCTCGAGCCGGCGATGAAACCCGAGGCCGTGCTGGCGACGAATACGTCGAGCATCGTGCTCGAGGGGCTGGCGCGCGGCCTGTCGGATCCAGGCCGCCTGGTCGGGCTGCACTTCTTCAATCCGGTCGCGAAGATGATGCTGGTCGAGGTCATCCGCTCGGAGCTGACCCGCGCCGACATTGTCGAGGACGCGCTCGCCTTCACGCGCCGGCTCGACAAACTGCCCCTGCCCTGCCGGAGCTCGCCCGGCTTCGTCGTGAATCGCGTGCTGATGCCCTACATGACTGAGGCGATGCTCGCCGCAGACGAAGGCGTGCCGCTCGCATTGATCGATCGCGCCGCAGTCGAGTTCGGCATGCCGATGGGTCCGATCGAACTCGCGGATACCGTCGGACTCGACGTCGCCTCGCACGTCGGCAAGATCCTCGCCGATGCGTTCGGCCTGCCAGTGCCGCGGGGCACTGCCGAGCTCATTGCCGCCGGTCACATCGGGCGCAAATCCGGTCGCGGCTATTACGAATGGCGGGACGGCAAGCCGGTCAAGCCGCCGGCTGCGGGCCGCGCGCCCGAGGATCTTGCGGACCGGCTCATCCTGCAGTACCTCAATGAAGCGGTCGCGTGCCTCCGCGAGCGCGTCGCCGACGATGCAGATCTGCTCGATGCCGGGATGATCTTCGGCACCGGCTTCGCGCCGTTCCGCGGAGGTCCGCTGCACTATGCGCGCGCACGCGGCGTGCCTTCGATTGTCGCGCGTCTCGAGCAACTTGCCGCAACGCATGGACCGCGTTTTCGTCCGGATGCCGGCTGGGCCGCGCTCGCAGCAGCCCGATGAGGCTATGATAGGATTCGCGCCCGCAAGGGGCGGCAATTGCGCCGCGGATTCGCCTAACGAAATGTCAGACAAGCCGGTCGAACTCGATGTGCTTCGAAGCTTCAGCCCGCTGGACGGACTGAAGCGCGAAAACCTGCACGCGCTTTCGCGAAAGACCCGCCTGCAGGAACTCGATTCCGGTCGCGTGCTGTTCAAGGAAGGCGAGTCGGACAAGCGCACGATCTATCTGGTCGGCGGCGAGCTCGAACTTCGCGTCGGTGACCGCACGGTTTCGATGCTCCGCGCCGGCACGCCGGAGGCCCGCATCGCGGTCGCCCCGGGCCAGCCGCGGCGATTCACCGCGCGGGCGCTCTCGGACGTCTCCTTCGTCGCGATCGACTCCGACCTGCTCGACGTAATGATCACCTGGGACCAGACCGGTTCCTACGAAGTCAGCGAGATCGCCGGTGGCGGCGGGGCAGCCGGCGACGACTGGATGACGGTGCTGCTGCAGACCAAGGCCTTTCACCGCATCCCGCCGGCCAATCTCCAGGCGCTCTTCATGCGCATGCAGCACGTCGCCTGCCGCTCGGGTGAGGTTGTCATCAAGCAGGGCGACGACGGCGACTATTTCTACGTAATCACGAAGGGCTCAGCCGTCGTGACGCGCGAGACGCCCATGAATCGCGACGGTCTCAAGCTTGCCGAACTCGGCGTCGGTGAATCCTTCGGCGAAGAGGCGCTGATCTCGGATGCGAAGCGCAATGCGACCATCACGATGCAGACCGACGGCGCGCTGGTCCGGCTTGGCAAGGACGATTTCCGTGAGCTCCTGAACGAGCCGCTGCTGCACTGGGTCGAACTGCCCCATGCGCGCGAGCTGGTCGAGCGCGGCGCGAAATGGCTCGACGTGCGCCTGCCGAGCGAGTTCGAGACCTTCCACCTCGACGATGCGCTCAACGTGCCGCTCTATTTCATCCGGCTCAAGGTGAAGACACTCGACACCAAGGTCCCGTACATCGCGGTCTGCGATACCGGACGGCGCAGTTCCGCCGCAGCGTTCCTGCTGAGCGAACGCGGATTTGATGCCTATTGCCTCCAGGGAGGCATGTCGGGAAATCAGCTCGGGCCGGAGTGATCGGCTGAAGGGGACGTTCACCTTCACCGCAACGTGGCGAAGGTGAACGTCCCCTTCAGCCGATCACATCGTATGCGTCGCCTTGTCTCCGCCGAGCGCGCCGGCGAGATAGGACTCGATCTTCTTCTGCGTTGTGCCGCGATCCTGTTCGCTGAACTGCACGCCGATGCCCGCCGTGCGCTTGCCCTGGGCGCCTTTCGGCGTAAGCCAGATCACCCGTCCCGCGACCGGCAGCTTCTCCTCCTCGCCCATCAGGTTGAGGAGCATGAAAACCTCGTCGCCAAGGCGATAGCTGCTGTTGGTCGGAATGAACAGGCCGCCGTTCTTCACAAACGGCATGTAGGCGAGATACAGGGCGCTCTTGTCCTTGATCGTCAGGGTCAGAAGCCCAGGCTTGGTGGATGGCGCCCGCATTTTCAATTCGTTCACTCCGCCACCTCGCCCCGTGGCTTTTCGACCAGGGCTGCCAGTGAGATCCAGAGCCCCTCAAAGAGGAGCTGCGTATTCAGCGAACCGCCCACCCGCTGCCGCGCTTCCCGCAACTTGTCCAGCAGCTCGAAGCCCGCCCGTATCTTGGTTTCAAGACCGGGCTGCCGCAACCATGGTAAACGATTATTGTTGACCAGATCACTAGCCAGAACGGCATCCTTCAAGCTGCGCGTAAGCCAGGATTCGAACCAGACGAGGCGCACGGCAGGTGCCTTGGCCGCGCAGGTCTTGGCGAAACCGATGAGATCGAGCCGGCCCTCCGTCGCGGCCGCAATGGCTTCCTGCATCTCGGCATCGAGTTCGCCGATTCCTTCACGGGCATAGTCCTCGGCCAGGAACGCGGCTCCGTTTGCGAGTTCGAGCAATGCCGCCCAGTCGCTCCGCCCTTCAACTCCGGCAAGCCATTCAATCGACGCAGCCATGGCCGGCAATGGCAGTGAAAGCCGCATGCAGCGGCTCGCGATCGTCCGCGGCATCCGGTCGATCCGGCTCGTCGCGAGCACGATATAAGTGTCTTCCGGCGGCTCTTCCAGCGTCTTCAGCAACGCGTTGAACGAATGGACGTTCATTGCTTCTGCCGGCGCGATGACGGCGACCTTGGCGCCGCCGCGGTAGCTGCGCATCGTCAGCGCCTCCGAAAGCGATCGCATCTGATTGATGCTGATCTCCTTCTTGTCGACCGGAATGTTGATCCAGAAAAAATCCGGGTGGCTGCCGGCGAGGACTAACCGGCAATCCGCGCAACTGCCGCAGGCGTCCTCCGACCGCTTCCGGCACAGAATGCGCGACGCGGTCCAGGCTCCGAGTTCCGCCTGTCCAGCGCCGGGCGGCCCCGCGAGCAACAGGCCATGCGGCAGTCGCGAACGATCCAGCATGTCACGCAGGCGCGCGCGGAGCGGCCCAAGCCACGGCACGCCCGCCCGCCGCAGCATCGGACCGACGTCGGGGAGCAGGATTTCGGCTTCTTCGCGTTCGGCCGCGGCCATGGCTCAGACTCCGCGATTCCGCGCGGCGGCATCGAGCGCCTGCGCCACCGCATCGGCCACCTCGGCCTCGGGCCGGGTCGCGTCGATCACTCGTACGCGCGTGGGCTCGCGCGCCGCGATCGCAAGGTAAGCCCGGCGGACTCGCTCAAAAAAGTCCGTGTCTTCGGCTTCGATCCGGTCGTGACCAGTGCCGCGATGGGTCACGCGCGCACTTGCGACGGCGGCCGGCGCATCGAAGATGAAGGTCAGGTCGGGCGTCAGTCGCGGATGGGCGATGCGGGCAAGCTGACGGATGGCGGCGCGACTCACGCCGCGGCCACCGCCCTGATAGGCCTCCGTCGCATCGGTGAATCGGTCGCAGAGCACCCAGCGCCCTTGCTGCAGCGCCGGACGGATGACAGCCGCGACATGACTTGCGCGGGCCGCGAACATGATCAGCAGTTCCTCGGTCGGGCCCACGGGACCCTGTATTGGCTCGAGCACCAGCGCGCGCAGCTTCTCGGCGAGCGGCGTGCCGCCCGGCTCGCGCGTCACCAGTGGCTCGATGCCCTGCCGGCGAAGGTGCTCAGCGGCGTGCGCAATCTGCGTCGACTTGCCGACGCCCTCCACTCCCTCGAACGTGATGAATCGGCCGCGCATTTCGACTCAGCGTACCTGAACGCCGCTATTGCCACGCAGGTTGGAGAGATGCCGCGAGACATTCGCATTGTGCGCGACCAGGGAGGTTGCGAAGAAATGCCGACCGTCGCCGAGACCCGTTGCGACGAAGTAGAGCGCCTTCGTCTTGGCCGGGCGGACCGCCGCTTCAAGCGCAGCGCGCCCCGGCAGCGCGATCGGCGTCGGCGGCAGTCCGGCACGGGTGTAGCTGTTGTACGGCGTGTCGTTCAGGAGATCACGCCGGCGCAGGTTGCCGTCGAATTTCTCGCCCAGGCCGTAGATCACGGACGGGTCGGTCTGCAGACGCATGCCCATCCGCAGCCGATTGATGAAAACACCCGCGATCAGTGGCCTCTCCTCGGCCGCGCCTGTTTCTTTTTCGACCAGAGACGCGAGGATCAGGACCTCGTAGGGCGAGTCAAGCGGCAGGTCCGCAGCGCGGCGGTTCCAGGCTGCCTGCAATTCACGCTGCATGCGCGTGTGGGCCTGCAGCAGCAGCTCGCGGTCGGTGGTGCCGCGCGGAAAAAGATAAGTGTCCGGAAAGAACTGTCCCTCGGGACGGCCGTCCTGGATTCCGAGCCGTGCCATCAATTCATTGTCGTGCAAGCCGCGCAACTCAACCTTCACTTGCGGATGCGCCTGGATTGCCGCCAGCCCCTGGCGAAAGCTCCAGCCCTCCGGAAGTGTCAAGGCATGCAGGACGACGTCGCCGGCGATGAATTGCGCAAGCAGGGCGGCAGGCGAGGTTCTGGGCGAGAGACGATACTCGCCCGCCTGGATGCGCGTTGCGCCCCCGGTGCGCTTGGCGAGCCGAATCCACGCGCCCGGCCGTTCCATCAGTCCCCGTTCATCGAGGTCTCTCGCTACGGCGGCGAGCGACGCGCCGGGTTCCACTTCGAAGGTCACGGGCTCGTGAATCGCCGCGATTGGTTCACTGAGCCAGCGCAATTCGTATTGCCGCCAGCCAAGCCACGCGGCGATGGCGAGGACTGCAAGCAGGCCGAGCCATTGCTGATGGCGTTTCATTGCCGCACGAGCCAGTCGTTGAATTGCGCGACGCCAGGATCGAGCGCAAGACTTCGCCCCGCGATCTCCCGAACCGGCCACGCGCCGATCAAGGAATTGGTCAGGACGATGTGGGTTGCCGAAGCCAGTTTCCGCGCGGGCAGCGCGCAGGCGACGACCGGATCGCCCATTTCCGCGGACCAACCGAGGAACGCACGACGCATGATCCCGGCGACACCACACTGATCAAGCGCCGGCGTCGTCCACCTCCCATCGATCCGCGCGAATACGTTGGCCTGGGTCGCGGAGATGACAAGGTCCTGATCGTCCTGCATCAGGCCTTCGTCCATGCTCTCATCATCCCATTCCGCCCGCGCAAGCACCTGCTCGAGCCGGTTCAGGTGCTTGATGCCGGCAAGCGCAGGATTGCGGCCATAGCGCGTCCGACACCAGCCAAGACGCACGCCTTCCGACCACAGCGTCGCTGCTCGGTCCGGCCACGCCGACGCCGCCACAATGCGCGTCGGCTCGGGATGACTCGGTGGACGAAACCCGCGAGGTCCCACGCCGCGCGTCAGAATGACCTTGACGACCCCGCGCGCCTCCGGGCAGGCCGCGGCAAGCTCGGCGCGCAGCTTCCCGAAATCCGGCAGCGGAATGCCGAGGCAGGTCGCGCCGTGCGCCAGGCGTTCGAAATGCCAGTCGAGAAATCGCGGGCGCCCGGCAACCACCGCGAGCGTCTCGTACAAGCCGTCGCCGTACTGCAGGCCGCGATCGCGGGCGTCGAGCCGTTCTTCGGCGCGGCCATTGATGAGAATGCGCATCAGTCCGAAATTCCGAGCGCCCGCAACAGGCCACGGGCCTTGGCGCGGGTTTCGTCGAGCTCATACATTGGATCGGAGTCCGCAACGATGCCGGCACCCGCGCGCAATTCGATCTGGCCATCGCAAAGCGTCATCGTGCGGATCAGGATATTGAGATCGAGGCTGCCGTCGAGCGCAAGATAACCCATCGCGCCGGTATAGGCGCCGCGACCGACACCCTCCAAATCGCCGATCAACTGCATGCATCTTACTTTCGGACATCCGGTGATGGTCCCACCCGGAAACAGCGCACGGATGACATCGCCGGGCTCGACCTCGGCCCGTAGCCTGCCACTCACGTTCGAAACGATATGATGCACGTGCGCGTAGCTCTCGACGACCATGAATTCGTCGACCTGGACTGAGCCCGCCTCGCAGAGGCGGCCGAGGTCGTTGCGTTCGAGATCGATCAGCATGACGTGCTCGGCGCGCTCCTTGGGGCTGCCGGTCAACCCGGCAATCGCGACCGCATCGCCTGAGGCGAGCCGCGGTCGCGTACCCGCGATCGGCCGCGTATCGACA
>JANLWE010000090.1:0-8244 GCA_031364365.1 Gammaproteobacteria bacterium | reverse complement strand
ACTGGATACACATCGCTCCTCGCGCCTTGCCAGGGACGAATATCGCACACGGTCGCGCCCATGCGGGACTCAATCGGAGGCTCCTATAGTCGGCCGTCGGCCTGGTCGCGTGCGAGCAGGTACTTGATGTCGTAGATCACGTGCCTGCGGCGAGCGAGGCGGCGGATTTCCGCGGACTTCATCGCCTTGAATTGCCGGTGACCGACAGCGAGCACGATCGCGTCATAGGCGCCGCGTGTCGGCCGCTGCACGAGCTTGATCCCGTACTCTTCGCGCGCCTCCTTTGCGCTGACCCAGGGATCCCAGACGTCGACTTTCGCACCGTTTTCCCGAAGCTCGGCGACGACGTCGGCGACTTTCGAATTCCTGAGGTCCGGCGTGTTTTCCTTGAACGCCAGTCCGAGCACGAGGATGCGCGACGACTTGACGTGAATGCGTTTCGCCGTCATGAGCCGCACGACTTCGCCCGCAACGTAGAGCGCCATGTTGTCATTGATGCGCCGCCCAGCGAGGATCATCTCCGGGTGATAGCCGATCTGCTGCGCCTTGTGCGTCAGGTAATAAGGATCGACGCCGATACAGTGGCCGCCGACGAGACCGGGCCGGAACGGCAGGAAATTCCACTTGCTGCCGGCCGCTTCGAGCACTTCCTCGGTGTCGATGTCGAGCCGGTTGAAGATCATCGCGAGTTCGTTGATGAGCGCGATATTGACGTCGCGCTGCGTGTTCTCGATCACCTTCGCGGCCTCGGCGACGCGGATGCTCGAGGTCGGATGCGTGCCCGCCTTGATGATCGACCCATAGAGCTTGTCGACGAACACCGCCGCATCCGGCGTCGAGCCTGCGGTCACCTTGCGGATCGTCGGCAAGCGATGCTCCCGATCGCCCGGATTGATACGCTCGGGGCTGTAGCCCGCGTAGAAATCGCGGTTGAACTTGAGACCCGAGTGACGCTCGAGGATCGGAACGCAGACTTCCTCGGTACAGCCTGGATAAACGGTCGACTCGTAGATCACGATGTCGCCGCGCTTCAGGACCTTGCCGACCGACTCGCTCGCGCGCTCGAGCGGCGACAGGTCGGGCCGCTTGTCCGCGTCGATCGGCGTCGGCACCGTGACGATGTAGACGCGGCAGGCCTTGAGGTCCCGCAGTTCGGTCGTGAAGCGCAGGCGCTTCGCCGCGCGGAGCTCCCCAGGCTCGACTTCGAGCGTGCGGTCTTTGCCACGGTGCAGTTCCGCGATTCGACCGGGATTCACGTCGAATCCGGTCGTCTCGTAGTGCTTGCCGAACTCGACCGCGAGCGGGAGCCCAACGTAGCCCAGGCCGATCACGCCGATGCGGCAGTTGCGCAGCGAAAGCTCGGGTGTCTTGTTCCGGTTACGCGCCATTCGGCGTCACCACGCGGAAAAGCGCCCGTCCGTTCGACGCGCGCTCGATGGCTTCGAGCGATCGTTCGTGCGCCACGAGTTCCGCGGGGCTTGCCGGAACCACCGGAATATGCACCGTGCCGCGTGCGGCCGGGCCCGCGGCCAAGGCCGCCTCTGCAGGGCTCGCGTCGAGCCCGAGCGCCGCCTGGCCGCCGCTCATCGCAAGATAGACATCGGCCAGGATTCGCGCATCGAGCAGCGCTCCGTGCAGGTCGCGGCCGGAGTTATCCACGTTGTAGCGCTTGCAGAGTGCGTCCAGGCTGTTGCGCTGGCCGGGGTGCATTCGCCTCGAAAGCGCGAGCGTGTCGAGGACGCGGCAGACCGCGGCGATGGTCTTCCCGGTCCCGGCACGCGCGAGTTCGCCGTCGAGGAACCCGATGTCGAACGGCGCGTTATGGATCACGAGTTCGGCGCCGTCGATGAACTCGAGAAACTCGGCGGCGACCTCTCCGAACAAGGGCTGCGACACCAGGAATTCGTTCGTGATTCCATGCACCGCGAGCGCTCCCGGCTCGACTTCACGCTCAGGCCGCAAGTAGCGATGCCAGCTGCGCCCGCTCGGGCGACGGTTCACGAGCTCGATGCAGCCGATCTCGATGACACGATGCCCGTCGGAGAGCTCGAGTCCTGTCGTTTCGGTGTCGAGGACGATTTGGCGCACGGTGCGAAAGGATACCAGTTAGCGCAATTCGTCGATGCCGCGGTTCGCGAGCAGATCCGCGCGCTCGTTCTCCGGATGGCCGTCATGGCCGCGCACCCAGTGCCATTCGACATCATGCGACGCGGCGAGCGCTTCGAGCTGCTCCCAGAGATCCTGATTCTTGACGGGCTTGCGATCGGCGGTTTTCCAGCCGCGGCGCTTCCAGTCGGCAAGCCAGGTCGTGATGCCGTCCCGCAGGTACGTTGAATCCGAATAAACCGCGACCTGGCAGCGGCGTTTCAACGACTCGAGCGCGCGGATCGCAGCGGTCAGCTCCATGCGATTGTTGGTGGTCGCAGGCTCGCCGCCGTAAATCTCGCGTTCGCGATCCCCGACGCGCATCAACGCGCCCCAGCCGCCGGGCCCCGGATTGCCGCGGCAGGCGCCGTCCGTGTAGATCTCGACGCGGCTCAAGAGACGCGCCGCGCGGCGGGCTCGGCGAGACCGCCGATGACGGCAGTGCGCAGGCGCTTGCGCAGGCGCACGGGCGTCATCGAATGGACGCGTTTGCGCGCGTGCAGCAGGTAGGCGCCCGAGAATCGCGGCCAGGCGCGGCGGCCGAGACGCTCGAACACGCCGCGCGCCTTGCCGGTGTGCAAGCTCGCGAGCGGCGGCGCATAGAGATAGCGCTTGGCGACTCCGACCTCGAAGCCGACAAGCTTCAGCCACTCGGTCAGCCGCTGTGCGGAGATCGTGCGGCAGAGCCCGGGTGGACAGCCGTCATGGGTGAAGGCATGTCGGAGCGACCAGCTGCTGAACGGTTCGAATCCGAGCACGACGAGCTCGCCCTCCCCGGTCAGCACGCGCGCCGCTTCGCGCAGCACTTCATGCGGATCCGGCGCGAACTCGAGCGTGTGCGGCAGCAGCATCACGTCCACGCTGTCGGACTGCAGCGCGAGCGCCGCGGGTTCGGCGATGAGGCCGGCGCCCTTCGCCGCGCCGCCTGCGACCAGCGCCGCGCGCCGCGTGCGCGCGAGCGAGAGGAAAGTCTCGGGATCGCCCCAGGCGCCGACCTGAAGGCAATGCAGACCGAAGGCGCATTCGAGCGCGCCCCCGACGCACCCGCGTTCCTGCTCGAGCAGCATCGCGCCGAGTGGCCCGGCGAGCCAGGCGTCGAGGTCGTGAACTTGCGGGGCCATGGTGAAAGCATAACCGCCGCCCCGCCGTCGCGGCCAGTTGGCCGTCGGGGCTCGATTGCCGCAAACTTATGCATGCTCGACGTCAGGCCAATTCCGGCCTTTCAGGACAACTACATCTGGATGATCCGCGGCGCGCGCGATCCGAGCGCGGTCGTCGTCGTCGATCCGGGTGATTCGGCCCCGGTGCTCGCGGCGCTCGCGGACGATTCACTGCGCCTCGAAGCGATACTTCTGACACACCATCACGCGGACCACGTCGGCGGCGCCGCCAAACTCGTCGCTGCAACTGGTGCCGCGGTCTTCGGGCCGGGGCGCGAACGCATGCCGGTCGAGGTAACGCGGCTCGGAACCGGCGACCGCGCGCGGCTCGCCGGTCTTGGTCTCGAGTTCGGGGTGCTCGACGTACCCGGCCACACGGCGGGCCACATCGCCTATGTCGGTCATGGGGCGCTCTTCTGTGGCGACACCCTGTTCAGTGCGGGCTGCGGGCGGCTCTTCGAGGGGACCGCGGACCAGATGTTTGCCTCGCTAGAAGCCCTGGCAGGGCTGCCGGATGACACCCAGGTTTTTTGCGGCCACGAGTACACCCTGGCCAATCTGCGTTTTGCGACGGCCGTCGAGTCCGGCAACTCGGACATAATGGACTATGTCAAACGGGCGACGGCGCTACGGGCGAAAGGCCGCCCCACGCTGCCGTCAACGATCAAGCTTGAGAAGCGCGTCAATCCATTTCTGCGAAGTCGGCATGAAAATGTCAAATCATCGGCCGAACGCCGCGCTGGCAGGATGCTGCCGACGCCGGCTGCCGTGTTCGCCGAGGTTCGCAGCTGGAAGGATACGTTTCAATGACTGACTTGCGAATCAAGCGCACTTGCGCGCTACTGCTCGCCACCCTCGCGGCCCTTGCGGCGGGCTGCGCCACGACGCCCCCGGCGGCACCCGCGCCGCTCCCGGACCCGCAGATCGTCAACGATTCCGGCGAGGTGGCCTTCCCCGATGCGGATGAGGCGCCGGGATCACCGCCCGAGTCATTGGAAGCGCAGGCGCCCACGGTGGAGCCGCTCGCGCCCACGATTGCCCATGGCGACGTGCTGGTACGGATTCGCGGCCAGCTCTCGTTGCCGGACGTCGAGCACCAGCGCGTGGACCGCGAGATCGAATGGCTGCAGCGCAATCCCGATTACCTGGTCCGCGTCTTCGGCCGGGCTCAGCGCTATCTGTACTACGTCGCCAACGAGGTCGAGGCGCGGGGTCTGCCCGGCGACCTCGCGCTCCTGCCGGTGGTCGAGAGCGCATTCAATCCGTTCGCGTATTCGCGAAGCCACGCATCCGGACTCTGGCAATTCATCGCGCCGACCGGCGAGCGCTACGGCCTGCATCGCAACTACTGGAAAGACGAACGGCGCGACGTGGTCGAATCGACCCGCGCGGCGCTCGAATTCCTCGAAAGCCTGCGCGACCGGTTCGACGGCGACTGGTTCCTGGCGATTGCCGCGTACAACTACGGCCCCGGCAACATCCAGCGCGCCATCAACCGCAATTTCGCGCTGCGCCGCAAGACCGACTTCTTCTCGCTTTCGCTCCCGGCGGAAACGCGCGCTTACGTGCCGAAGCTGGTTGCGCTCGCGAAGATGATCCGCGAGCCGGAAAAGTATGGCTTCTACCTGCCGCCGATTCCGGACACGCCTTATTTCCGGATCGTCCCGACCGACGGCCCGGTGGATCTCCGCCTGATGTCCGAGCTTGCGGGTGTCGACTCCGAGGAGCTGCATGCGCTGAATCCTGCGTGGAACCGCTGGGTCACCGACCCCGACGGCCCGCACCGCGTGCTGATCCCCGAAGTCGTCGCAGACGGCTTCGTGACGAAGCTCGCCGCACTCGACGCCAATTCGCGCGCGCGTCTCGACGTCCACACGGTCGCTCCGGGCGAATCGCTCGCGTCGATCGCCGGTACGTACAAGGTGCCAGAGAACTTCCTGGAACGCGTCAATTCCGGCAAGCGCGCGGATCTCCAGCCCGGCGACCAGCTCTGGGTGCCCGCCGGCGACGTTTCGCAACTCCGCGCCGGCCTCGGCTCGGACATGGAGCGGCGCACGCATCGCGTCCGCAGCGGCGAGTCACTGTGGTCGATTTCGCGTCGTTACGGCATGACCGTGCCGCAGCTTGCGCGGATGAACAACCTCACCGCCAAAGCGGTGCTGCAGCCCGGCCAGCGGCTCCAGGTCGCCGGCAGCGGCGGCAATGCACAGCAGCAGGCGAGCGGCAGCCAAACGCAGGTCGCCAAGGCCGGCAAGGTCAACTACAAGGTACGGAGCGGCGACACCCTTTCCGGCATCGCGCGCCGGTTCGAGGTGAGCATCCGCCAGCTCCAGGCATGGAATAACATGGGGCGCAGCACCGTACTGCGCGCCGGGCAATCCCTGACTATCCAAGTCGGCGGAGAATCGGGCATCGGCGGCTGAGTCGGGTTGGAGGGATGGCATGGGGTTCCTCGCAGGCAAGAAAGCCCTGATCGTCGGGCTCGCGACCGATCGTTCGATCGCCTGGGGCATTTCGAAGGCAATGCAGCGCGAAGGCGCCGAGCTCGCATTCAGCTACCAGAGCGACCGACTCAAGGAACGCGTCGTCGAGCTCGCCGGTGCGCTCGGGTCGAAACTCGTCATGCCGATGGACGTCGGTATCGACGCCGAGATCGACGCCGCCTTCGCGCGCCTGAAGGACGAGTGGAAGTCGCTCGACGTCATCGTCCATTCCGTCGCCTTCGCGCCGCGCGAGGCGCTGACCGGCAGCTTCGTCGAGGCGACGACACGCGCGAATTTCGGAATCGCCCACGATGTCTCGAGCTATAGCCTCACCGCGCTTGCGCGCGCAGGCCTGCCGATGATGGAAGGCCGGGCGGGCGCCATGCTGACGCTCTCCTACCTCGGCGCAGTGCGCTCGATTCCCTCCTATAACGTCATGGGACTCGCGAAGGCGAGTCTCGAGGCCAACGTGCGGTTTCTCGCGGCGGATCTCGGCGCGAAGAACATCCGGGTGAATGCGATTTCGGCGGGCCCGATCAAGACGCTCGCGGCGGCCGGCATTCCCGGTTTCCGCAAGATGCTGCACCACGTCGAGCAGGTGTCGCCGCTCAAGCGGAACGTCACAATCGACGACGTCGGTAACGCTGCAGCGTTTCTGTGTTCGGATCTGGCGGCGGGCATCACGGGCGAGACGCTGTACGTCGACGCCGGGTATTCCCACGTCGGGATGAGCTTTCCGGAATAACGCGGGATCGAGCCGCCCTGGGCTCGGGCCTGGCGGGCAGTCTCTCGTTCGCTCCGCCGGAACTTTAGTCGCTCACTCGGGCCCCGCCAGGCCCGAGCCTCACGCGGCCAGTCGTCGCTTCATAACGGTTTCAGCAGTCGCGACGTGAATTCCAGTGGTCGGCTACGGCGATTGGCCGTTTTGGACGGCCGGACCCCCGAGCGAGTGACTAAAGTTCCGGCGGAGCGAGCGAGGGTCGGTCCGGCCGTCCAAGAAAACGGCCGATCGCCCCTTACTCGAACAACTGCGGATTTACGTCGACGTCCGCACCCGCCCGCATCAACATGACATAGACGTTCGCGTCGGACATCGCTGCGCGATCGCGTGCTGCGTCGTGTTCCTGCTTGCCCTGATCCGGCGGAAGCGCCGCGAGATTGCCGGGTGCAACCGCGATCAGTGTCCAGATCGCGCTGTCCCCGTTTGCGAGCGCCGCGACACCGTAGCGCGCCTTGCCCGCAGGCGCCTCTGAACGGAATGCGGCATCGCGGATTTCGGCAGGCACCGTGGCATCGTCGCGGCGCACCGGCTTCGGAGACTGCGTCGAAGCCTCGTTTCGCCACTGCGTCGTCGCGGCATCCCAGGCCGCGCCTTCTGACAAATCCGCGGCGATCTCTGTGGCGCGGGCCACCGCGAGTTTGCCGGCCGAGTCGAGCCGGGCCGATTCGACGACCTGTGCGCGCACCTCGTCGAGCGGCCGCGGGTGGGCTGGCACGTGCGCGCTGACACCGAGCGCGACGATGCGCCCGGGCGCAAGTTCGACCGTCCGTAATTCGCGGCCTGCAAGCACATCGGCCGCGAACACGGCATCCATCAACTGCGGCGTCGCATTGAGCTCGGAGCTGCCAGCGCGCGTGAACCCCGCAGCGCGCCTGATCGGCAGATTCATCTTCGCGGCGACGGCGGCGAGATCGCCCGAGGCCTCGAATGAGAGCGTGTCGAGTTCCTCCTGCGCGTCTCCGAATGCCTTCTCAACTTGCGCGCGGCGCATTTCCGGCTCGAGTTCCGCCCGCACTTCGTCAAAGCTGCGGACAGATTCCTCGGCAACGCCCTCGAGCTTGATGACGTGCCAGCCGAACTCCGTCTTGACCGGCCCGCGGATTTCACCCGGTTTCATGCTCCACACGGCATCGGCGAACGGCGCGACGAAATCGCCGCGCTCGGCGAAGCCGAGATCGCCGCCGGACTCCTTCGATCCAGGGTCGGTCGATAGCTCGCGCGCGAGCTTTGCAAAGTCCTCGCCGGCGTTTGCGCGCTCGTAGGCGCGCTTCGCGCGTGCCTCGGCGGCAGCCGCGTCGTCCCCGACCTCGATCAGGATGTGGCGGGCCTGACGCCGGCCGGCCTGGGTGTAGCGCGCCTTGTTCTCTTCGTAATACTGGTGGAGCTGCTCATCGGTGATGGTTACCTTTGCGGCAAACGCATCAATGTCGAGCTCGATGAAGTCGACCGTCGCCTGCTCCTCTTTCTGGTAGCGCTGCGTGTTGGCCTCGTAGTACGACTGGATTGCGGCACCGTCGAGCTTGACGGCGTCCACGAACTGCGCCGCCGGCAGCGTGACCCAGCCGAGGCTTCGCGTTTCGCTGCGAAGCGCCACCTGGCGCTCGAGTTCGGCGGGCAACACGAAAGCCGAGTTGTAAAGGCCGCTGTCGAGCTGGCGCGCGAGCACGTATTCGCG
>JANLWE010000075.1:0-2886 GCA_031364365.1 Gammaproteobacteria bacterium | reverse complement strand
CATCGGTCGGCACCCGCATCAGATGCGCCTTCAGCAATGCCTCGGCCCTCGGAATGTCCTTTCGGAGCATCGCGACCGCCGCCTGCTGCAACGCGGGGCTGCGCGTCGAGGCATGGATGTGACGGGCATAGGCCCTGTCGGCGCCCTCTGCGTCGCCAACCGCCAGGAGGTGATCGGCGAGGACCCGCCAGGCTTCGGGGTGATCAGGGCTCAATTCGACGGTTTTTCGCAGCGCGACAATCGCCTCGTCACCGCGGCCCGCGCGCTGGAGTGCGGTGGCGAGGAGAAAAATGGCGGGCGGGTGATTCGGGACGACCTTGAGGATTTCCTGAGCCTGCTCAACCGCGAGCGCGGGCTCGCCCTCGACCAGCCGCGTGGCATGCGCGAGGGCGACCTCCAGTGTGCCCGCAGGACCGCTGGTCCCACTCACTGGATGAAAGCCCGCCGCAGGCGCGCGATGCCGTCGTGAATCTCGGGCACCGTGTAATGCGCAAAGCTGAGACGCAGGCAATTCTTCAGGCCTTCGGAGGTGGAACAGGCCGTGCCGGGCAGGAATCCGGTACCGGCTTTGCGCGCCGCCGCCTGAAGTTCCGCGGCATCGAGGTGGGCGGGCAGCTCGAGCCAGAAGAAATAGCCGCCCTGCGGTTTCCGCCAGGTCGCGATGTCGCCGAGGTGTGTGCGCAAGGCCGTGTCCATCGCCTCCGCCCGCGCCGTGTAATTCAAGCGCAGCTGCGCGACAAAAGATGTCAGGTGGCCATCTTCGAGCAGCTGGCGAACAACATGCGAGGTGAAGTGGTTGAAGTTGCCGCCGCTCACGAGTGGGCCGCTCGCCATCAGGACGCGCATCAGTTCCGGATTGGTCTGGATCCAGCCGAGCCGCAGGCCGGGCGCGAGGATCTTGGAGAATGACCCGAAAGAAAGCACGTTGCCGTGGTCGACCAGCGTTCCGAGCGATGGCGGCGGCGGTGTGCCATGGTGCAACAGCTGGTAAACCTCATCGGCCGCAATGATGAAATCGTGTTTGCGGCTGAGCTCGACCAGCCGCGCGCGGCGCTCCTGGCTGAGTGTCAGCCCGGTCGGGTTGTTGTAAGCCGGGATCGTGTACAGGAGTTTCGGCTGGTGCCGTGCAAACTCGCGTTCGCAGATCTCCAGATCCATTCCCTGTCCGTCGAGCGGTATGCCGACGATGTTCAATCCGTGGTCGCGGAAGATCTGAAACGAATACGGGTAGCTGGGTTCTTCGACAAACACCGTATCCCCGGGCCGCGTGAAGCGGCTGCAGGCAAAATCCAGCGACTGGGATATTCCGGCGGTGAGCATCAACGACTGCGGGCTGGCGGAGGAATCGCCGGCCGCGCGCAGGAAGTCCGCGAGCGCCGCGCGGAATCGCGGATCGCCCTGGCGTTCCCCGTAGTTCAGCTCGAGCGGCACCGCGCCTGCAAAGAATCGTTCGCAGGCACCGCGTAGCAGTTCCAGTGGCAGCAGGTCGGCGGAGGGCTGTCCGACGCTGAAATTGATCGTGCCTTGTTCCGGTGCGCCATCGAAAGTCGCAGCCAGGCTCATGTCGCACCCTCCGCCGGCGAAACCAGGCGAAACACCTCATCCGGACGGCCTTCAAGAAAGTCGCGGACATTCTGCGCTGAAATTCGTCGCAGGTCGGCCATCGCAGACTCCGAATAGAACGCCACGTGCGGCGTCAGCAGTACATCGCGGCGGCCGGCGAGCGGATGCCGCAACAGGTCAGGCGATTCCTCAGCCAGCACGTCGAGTGCCGCGCCGGCGACGAGGCCGCGGTCGAGAGCTTCCACCAGGTCGGCTTCGACGATCAATGCACCGCGCGCGACGTTCAGGAGCAGCGGCTTGCGCCGCATCCGCGCGAAAGTCGCGCGGTTCAGCAGGCCGCGATTGCTGGCGTCGAGGTTGCAGTGGGGGCTGACGATGTCTGCTTCGGCCAGCAGTGTCTCGAGATCGGCGAGGCGCGCGCCATGACGGTTTGCCGTTTCCGCATCGACCCGCGGATCGCAGGCGATAACCCGCAGGCCAAAGCCGAGCGCGCGGCGGCACACCGCCTGGCCAATGCGGCCGAATCCGATGAGACCCAGGGTCTGGCCGTCAAGCCGTTTGACACCGTGGACCACATTCCAGCGCCAGTCGCGATCGGTCTGTACCTGATGGTGATACGCGAGCAGATGGCGGTTGAGCGCCAGCAGCAGCGCGAGCGTATGGTCGGCGACCTCGTTGGTGCAGTATTCGCCGACACTGCTCACGCGGATCCCCTTGTCCGCCGCGGCCCGCACATCCACGCAGTCCCAGCCGGTCGCCGCCACCGAGATGATGCGGCATCGCTCGAGCCCCGGCAGGACGGCGCGATCGAATGGAACGTAGTCCGTCACGATGGCGTCGGCATCGCGGCAGGCGGTGATCAGCGCGCCTTGATCGCCGCGATAGATGAAGTGTTCGATCCGCGCCGCCGCGGGCAGATGCTCTCGTTCGACCGACAGGTCGCGGCCGGCCGCTTCCGGCATTTCGGCGAAGACGATTTTCACCGCGCGCGCGCGACCGTCAGGCCGAACAGCAGCAGCGCCGAAACGGCGAGGCCCGGCCAGAGCGGATCCCAGGCGAAGATGCCGCCCGCGCCTGCAACCGCCGCGACGCGCCAGGCGATGACTGTTGCGAGCGATGCGCTCGTGCTCCAGAACGCGGCAAAAGCGGGGATCCGGTCCGTCCACAGTGCCGCGATCGTCGGCAGGAACAGGCCGGCCGAGTTGAGCGTGAAGCCGAACTGGAGGATGTCGACAATATCGCGCATCTTCCAGGCCAGCAGCAGGCCCAGCCCGCCCGCGCCGAGCGAGGCCAGCGTGGCGATCCGCAGCATCGCCGAGGGGG
>JANLWE010000047.1:0-8200 GCA_031364365.1 Gammaproteobacteria bacterium | reverse complement strand
CGGCAAAGGTGAACGTCCCCTTCAGCGGCGGATAGCGCAGCCGTGGGCGCCGGCGAGCTGAAGGCGTTCGAGGCGCCGCGCGTCCGGATACCAGCCCGCGAAAACGGGGCGACCGACCAATTCGCAGACTCGCGCGAGGAGTCGCTCCGACAAGGGCCCGTCGTCCGGCGCGATCACGAGAAAGTGGGCTCCTTCGGCGACCGCCTGCATGGCGCCTTCGGCGTCCTCGCAATGCACGCCGACCAGAAAGGCGCCGCTGCGATCCACGTGCAGGTTTTGCCCGAGCCAGCGCAGCACGACGCCATCGCAGCCGGCGATCGCGGCGGCGCGCACGGCGTCGATGTCCCCGCCTGCGATGAAGACGCGATGACCTGCCGCGCGCGCCGCACTGACCGCCTCGGCGTCAAGCGCTTCGCCGCCGCCTTCGGGCAATTCCCAGAGGACCGTCTGCGCCGCGCTGCTTTTCAGCGTCTTGAGTTCCTCGGCGCGGTTCAGGTAACGCGCGAGTCGCGGCAGACGCAAGGCGGTGACGATTGCGCGATCGGCTTCGAGCAGGTCGTGTTTCGGGAGATCGTCGGGCCGCGCCCAGGTGAGCGCCTGCGAATCGAGCGGCTGCGGTTCGCCGTCGTAGGCGGTCACCTGCCAGACGTCGAGCAGCACGACCCGGTCCGGATAGGTGTGGCGCAGGCGGATGAGCGCCCGGGCATCGCGCACGATGATGCCGAGCTCCTCGGCGAGCTCGCGCCTGAGCCCCGCGAATGGATCTTCACCGGGCTCGAGCTTCCCGCCCGGGAACTCCCAGCGGCCGGCCATGTGCCGCCCGCGTGGGCGCTGCGCGATCAGGACGCGGCCGTCCGCGTCTGAAATCGCACCCGCAATCACATGAATTTCGGCAGGACCTGCCATCTGTGGTCTGTCTGCGCCGGTCTCAAGCGCCGCTAGCCGCCGGCCTGCTTTAGCGCGCCGTGGCAGTGCTTGAACTTGCGGCCCGAGCCGCAGGGACAGGGCTCATTGCGGCCGACCTTCTTTTCTTCGCGGACGAAGGGCGCGACCGCGGGCTGCGGAGCATCCGGCTGCCTGGGCCCGCCGGCCGCAATCGCGGGCGGCGCCTGCGCGGCGAGTTCCGGAGGCGGCGCATGCTGGAGCTGCATACGGCTCAGCAGCCGCTGCTGCCGCTCGGCCTCCTCACGCTCGATCTCCTCCTCCGTGCGCACCTGCAGCCTTTGCAACAGCATCACGGTATCGGAGCGAATGCGGTCCAGCATGGCTGTGAATAACGCAAAAGCCTCCCGCTTGTATTCCTGTTTCGGATTCTTCTGAGCATAGGCACGCAGATAAATGCCCTGCCGCAGGTAATCCATGCCGGCCAGGTGCTCGCGCCAGTGCATGTCGAGTTGCTGCAGCATCACCGCGCGTTCGAGATGACGCATGACCGGCTCGCCGACCTGGCGTGCTTTCTCCGCATACGCAGCTTCGATCGCGGCAAGCAGCCGCTCCGCGGCCTCGGCGCCGTGTCTCGACGAGTCCTCCGAGAGCCAGGCCGCAAGCCCGCTTTGTACGGCGAAGTCCCGCTCGAACGCCTGCTCGAGTCCCGCGACGTCCCACTGCTCTTCGACGCTGTCCGGCGGAATGTATTGCGCGACGATCGCGTTCACCACCTCCGTGCGGACGTCCTTGATGACGCCCGCGATGTCGTCGGTGGACATGATTTCGGTGCGCTGGCGATAGATCACCTTGCGCTGGTCGTTGGCGACGTCGTCGTACTCGAGCAGGTTCTTGCGGGCGTCGAAGTTGTGCGATTCGACCTTGCGCTGAGCGCGCTCGATCTGGCGCGTCAGCATTCCGCTCTCGATCGCCTCGCCTTCGCGCATGCCGACCGTCCTCAGCAGCGATTTCGTGCGCTCCGGGTCGCCGAAGATGCGCATCAGGTTGTCTTCGAGCGATAAATAGAATCGGCTGGAGCCTGGATCACCCTGGCGGCCCGACCGGCCGCGCAGCTGATTGTCGATGCGCCGCGACTCGTGGCGCTCGGTGCCGATGATGTGCAGGCCGCCGGCGGCGATCACCTGTTCGTGCAGCCGCTGCCATTCGTTCTCGAGCTCGCGCGCGCGGTCGGCAAGCTGCACCTCGTTCAAAACGCCGTCCTTGCGAAGCTGGTCCACCTGGCGCGCGACATTGCCGCCGAGCACGATGTCCGTGCCGCGGCCGGCCATGTTGGTCGCGATCGTTACGGTGCCCGGGCGGCCGGCCTGCGCGATGATCATGGCCTCGCGTTCGTGCTGCTTGGCGTTCAGCACTGCATGCGGTATCCCGGACTGATTCAGGTGGCCGGACAGGTTCTCCGAGGTCTCGATCGAAGTCGTGCCGACGAGCGCGGGCTGACCGCGTTTCACGCAGTCGCGGATGTCCTCAACGATGGCCTCGAACTTGTCCTTCTGGTTGAGATAGACGAGATCCGACATGTCCTTGCGGATCATCGGCATGTGGGTCGGCACAACCACGACCTCGAGCCCGTAGATCTGCTGGAACTCGAAGGCTTCCGTGTCGGCGGTGCCGGTCATGCCCGCGAGCTTGCCGTAGAGGCGGAAGTAGTTCTGGAAGGTGATCGACGCGATCGTCTGGTTTTCCTCGCGGATGCGCACGCCTTCCTTGGCCTCGACCGCCTGATGCAGGCCTTCGGACCAGCGGCGGCCGGGCATCGTGCGGCCGGTGAATTCATCGACGATGATCACCTCGCCGCCACGAACGATGTATTCGACATCGCGCTGGTAGAGCGTGTGCGCGCGGAGCGCCGCGTTCAGGTGGTGCATCAGGCGGATGCTGGCCGGGTCGTAGAGGCTGTCGCCTTCGCGCAGCAGCCCCGATTGCTGCATCAGTTCCTCGGCCTTCTCGAAACCGGCCTCCGACAGATGCACCTGCCGGGACTTTTCGTCGGCGAAGTAGTCGCCCTCGCCTTCCTCGGTCTCCTGGCGCCTGAATCGCGGCACCAGTTCGTTGATCTTTACGTAGAGCTCGGTGCTCTCTTCGGCCGGCCCCGAGATGATGAGCGGCGTGCGGGCCTCGTCGATCAGGATCGAGTCCACCTCGTCCACGATCGCGAAGGGTTGGCCGCGCTGGACTCGATCCTCGAGGCGGGCGGCCAGGTTGTCGCGCAGATAGTCGAAGCCGTATTCGTTATTCGTCCCGTAAGTCACATCGCAGGCATAGGCCGCGCGCTTCTCCGCCTGCGGCTGGCCGCTCGTGATGACGCCGACCGTGAGGCCGAGTGCGCGATAGATGGGGCCCATCCATTCCGCGTCGCGCTGCGCCAGGTATTCGTTGACCGTCACGAGGTGCACGCCCTTGCCGGCGAGCGCATTGAGATAGACCGGCAGCGTCGCGACCAGGGTCTTGCCCTCGCCGGTCCGCATCTCGGAGATCTTGCCCTCGTGCAGCACCATGCCGCCGATCAGCTGCACGTCGAACGGCCGCATGCCGACCGACCGGACTGCCGCTTCGCGGGCGGTGGCAAAGGCCTCCGGCAGGATGTCATCGAGCGTCTCGCCGGCGGCGAGGCGCGCGCGTAACTTCTCGGTCTGCGACCGCAGCTCGTCGTCGCGCATCTTCGAGAGCGGCTCGGCGAATCCGTTCGCCCGTTTCACACGCTCACCGAACTGGCGCAGCAGCCGCTGGTTGCGGCTGCCGAAAATCCGCGTAAAGACGTTCAACACGCGACTGGAACCTCGGATCGGGGGTGCGGCGGCCGGAGTCCAAATCGACTGCAGCCGGCTGAAAACCGGTAGTTTACTACGACACGGCGGGGCGTATTTCGTTCGAGCCGGGAGACTACCGGCGGATGAACGACAGCGGATTCACCGGACGCCCGTCATGCAGCACCTCGAAATGGAGGTGCGTGCCGGTCGAGCGGCCGGTGGATCCCATCAGCGCGATCGGCTCGCCGCGCTTCACGGTCTGGCCGGGTCTCACCAGGAGCTTGGCATTGTGGCCGTAACGCGTGACATAGCCGTTGCCGTGCGTGACCTCGACCAGCCGGCCGTAGCCGCCGTCCAGTCCCGCGCTGCTCACGATGCCGTCCGCGACCGCGAGCACCTGCGTGCCCGGCGCCCCCGCGAAGTCGAGTCCGTGGTGACTCGCCTGGTTACCGTCGAACGGATCGGTGCGCTGGCCGTAAAGCGATGAGATATAGCCTGACTCGACCGGCCGACCGCCCGGCACGATCTGCCGCGCAAGTTCGCGCGTCAGGATCAGGTTCTGCAGCGCCGTGAGCTGACGGCGGCGATCGTCGATCTGCGCGTCCATCGTGTCGAGCATCGAATCCAGCGCCGGCACGACCGGTCCTTCGCCCGGGCCCGTTTCCGGTCCGCCAAGTGCCGGCGGCTGGTCGAAATCGAATTCTCCACGCTTCAGTTTCGCAACTTCAGTGAGCTGCTTGCCGAGCGCGTCGAGACGGATCAGCTGCGCCTGCATGCGCCCGACCCGTGTCGCGAGTGCCGCGACCTGGTCGACGGAGTCCTGCCGGATGTGCGCGAGCTGCTCGCGCTGCAACGCGAGATCCTCGTTCCAGCGCGCAAGTGTGAATTCGCCGAGCGGACTTTCCGCGCCCCAGCGGCCGCCCGCAAGCCACGCCGCGGCCACGAGCGCGAGCATCGCGAATCCGGCAGCTGTGTACGCGAGCAGGCGTCTGAAGGTCATAATGATCAGGCGGGACCCCTTCGGGTCTTGGTCAACCGGCGCACGATGCCAAAAAACTCCTTGAGACTCAAGTACTTTCACCTTGCGACGGCTCCATGGGGCGACGTCAGCGCATGAAAAACCCGACCCCCGTCAGTCACTTGCTCGGACAAGGTCAGGGAATGTTGCGCCGCCTGCGCGAAGGGTCCGCGGAAGCGGAACGCACGCTTATGTCACTTAGGCGTGTTTTGCCGTCAGAACTCGCCGCCGAGGTGTGGGGCGCAATCCTGCGCGACACAAAGCTCACGATCCTCGTGCGCTCGGCCGCCTGGGGCACTCGATTGCGCTATGCCGCGCCCGAGGCCGCGAAAGCGCTCGCCGCCGAACTCGGCACCGCGATCGACGATGTGAAGGTGAAAGTTCGCGCGGAACGTTAGGACTTCTAAAGGGGACGTTTTTCTAAAGGGGACGTTCACCTTCGCTCTTTCTGAAGGGGACGTTCACCTTTAGCGAGAGGTTGGTCGCCGTGCTGGAGTAGCTGGGGCTAAAGGTGAACGTCCCCTTCAGAAAGAAAACGTCGCCTTCAGAAAGAACGTCCCCTTTAAGTCAGGCAGGAGCGCCTGCAGCGCTGTAGGAAATCGGCGCGGTGCTCTCGTCCTGGAACGTCGCTTCTTCCCAGGCCTCGCTGTCCGCGAGCATCGTCCGCAGCAGGCGGTTGTTGAGACCGTGACCCGACTTGAAGCCGGTGAATTCGCCGATCAGCGAATGACCGAGAAGGTACAGATCGCCGATCACGTCGAGGATCTTGTGGCGCACGAACTCGTCTTCGAAGCGCAGCCTGTCCTCGTTCAGGATCCGGTAGTCGTCGAGCACGATGGCGTTGTCGAGTGTGCCGCCGAGTGCGAGATTGCGCCCGCGCAGGGCTTCCATGTCGCGCATGAAACCGAAAGTGCGAGCGCGGCTCACTTCCTTGAGGAAAGTCGTCGTCGAGAAATCCATCGTCGCGCGTTGCGAATGACGGTGGAAGACCGGGTGGTCGAACTCAATCTCGAAGTTGACGCGGAATCCCTCGTGGGGATCGAAGCGCGCCCATTTGTCCCCCTCCTGCACCTCGACGCGCCGGCGCACGCGCACGAAGCGCTTGGGCGAGTTCTGAAGCTCGATGCCGGCAGACTGGATCAGGAACACGAATGGTCCGGCGCTGCCGTCCATGATCGGCACTTCGCCGGCCGTCAACTCAATGAACGCATTGTCGATGCCGAGCCCGGCGAATGCCGAGAGCAGGTGTTCCACTGTAGATACGCCCGCGCCGTCGTGCATCAGCGTCGTCCCCAGCGTGGTCTCGGTGACGTTCGTTGCGCGCGCGGGGATGTCGACCGGCGGATCGAGGTCGGTGCGTCGGAATACGATGCCCGTGTTCGGCGGAGCCGGCCGCAACACCATCAGGACCTTGCGACCGGTGTGCAGGCCGATTCCGGTCGCCCGGATCGCGTCTTTCAGCGTGCGTTGCTGGGCCATTCAAATGCCTCAGGGCAAGTTACCACATCAATCGGGTCACCGGCCGCCGGCCAGCGGAGGAAGGCCGGCGACCGATTTCCCGTGCTCACGGAGGCGACCCGGGCGGGACACGCTCGCGCTCGCGCTCCGCGCGGCGACCGGCGGCGCGGCGTCGCGCGCGCAAGCGCAGACGCACGGCACGCAAGTCGCCGCGGATGCCGGTCATGCCCGCATCAGTCGGCCTGGCGACGGAGGAATGCCGGGATGTCGAGCACGTCCTCCGAGCCAAAGTCGGCGCGCAATCCGTCGCCGACCGCGCGCTGCGGCTGACGGTGGATTGCCGGGCGATCGAGATGGCTGTAGTCCGGAGCCGGCGCGCGGTTCCTCTGCGCCACCAGCTTGACGTCCGCATTCCGCCGCGCCGCGGCAACGGCAGGCTGAACCGTGATCGGAGCCGCCGCCTTCGCCTTGCTGCGGTTGAGGCCCGTTGCCACCACCGTGACCCGGAGCTCGCCCTGCATCTCGGGCTCGATGACCGTGCCGACCACGACCGTCGCATCTTCGGCCGCGAACTGCTTGACGGTGTTGCCGACTTCCTCGAATTCGCCGATCGACAGGTCGAGACCCGCCGTGACGTTGACCAGGATGCCGTGCGCGCCAGCCAGGTTGATGTCCTCGAGAAGCGGCGACGACACCGCCATCTCGGCTGCGACGCGCGCCCGGTGCTCGCCGGTGCCGATGCCCGATCCCATCATCGCGAGACCGGTCTCCGACATGACCGTGCGCACGTCGGCGAAGTCCACGTTGATGAGGCCCGGACGCGTGATCAACTCGGCGATGCCCTGGACCGCGCCCTGCAGCACCTCGTTCGCACGCTTGAATGCCTCGAGCAGCGTCGTCTGACCGCCGAGCACCTGCAGCAGCTTCTGGTTTGGAATCGTGATCAGCGAATCCACGTGCCGCGAGAGTTCGGTGATGCCGGCTTCCGCGATCGAGTGGCGCTTGTTCCCCTCCATCGTGAACGGCCGGGTGACGACCGCGACCGTCAGGATCCCGAGCTCGCGCGCGACCTGCGCGACGACCGGCGCCGCGCCCGTCCCCGTTCCCCCGCCCATGCCGGCGGTGAGGAACAGCATGTCGCAGCCCTCGATCAGCTCGATGATGCGGTCACGATCCTCCATCGCCGCCTGGCGGCCGACTTCGGGGTTCGCGCCCGCGCCGAGTCCCTTCGTGATGTTGCAACCGATCTGCAACGACGACTTCACCTGCGAGTGCTTGAGCGCCTGCGCGTCGGTATTCACGCAAATGAACTCGACGCCCTCGATGCCGCACTTCGCCATGTGGGACACGGCATTGCCGCCGCCGCCGCCCACTCCGATCACCTTGATCACAGCCGTCTGGCTGAATGAATCCATCAGTTCAAACATGTCCTCTCCTCCGCTAAAAGTATCCCTGGAACCACGATTTCATCCTCTCCGTCACCGTCTTCACGCCGTCGCCGATGAGTTTCGGCGCCGGTCGGCCGGCATTGACCCGGCCGTAAAGCAGGAGACCCACGCCGGTCGCGTGGATCGGATTGCGCACGACGTCGCCGAGCCCGGTCACGCCATGCGGGCTGCCGAGTCGGACCGGCATGTGGAAAATTTCTTCGGCGAGTTCGACCGCGCCTTCCATCTTGGCGCTGCCCCCGGTCAGCACGACGCCCGCGGCGACCGCCTCTTCGAAGCCCGAGCGGCGGAGCTCATCGCGGATCAGCATGAAGAGCTCCTCGTAGCGAGGCTCGACGATTTCTGCGAGCGTCTGGCGCGCGAGCCGACGCGAAGGACGATCGCCCACGCTCGGCACTTCGATCGTCTCGTCCGCGTTCGCCAGCTGCGACAGCGCGCACGCATACTTGATCTTGAGCTCCTCGGCGTGATGAGTCGGCGTGCGCAGGCTCTGCGCGATGTCGTTGGTGACCAGGTCGCCGGCAATCGGTATGACGGCCGTGTGACGTATCGCACCGCCCGCGAAGACCGCAACGTCCGTGGTG
>JANLWE010000045.1:0-4946 GCA_031364365.1 Gammaproteobacteria bacterium | reverse complement strand
CTGGAGGCGCGACAGTCGGCGATCGACATTCGAGGACTGGTCAAATCCGCGCTCGAGCCGGATGTGGGACGGCAACGCGGTCTCGAATCCAGGCAGGCGCTGGTAGATCGCATTCCGCACATCGAAGACGTTCTGGTTGTCCTTCATGCTGGCCGTGACGAACACGGCGCGCTCGCCGTTGAAGCGGCCGAGATAGCGTTCCTCTTCGGCGCTCCAGGCGATGTCGGCGAGGTCACGGAGTCGCACGACGCGCTCGCCGCGCGCGGTCACGACGGTGCTGCCGATTTCGTCGAGCGACTCGTAGCTGCCCGAGGTCTTCAGGTTGTAGCGCCGGAGCCCGACATCGACCGCACCTCCGGGAATGCTCTCGTTTTCGCCCTGGACAGCCGCGATGACCTGGCCGAGTGTCACGCGTGCTGCGGAGAGCCGTTCGAGATCGATCGCGACCCGCACCTCAGGCTCCGGGTACGCCCAGGTCTCGGCGCGTCGGACGCCGGGCGCCGTTTCGATCAACTCCTCGAGGTTCTCAGCCTGCTTGGAGAGTTCCCGCCAGTCGGCGCTCGCGCTCACCAGGGCGAGCTGGACGATATTCACCGTGCCCGGCGTGAACTGGCGGACATCGATCGAGAACACATCCGCAGGCAAAGAGGATCGTACGACATTCAGTTCCCGCACGACCTCGTCGTACTTGCGATCCGGATCGTTGCCGTAGACGAACTCGATCTCCATCAGCGCGAGGCCGTCGAGCGCCGTGCTGTTGAGGCGCTTGATGTCCTCGAGCTCCGCGAGTGCATCCTCGATCGGATCGACCACGAGCCGCTCGACGTCCTCGGGATCGGCACCCGGATACTGGACGACGATCAGCGAACCCGGAAACTTGAGCGTTGGATCCTCGGCGCGCGGGATGGACTTGAGCGCCCACAGGCCGGTCGCGATCAGGAGCGCGAACACGACCAGCGTGAACTGCCAGCGCTTGACCGAAAAAGACCAAAGGCTCATGGACGCGACTCAGGTTCCGCCGAGCACGCGAACAGGATCGTTGTTGTCGAGCCAGGTCGCGCCTTCGGTAACGACCTGATCGCCAAGCGCAAGACCGGCGACCACTTCGATCCGCTCGCCGAGCAGGCGGCCGGTCTGGACCGACACCTTCTTCGCGACGCCGCCTTGCGCGACGACGAAAACCGTTGCAATCCGGCCGTCCGCCTCGAGCAGCGATGTCACCGGCACGACGACGACGCTTTCCGCGTCGGGGTCGGCGATCGTGACTTTGGCGACGAGTCCCTGGATGAATCGCGCACCCGCAGGATCGACGGACACCTTCATTTCATAGGTGCCGGTCTCGGGATCGGCGGCGGCTGCGATCTCGACGACTTCCGCTGCAAAACGGCGTCCGGGATAGGCATCGAGCGTGACTTCGGCGATGCCGCCCGACTGCACGCGCACGATGTCCCGGTCCGAGAGCGCGGCGCGGACGATCCAGCCTGCGGAGGTGTTGCCAACAACGAGGACGGGCTGGCCGGCGGCCACCTGCTCATCGGGCTCCGCGAGGCGGCGCAACACGACGCCATCGCCGGGCGCCTCAATGCGCGCGTGGCGCGCATTGAAGAGCGCGGAGCGCAGCTGCGCACCCGCAACCGCATTCGCAGTCGCCAGGTCTTCGACCTGTTCGCGCGTTGCGACCTCGTCCGCAAGCAGTGCACGGCCGCGCTCGAGATCGCGTGTCGTCTGTTCGGACACGGCACGGGCCTGGGTCACGTTGGATGCGACTTCATCGTCGGCGAGCGTGGCGAGCAACTGGCCCTTCTTGACGATGGCTCCTTGTTCGACAGCGATCGTGCGAATCACACCGCCGGTCTTGAATGCGAGGCGGACTTCATCGGCGGGCGCAAGCACGCCGATGGCGCGAAGGGTTGCGGTGGCCGGCGCGTTTTCGACGACGGTAACGCGGACCGGCGCCGCGCCCTTCGCGGTCGTCGCGTCCCCGCCGTTGCCGCAGCCGGCAATCGCCAAGCCGGCGACGATCGCCAGGGTGAAAAATCCTTTCTTCATGGTTGTTGCTCCATCCCGCCAATCGCGTACTCGACCTGCGCCAGGGCCCCGAGGGCCTGGAAGCGCGTGACGTTTCCATTGAGACGCGCCTGTGTCAGTGCGCGCTGCGCATCGAGGTAATCCGCCGGCGATACCTGGCCGAGATCGCGCTTCCTGGCGACGATCGTGTAGGCCGCCTCGGCCGCCTCGACCCGCCGGCCGGCGGTATCGAGCGAGGCCTCGGCCACCTCGAGATCGGTGATCGCCTCCTGCACTTCGATGCGGATTTGTTGCTCCGCGAGCGCGCGCCCTGCGGCGAGCTCCGCAATCTGGGCGCGGGCGGCCCGGACTCCGGCGCGATCGCCGCCGCCGTTGAAGAGGTTGAAGCGGACGATGAAGGACGCGAGGACAAAGGGATCCTCGTCGGCGTAGTTCCATTCCCGACCCTGGGTTCCGGCGTCGACCGCGAACGCGAGCTGGGGCTTCAATGCCGCGCGCGCCGCCGCCTCGGACTCACCCGCCGCGGCCACGCCGGACTCGAGCTCGCGAAGCTCGGCGCGCTGGTTGACCGCCAGTTCCTCGAGTGCAGTGCCGCGGGCGCGCGGCATGCGAACCGCGAGCCGCGGCAGGTCCGTGTCGTTGACCGCGACCGCCTCAGGCTCGCGTTCGAGCGGCGCGTTGCAAAGCAGGTTCAGGTAGCGCCGCGCAAGATCCTCCGACGCACGCGCGCGCAAGAGTTGCTGGGTGATCTCGAGATGCTCGGCCTCGGCACGAAGCAGCAGGTCGCGCGTCACCTTGCCGTTGCGATAGAGGCTGTCGTTGACGCGCTCGTTTTCCTTGGCGAGCACGGCGGTGGCCTCGAGCACGCCGACCGATTCGCGTGTCGCGAGCCAGCGGTAATATGCCTGGCGCACGTCGCGCGCGAGGCGGAGCTGATAGGCCTCAAGGCCGTAACGCGATGCGTCGTAAATGTGCTGTGCGCCGCGCCGCTCGGCGGCGATGCGCGCGTCATAGATCGGCTGCGTCAGACGAACGTACGATTCCTGTTCGCGGTCGCGCAGGAACTGGAAGTTCAGGTCGAGCGCGGGGACTTCGATCTCGCGGCCGCCGTCTGCCTGCGAGTAACGCAATTGCAGGTCGATCTGCGGCAGGTACTGGGCCCGCGCCTGGTCGAGGAGTGCCAGGCGCCGGTCCACGTTTGCCGCGGACTGATCGAGGCCGAGATTCGATGCGAGCGCCTCGGCGACCAGCGCGTCGGTGACGCGCCCGACGGCGGGGACCTCATCGGCGGGCGCTGCCGTTGCCAGGAACAGCGAGGCAAAAAATACAATTGTCGAGTGACTGGACATGTGTCAATTCTTGAACGAAAAAAATCAGCCGCCGGGTTTCGCGGCGAGCATGTAGCGCAGCATCGCGAACGAACCCTCTGTCAACTGCGAGACCTCGATACCGAGGCGCGCAATTTCCTGGGTCTTGTTCGTACCGATCTGGATCAGGCCATGCGTGAACGCCCAGAGCATCACGCAGACCTGTGCAGGATTGCCGATGTCTTTGCGGACCGAACCGTCGGCCTGGCCTTGCGTCAGCGCTGCGACGATGACGGCGATCACCGCGTCACCCGCGGCTGCGCATGCATCGTCAGTCGGCTGACCGGCCGCCTGGTGTGCATGAAAGCGGCTACAGGCGTCGAACCGGAACGGCATTTCTTGCTGAAACAATACGTAGGCGTGACCGATGGACTGGACCTTGTCGAGTCCAAACTCTTGCGCGGCCGCCGCAGCGACGAAGCGCGCGCGCAATTCGACCAGCGCGCGTTCGGCGATCGCCAGCAGCAGATCGCTCTTGTCCTGGAAATAGACGTAGATCAGGGCGCGCGAGAGGCGGGCACTTTTCGCGATGCGGTCCATCGTGACGTCGTCCCAGCCGACCTCGGCATAGAGCGCCTCAGCCGCGTCGACAATCTCGGACCGGCGACGCTCCTTTTCCTCTTCGCGGCGATCGGCGAGATAGGGCATTGCCCGAGCTTAGGCTCTTATTGACACAATGTCAATACATATACAGCTGTTTAGCGCACACTTCCTTCTTGCGCATTTTCAGCCGCATGAAGCATTGGGCCCGACTCGCGAGGCGTGACCTGCACGCGCTCTATCTCGCGGCACGCGACCCGCGAGTGCCGTGGCATGCGAAGGCAGTCGCGGCCTTCGTGGCGGCCTACGCTTTTTCCCCCATCGACCTGATCCCGGATTTTGTGCCTGTCCTCGGTTATCTCGACGACCTGATCATCGTGCCGCTCGGCATTCTGCTGGCGGTGCGGCTGATCCCGCCGCACATATTGGCCGAGCATCGCGCCACTGCGGAACTTGCCTCCCAGAGGCCAGTCAGCAAGCTTGGCGCTGCCGCGATTATCTCGATATGGCTGCTGCTGGCAGTTATTGCCGGCTGGTTGGCCTACAGGCACTTCGCACCTTGATCAGCAGAATCGTTGCTTGCCGACTTGGCGCGACACTTTGTGTGCTTGCCTGCTCCGTGTTGTCTGCGCCTGAAGTGGCGGCAGAGCCAAGCCCCAGCGGCGTCACCATCCGTGTCCTGCACGAGACAGCTCCGGTTCGCGGGGCTGTCGTCGAAGCAGGGGCGACGCGGGTTGTCACCGACGTGAGGGGCGAAGCGCAACTGCCGCTCGAAGAGGGCAACCATACGATCAGGATCGAACGCCCCGGCTTCGTCGCTGTGTCCCTGCCGATCGATGTCGTCGCGACTGGAAATCAGCCGGTCACCGTGCAGCTTCGCGATCAGCCGATCGAAACCGAAGTCGTCGTGGTGACCGCCACCCGTTCAGGAACCGTCGTCGGCGATCAGCCCAATCGGGTGGAGACAGTGCCGGAAGAAGAGATCGAGGAGAACCTCACGATCCAACCCGG
>JANLWE010000142.1:0-9039 GCA_031364365.1 Gammaproteobacteria bacterium | reverse complement strand
TGAAGGTGAACGTCCCCTTCAACCCTTCAACCGGCGGCCGGTGAAACTCTGAACGAGCGGGCCCGGCCTCAGTGCGGCTTCGGCCCCTGGTCCTTGACCTCCTCGAACTCGGCGTCAAGGACGTCGTCCTTGCCGGCGTCGGCACCCGGTTTTGCGGAGGCGCCCGCCTCGCCGGCGGCGGCTGCGCCTTCCGCCTGGTACGCACGCTGTACCACCGGCGCGCTCGCCTTCGCAAGCGCCTCGGCCTTGTGCTCGATTGCCGACTGGTCGTCGCCTTTCAGGACGCCGCGCAGGTCGCTGATTGCCGCCTCGATCGCCACCCGCTCCTCGCCCGTCACCTTGTCGCCAAGATCCTTGATCGATTTCTCAGTGGCATGCAGGAGGGCATCAGCGCGGTTGCGGGTCTCGACCAGCTCGCGGAACTTCTTGTCTTCCGCGGCGTGCGCCTCGGCGTCGCGCACCATCTGCTTGATCTCCTCTTCGGAGAGGCCGCTCGAGGCCTTGATGACGATCCTCTGCTCCTTGCCGGTCGCCTTGTCCTTCGCCGACACGTTCAGGATGCCGTTCGCATCGATGTCGAACGTGACCTCGATCTGAGGCATGCCTCGCGGCGCCGACGGGATGTCGGACAGGTCGAACTTGCCGAGCGACTTGTTGTCCGTCGCGCGGTCGCGCTCGCCCTGCAGCACGTGAATCGTCACGCCGCTCTGGTTGTCGTCGGCGGTCGAAAACACCTGCGAGGTCTTGGTCGGAATGGTCGTGTTCTTCTCGATCAGCCGGGTCATCACGCCGCCGAGTGTCTCGATGCCGAGCGAAAGCGGCGTGACGTCGAGCAGCAGCACGTCCTTGACGTCCCCCGCGAGCACACCGCCCTGGATCGCGGCGCCGACTGCAACCGCCTCATCCGGGTTGACGTCCTTGCGCGGCTCTTTGCCGAAGAAATCCTTGACCGCCTTCTGCACCTGGGGCATGCGCGTCTGGCCGCCGACCAGGATCACCTCGTCAACTTCGCTGATCGAGAGGCCCGCATCCTTCAGTGCAACTCGGCAGGGCTCGATCGTGCGCTTGACCAGATCCTCGACGAGCGATTCGAGCTTCGCGCGCGTGAGCTTGACAGTCAGGTGCTTTGGACCCGAGGCGTCGGCGGTGATGTACGGCAGGTTGATTTCGGTCTGCTGGCCCGACGAGAGCTCGATCTTGGCCTTCTCCGCGGCCTCCTTCAGGCGCTGAATCGCCAGCGGGTCCTTGCGCACGTCGACGCCGCTCTCCTTCTGGAACTCGGCCGCGATGAAATCGATGACCCGGCGGTCGAAGTCCTCGCCGCCGAGGAAAGTGTCACCATTCGTGGACATCACCTCGAACTGGCGCTCGCCGTCGACGTCCGCGATCTCGATGATCGAAATGTCAAAGGTGCCGCCGCCCAGGTCGTAGACCGCGATCTTGCGATCCTTGCCCTTCTTGTCCATGCCGTAGGCGAGCGCCGCGGCGGTCGGCTCATTGATGATGCGCCGCACGTTGAGTCCGGCGATGCGGCCGGCGTCCTTGGTCGCCTGGCGCTGGGCGTCGTTAAAGTAGGCCGGGACCGTGATCACGGCGTCGGTGACGGTCTCGCCGAGATAGTCCTCGGCGGTCTTCTTCATCTTCATGAGCACGCGCGCCGAGATCTCCTGCGGCGCCATCATCTTGCCCTGGGCCTCGAGCCAGGCGTCGCCGTTCTCGGCGCCCACGATCTTGTAGGTCTCGAGCGGGATGTCCTTCTGGACGACCGTATCCTCGAAGCGCCGGCCGATCAGGCGCTTGATCGCATGAAACGTATTCTGCGGATTAGTGACCGCCTGGCGCTTGGCCGACTGGCCGACCAGGACTTCGCCGTCCTTGGTGAAGGCGACCACCGAAGGCGTCGTGCGATCGCCCTCGCTGTTCTCGATGACCTTGGGGGTACCGCCCTCCATGACGGCCACGCAGGAATTGGTGGTACCGAGGTCGATTCCGATGATCTTGGCCATTGGCGGGTTCCGGGATGGTTGAACTGAACTGGGATTTGGGGACGGCGGGGCGGGTTTCAACCGCCGGCGGGGGCCTGATCTGCCGCGGGGGCTGCAGAAACAATGACCCGCGCCGGGCGCAGCAGGCGGCCATTCAGCAGCCAGCCTTTCTGGACCACCTCGAGCACGGTGTGCGGCGGGTGTCCGGCCGACTCCCGCATCGCCATCGCTTCGTGCTGGGCGGGGTCGAAGGGCTGACCGGCCGGATCGAGCACCTTGAGCCCCGCGCGCTCGAAGGCCTTCTGCAGGAGGCGCTGGGTCGCTTCCTGCCCCGCGATCAGGGTCGCGGCGCCGGCGCTGGCGGCCGAATCGAGAGCGAGCGCAAGCGTGTCGGCCACGGGCAGCAGATCGGAGGCGAATCGCTCGACGCCGAATTGCCGCGCCGAGTCGATCTCACGGGCCGAGCGCTTGCGCACATTCTCGAGCTCGGCGATGGCGCGCAGGAAATCGCTGCGATGTTGTTCGGCCCGCGCCTCTGCGGCCTCCAGCAGGCTGTCTGCCGTCAGGACCTGCTCTTGCTCCGCCGCTCCTGCTGCCGGATCGGGCTGTTCTGCGTCAGTTGCATTCATGCGGGCGGGGTGTGGGGCTCAGTCGCGCGAATTCAAGGCGGAGCCCAGCATGCGCGCCGCGATGTCGACCACTGGAATCACGCGCTCGTATGCCATGCGGGTCGGACCGATCACGCCGAGCACGCCGACCACGCGGTTATCCTGCGTGTAGGGCGCGACCACCACGCTGCAGTCGTCGAGGATCCCGAATCCAGATTCGTGGCCGATGAAGATCTGCACGCCGTCGGCATGCAGGCTCTGATCGAGGAGATGCAGGATGTCGCGCTTCTCGTTGAATGCCTCGAACAGCCGCCGCAACCGATCGACATTCGACATCTCGGCGAATCCCATCAGATTCGTCTCGCCGGCGACCACCATGTCGGCATCGCGCGCATCCGGCTGCTCCGCGAAGGCGCGCTGCGCGAGCGTGATGGCGTCGACCATGAGCCGGTTCATCTGTTCACGGGTCTCCTGCAGCTGCGCGACGAGGCGGGCACGGACGCCCGAAAGCTCCTGTCCGCCAAACAATTCGTTCAGATAGGCGGCGGCGCGCCGCAGTTCCTCGGCCGTGAAATGACGGTCGAGCTGCATGACGCGATTCTGCACCTCGTGCCCGTTGACCACGAGGATCGTCAACACGCGGTTTCCCGAGAGGCCGACGAATTCGATCTGCGAAAGCGAGGCATGCGTCTCGCGCGGCACCGTCACCACGCCGGCGAGATGCGTCAGGCTGGAAACCAGCTGCGAGGCGGCCGTCACGAGCGCCTTCGGGTCGCCCGCGCGCAGATCGAAGTGCCGCTTCAATTCGGCGATGTCCGCCTGGTCCGGCGGCTGGTAGCGCAGCAGCGCATTCACGAAGTAGCGGTAACCCTTGTCCGTCGGCACACGGCCGGCCGAGGTGTGCGGCGAACTGACGAAGCCATGCTCTTCGAGATCCGCCATCACGTTCCGGATGGTCGCCGCCGACAGGCTGAGTCCGGATTCGCGGGTCAGCGTACGGGAGCCGACGGGCTGGCCATCGCGCACATAGCATTCGACCAGCGTGCGCAGCAGCTGTTGCGCGCGGTCGCTCGGCTCGCCGTCGGCACCCTGCGTGGGGTCAGACATAAGTCCCTGTTAGCAAAGGAAAATGGCAATCTCGTCGGACACGGGGGTCAAACTAGCAATCACCGTCGTCGAGTGTCAAGGCGGCATTCACGCCGGCTGGCCCTGCGGTGGCCCGCAGCGGGCGTGCATGCTACAAAGCCGCGAATCCGGATGAACACACACTTCTCCCGCATCGCCCTGGTCGGCAAGGTCGAGGATCCCCGTGTCGCCGACTCCATTGCAGCACTGGCGACGCATTTGCGCGCGCAGGGGCTGACCGTGTTCATCGACCAGAGCGCCGCCGTCGACGGCCTGCCCGACGGACTCGAGCGGAGGCCGGTGGCCGATCTGGGCAAGGACGCGGAACTCATCATCGCGATTGGCGGCGACGGAACGATGCTGTTCGCCGCGCAGCTCGCGCTTGGTCGCGGCGTGCCGCTGCTCGGTGTCAACCGCGGTCGGCTTGGCTTCCTGACCGATGTGCTGCCGGATGAAATGATCGGCAACGTCGATGCAGTGCTCGCGGGCCGCTACGAAACGGACACGCGCCAGTTGCTGGCCGCAAGGCTCGCGCACGCGGACAACCGCACGTTCGACTATCGGGCGCTCAATGATGTCGTCGTGCAACGCCACGATTCGGGACGGATGGTCGAACTCGAGATCTGGATCGACGGCTGCTTCGTCAACATCCACGGAGGCGACGGCCTGGTGATTGCGAGCTCGACCGGCTCCACGGCCTACGCCCTCTCCTGCGGCGGCCCGATCATCCATCCGGCGCTCGGGGCCGTCGTCATTGCACCGATCTCGCCGCATACGCTTTCCGACCGGCCGATCGTCGTCCGCCGCGATAGCCGGATCGAGATTCGCCTCGTCGCCCGATCCGGCGCGCACGCCCAGATCACCTGTGACGGAGCACTCTTCGGTGATCTTGAAACGCAATCGAGACTCCTGATCGAACCCGCGATCGAGAGCATCACCCTGCTTCATCCACCGGGTCACGACTACTTCCGCCTGCTGCGGTCGAAGCTGCACTGGGGCCGGAGCGGCCGCTCCGGCGGCGAGGAGTACTGACCGTGCTCGCGCATCTTCAGATCCGCGATTTCGCCATCATCGACGCGGCCGAACTCGAGCTCGCGGGCGGACTCACGGCCCTCACAGGCGAAACCGGCGCCGGGAAGTCGATCATCGTGGACGCGGTCATGCTGGCGCTCGGCGGGCGCGCGAGCGCCGATGCCCTGCGGCACGGTGCGGAACGGGCCGAGATCACGGCGACATTCGAAACCGGCGACGATGCCGCCGTGCGGCGCTGGCTCGACGAACAATCGATCGAAGCAGGCGCCGGGGAGATCGTGCTCCGAAGGGTGATCGGCCGGGATGGACGCTCCCGTCAATACGTCAATGGCCAGGCCCAGCCCGCACAAGCCGTGCGCGCACTCGGCGAACTGCTGATCGACATCCATGGCCAGCAGGAATTCCAGTCGCTGGTGAGCCGCGAAGCGCAGCGCGAGATCGTCGACGGACACGGCCCCTCGTCGACGCTGACCGATTCCATTGCCTCGCTTGCGGTGGAGTGGCGTCGCTGCACGGCGGAACGGGATTCACTCGCGGCCATGGCTCGGGACCGCGGTGCCCGCCTTGAGCTACTCCGTTACCAGGTCGGCGAACTGGAAGCGCTCGGGCTCCGGACCGGTGAAGCAGAATCGCTGACTGAGGAACGGACGCGGCTCGCGAATCGCGGCCGGCTGGCCGAAGCGGCACAGGGCGCGCTTGCGCTCTGCTACGACGGCGACGGTGCCGACGCCCATGCGCTCGCCGCGCGCGCCGCCGGCAGTTTGCGCGCCGCCGCTGCACTTGATGCGCGCCTCGCGGAAACGCTGCAACTGGTCGAGGAATCGCTCATCGCGCTGCGCGAATCGGGCGCACGGCTCGGCGCCTATCTCGAGACTCTCGATGCCGATCCGGCGCGGCAGGAACAGGTTGAGCGGCGTGTCGCTGCGATCGAGGACCTGGCTCGCAAGCACCGCGTCGAGCCAGTGGAACTGCCGGCCAAGCTCGAAGATCTGCGCTCGCAATTGCAACTGCTGGAACAGTCCGCACTCGCGCTCGGCGGGCTCGACGAGCGCATCGCCGGGATCCGCCGGCGTTTTGACGCCGCGGCGGCCGATCTCACGGCGGCGCGGCGCACGGCGGCACGACGCCTCGGAACCGCAGTCACCGGCCTGATGCGCCAACTCGGCATGCCCGGCGGAAAGTTCGAGATCGCGATCGAGACGGACACGGCCCGGGATCCCGATTCCACCGGCGCCGACCGCGTAGAATTCCTGGTCAGCGCCAATCCGGGTGAGCCGCCGAAGCCGGTCGCGAAAGTCGCCTCGGGCGGCGAGCTGTCGCGCATCAGCCTCGCGGTCCAGGTTGCCGCGGCGAATCGAAATGCGCGGACCTGCATGATCTTCGACGAAGTTGATTCCGGCATCGGCGGCGGCGTCGCCGAAATCGTAGGCCGGCAATTGCGCGAACTCGGGGACCGCGGCCAAGTGCTTTGCGTCACCCATCTCGCACAGGTCGCGAGCCAGGCGCACCACCAGCACCGCGTCGCGAAGCTCACGGACGGGCGCACCAGCCGCACCGCGGTCAGCGCACTCAAGGACGACGAGCGGGTCGAAGAACTCGCGCGCATGCTGGGCGGCGTCGAAATCACGCGCAAGGCGCGCGAGCATGCGCGCGAAATGCTCCGGGCCACGCGCGCCGGCTGAACCGGCAGCGGATCAGCTGCGCTTGCCGCGGTGCGGACAGTTCTCTTTGCGGCAGCGGCCGTAAAGAATCAGGTTGTGTTCTTCGATGCTGAACCCGAGGCGGTTCGCAATCTCGAGTTGCTTGCGTTCGATGCCGCAGTCGACGAACTCTTCAACGCGGCCGCAGTCCATGCAGATGATATGGTCGTGATGCCCGCCCTCGTTCAACTCGAACACCGCGGTGCCGCCCTCGAAATGGTGGCGCTTGACGAGCGCCGCCGCCTCGAACTGCGTCAGCACGCGGTATACGGTTGCGAGGCCGATGTCCTCAGTCTGGTCAATGAGCGCGCGGTAGATGTCCTCGGCGGACATGTGCCGACCGTGGCTGCCGGCCAGGATCTCGAGGATCTTCACGCGTGGCAGCGTCACCTTGAGTCCCGCTTTGCGCAGGTCGCTGGTTTCCACCGCTCGTCTCCCGCCGCGAATCACGACGATTCCGCTATGATGCGGCCCATTATCCTCCAGGACATCCGATGATGCGACCTGTTCCCCGCCCGGCAGCCGCGCTCTGTGCGACCCTGTTATTCGGGTTCGCGGCCTCGGGCTGCGTGTATCGAATGGACGTCCAGCAGGGCAATTTCCTCGACGCGGAGCAGGTCGACCAGGTCGAGGTCGGTATGACGCGGAGCCAGGTCCGATTCCTCCTCGGTACGCCGATGGTGATCGACAGCTTCAACGCGGATCGCTGGGACTACATCTACAGCCTCCGGCGCGGCCATTCGCGCAAGGTCTTGAAGCGGCATCTGGTCGTCTGGTTCGAGGGCGACACGGTCGCGCGCGTCGAAGAACCGATTCCTGTGCCGCGCACAGGAACGATCGCCTCAGGCTGAACTACGGCCCATCGTTCCGCCCTGGCGCGCAAGGCGCCGCCGGCGCTCGCGCGGGTCGTCAGCAAGCGGCCGCAAGATCTCGACGCGGTCGCCCGCGCGCAGTTTCCGGTCGCGCCCGACTTCATGACCGAATATCCCGATTCCGCAGGCGTCCGGGTCGAGTCCGGGATGCAGCGCGAATATTCCAGAACGGTGGATGGCAGCGGCCGCCGTGCAACCCTGGTCCACGTCGAGCGGAATGACGGTCTGGCGCTCCGCCTCGGCGCAGACGACTTCGATGGCTATCTTCTCAGTCGGCACCGAACACCTGCCGCGCCCGGCGCGCGAACGCATCGACCAGGTGATTGCAGATTCCTTCGAATGCGGGCCCGAGCGCGAGCGCGCCGATCAGGCCGTGCGTCGCGAACCGGACCTGGAGGTCCGCGCGCGTTCCCACGTCACCGATCGGCGTGAACTCCCAATGCCCCTCAAGTTGATCGAACGGTCCGTCCACGAGATTCATCGTGACCGACCGGTCGGCCACCATCCGATTGCGCGTCGTGAAGCTCGCGCGCGCCAGGCCGCTCGCAAGCCCGAGCTTCACCGTCACCTGGTCGCCCTCCTCCGCGAGAATCGCGGACGACGTGCACCAGGGCAGGAATTCGGGATAGCGTTCGACATCGGTCACGAGGGCGTACATCTGCGCGGCCGTGTACGGCAGCAGCGCGCTTCGGTGCACTTCACGCATGATGCGCGGATCTCATGTGCGGATTGTCACACGGTAGAATGACGCATGGCGGACAAGGACGATTCGGCGGGCCGTATCGCAGTCAACCGGCGGGCGCGGTACGACTATTTCATCGAGGAGCGCTTCGAAGCGGGGGTGGTTTTGCAGGGCTGGGAAGTGAAGGCGCTGCGCGCCGGGCGCCTCCAGTTGCAGGAGGCGTACGTGCTCCTGAAGGACGACGAGGCCTGGCTCTTCGGCGCGCATGTCTCGCCGCTGCCGACGGCTTCGACCCATGTGCAACCGGATCCGACCCGCAGCCGGAAGCTCCTGCTGCATCGCCGCCAGATCGATTCGCTGGTCGGCGCCGTCGATCGCAAGGGCCGCACTATCGTGCCGCTTGCGATGTACTGGAAGAACGGCCGCGCCAAGCTGGAAATCGGCCTCGCGAAGGGCAAGAAAGAACACGACAAGCGCGCCGATACCCGCGAACGCGACTGGCAGCGCGAAAAAGCGCGTGTCATGAAAGGCCGGCGCTAAGGGTGGGCGCATGACGCTGACGGAACTGCTGCTAACCAGTTTCGCAGTCATCAGCGGCGCACTGCTGCTGTTGTGGCTCATCAGCATCCCGATCAGGACCGCGATCGGACCGACCCTGATGATTTTCCTGTTGCTCGAGGTCTCGGGCATCTCCCTGCCGGAGAAATCGCTCGCCACGTTAAGCCGGCAGATCGCGCCGCAGGCCTGTTGGCCGCAATTGGGCGACGCTGGAAACGCCCTGGCGGTGCTGCACATCGGACAGCAGGCGGCTCATTTCCTTCCTGACTACCGCGTAGCATTCGCACACACAGGCCTCAAGTCCGCCTCGCTCAAGCACTGCAATATGGCCACGGCGGTAGCGAATAAAACCGGCGTGCTGCAATTTCCCGGCGGCCTCCGTAATGCCTTCCCGGCGCACGCCGAGCAAGCTGGCGATCAATTCCTGCGTCATGACCAATTCACCCGATGGGATTCGATCGAGGGTCGACAACAGCC
>JANLWE010000081.1:0-5704 GCA_031364365.1 Gammaproteobacteria bacterium | reverse complement strand
GGCCCAGGATTTCCTGAGGATAGACCTTGTTGACGTAGTTTTCCTCGCGCAACTCTCCATCCTGGCGTCCGCTGACCGCGACATACACGATCACGACGTCTTGCAATGTCTGCGGCACGGCGTTCTCGAGGATGCGCTTGAGCGTCGCCCGGTCCTGGTTGAGCTTGAGGTCGTTCATCAGCAGGCGAACCTGCACGCAGTGGCCCGGATAACGGATTGTCTTGTAGTTCATCTGCTCGCAACGGTCGCCGAAAGTCTCGCCGAGCGAGCCAAGACCGCCGGACGTATTGAACGCCTCGTAAAGCGTGCCGTCGATCTCGATCTCCTCGAGGCCTTCGAGCGGCGCCGCTTCGACGAGACGGCGGTCGGCGATCGCGAAGCAGGGATTTCCGTACTCGTTGATGAGGCCTTCGGTCGACCAGGTCAGCGAATACTTAAGCACGTTGTTCGGGTGCTGGGGCAGTGCGCCGACGCGCATCCGGATGCTCCGCAACTCGTCGAAGTGGCTGATGAGTTCGTTGGCCGCGATCGAGATGAATCCGGGCGCCAGGCCGCATTGCGGAACGAAGGCGCGATCCGATCCCTCGGCAATGGCGCGGACCGCGCGCGTGACCTCGACGTCCTCGGTGAGGTCGAAGTAGTGGAGCCCTTGCTCGCGCGCCACCTGCGCTACGCCCGGGTTGCAGTAGAAGGGCAGGGAAGAAATCACGGCATCGCAGGGATTGTCCTTGAGGTGCTGCGCGAGGGCGGCCACATCGCTCGCATCGACTCCATGCGCCGTGAGGGTCCGTTTGCCGTGGGCACGCGCGACCGCACACGCTGCGTCCGCGTTTACGTCCGCCAACTGAACCTGGTAATTGCCGGCATCCGCCAGCAGTCCCGAGATCAGCGCGCCGATCTTGCCGGCACCCAGAACGAGTACGCGATGCATGTCATTTCCGCCTGAAATTGGGTGGCGCATTCTGCCCATTCCGCTCACCATAAACCACCCCTTGCGGCTCATATTTTTGCAGTGCAGTGAATCCGTGTACGATGCTTCGACTCATGAATATCGCGGTTGAAACCAGCGGCTGGAGGCCGGATAGCTGGCAGCGACTGCCGGCGCTGCAACAGCCCCAGTACGCCGATGCGGCGCAGCTCGCCCGCGTGCTCGTCGAACTCGCGCGCCTGCCGCCGATCGTCGTGTCCTGGGAGGTCGACCAGCTGAAAGACGAGTTGGCCGCCGCGCAACGCGGTGAGCGTTTTCTGCTGCAGGGCGGCGACTGCGCCGAGGGTTTCTCGGACTGCGATTCGGACACGATCACGAGAAAGCTGAAAATCCTCCTGCAGATGAGCGTCGTGCTGCTGCAAGGCCTCAAGAAGCCGGTGATCCGCGTGGGCCGGATCGCAGGACAGTTCATCAAGCCACGTTCGGCCGACACCGAAACCCGCGATGGCGTCACGCTGCCGAGCTATCGCGGCGATCTGGTCAACCGGGCCGCTTTCACCGCGGCCGATCGCGAGCCGGATCCGGAACTCCTGCTCCGCGGTTACGAGCGCTCGGCACTCACGCTCAACTTCGTTCGCGCGCTCGTCGACGGCGGTTTCGCCGACATGCACCACCCGGAATACTGGGATCTCGGTTTTCTCCAGCACGCGAAGCTCAAGGACGCCTACCGGAAGATCATCGACTCAATCTCCGAATCGCTCGACTTCTACGCCGCGATTTCCGGATCGCCGGTTCACGAGGCGTCGCAGGTGCGCTTCTACTCAAGCCATGAGGGCCTGCATCTTCTCTACGAGCAGGCACAGACGCGTTACCTCAAGCGGCGCCAGCGCTGGTACAACCTCTCGACCCACATGCCGTGGATCGGAATGCGCACGGCAATTCCGGGTGGCGCGCACGTCGAATACTTCCGTGGCATCGCCAATCCGATTGGCGTCAAGGTGGGCGAGGGTATGGATGCGGCGACGCTCGGTGAACTCGTACGCCTGCTGAATCCGGACAACGAGCCGGGCCGCCTGACCCTGATTCACCGCTTCGGTGCGAATCGCATCGAAGGCGCGCTGCCGACGCAGATACGTGCGGTGCGCGAAAGCGGCCGACAGGTGCTCTGGGTCTGCGATCCGATGCATGGCAACACCGAGACGACCCCGCAAGGCGTCAAGACGCGGCGATTTGAAAATATCCTATCGGAAGTCGAATCGGCGTTCAGGATTCACCACGACGCGGGCTCGATCCTGGGCGGCGTGCATTTCGAATTGACCGGAGACGACGTTACGGAATGCACGGGTGGCGCGCGCGGCCTCTCGGATGGCGATCTCGCGCGTGCGTATCACACGACGGTTGATCCTCGGCTCAACTACGAACAGTCGCTCGAACTCGCAATGCTGATCGGGCGGCAACGTGAACGAATCTGATGCTGCGCGGCCCGGATGGCGCGAAGTCCTGACACCGGAGGCGATTGCCTTCGTCAATGGACTCGCGGACCGCTTCTCTGAAGAACGGCTCGCTTTGCTGACCCGACGTGCCGCGCTCCAGCGGCAATTTGACGCGGGCGCGCTGCCGGATTTTCCAGCGGACACGCTTGCGATTCGCGAGTCCGAGTGGCGCGTCGGGGCCATACCCGCCGATCTGCTCGACCGGCGCGTCGAGATCACCGGGCCGACCGATCGCAAGATGGTCATCAATGCGCTGAATTCCGGCGCCAATGTCTTCATGGCTGACTTCGAGGATTCGCTCTGCCCGACCTGGAGCAACGTCATCGAGGGACAGGCCAACCTGATGCGGGCTGTGCGCCGCACGCTGACGCACGAAACCGTGGAGGGGAAGAAGTATCGGCTGAATGAAAAGACCGCGGTGCTCATCGTCCGTCCGCGCGGCTGGCACCTGCCGGAGAAACACTGGCAACATGGCGAGGAGCCGATCGCCGGCGTCTTCGTCGATTTCGGCCTTTACCTCTGGCACAACGCGGCCGAGCTGCTGCGGCGCGGAAGCGGACCCTATTTCTATCTGCCCAAGCTCGAGAATCGCTTCGAGGCGCGGCTCTGGGCGCGCGTCATCGAGTACAGCGAAAACACGCTCGGGCTGCCGCGCGGCACGGTCAAGGTGACGGTGCTGATCGAGACCATTACCGCGGCCTTTGAAATCGACGAGATCCTGCATGAGCTTCGCGACTGGATCGTCGGGCTCAATTGCGGGCGCTGGGACTACATCTTCAGTTTCATCAAGAAATTCGGCCATCGTGCCGAGTTCGTGCTGCCCGATCGCGGATCCGTGACGATGACGACCCATTTCCTGCGTTGCTATTCGCAACTCGTAATCCAGCGCTGCCACCGTCGCGGGGCTTTCGCGATGGGCGGGATGGCGGCACAGATTCCAATCAAGCACGATGCGGAGGCGAACGAGCGCGCCCTCGCGCGGGTTCGCGCCGACAAGGAACGCGAGGCGGACGATGGTCACGACGGCACCTGGGTCGCACACCCGGGGCTCGTCGGCATCGCACGCGAGATCTTCGACCGGCTGATGCCAGGACCGAACAATCTTCATCGCCTGCGCGAGGACGTGAAGGTGAGCGGGGCTGACCTGCTTCACGTACCCGAGGGGCGAGTGACGCGCGCGGGGCTTCGCAACAACATCGACGTCGGCGTCCGTTACCTGGCCGCCTGGCTCGGCGGCAACGGTTGCGTGCCGATTCATCACCTGATGGAGGATGCCGCGACCGCTGAGATCTCGCGGGCGCAGCTCTGGCAGTGGGTGCGCCACGAGACGCCGCTCGAGGATGGGATCGCAGTCACGCTCAGCCTGGTTCGCGACGAGGCAAAATCGGTGCTGGCGGAGATACGCCGCGAGACCGGGGATGCGGAGTTCGAGGCGGGCCACTACGCGCGCGCCGCGCAACACCTGGATCGCCTGACCGCAAACCATGAGTTCGAGCCGTTCCTGACGCTGAACGCTTACGAAGACATCGATTGACCCGGGAGCATTCATGACATTTCAGTCCGCCGCACAGATCGAACAACACTGGAAAGAGAGTCCGCGCTGGAGGGGCGTCACACGCGCCTATTCCGCGGCCGACGTCGTGCGCCTTCGCGGCAGCCTGCCTATCGAGCATTCGCTCGCCCACCACGGCGCCGAAAAGCTGTGGCGTTACCTGCACGAATTGCCCTACGTGAATGCGCTCGGCGCGCTCACGGGCAACCAGGCGATGCAGCAGGTGCGCGCGGGCCTCAAGGCGATCTATCTTTCCGGCTGGCAGGTCGCGGGCGACGCGAACCTGGCGGCGGAGATGTATCCGGACCAGTCGCTGTACCCGGCGGACTCGGTGCCGTCCGTCGTGCGACGGATCAACAACACGCTACTGCGTGCGGACCAGATCTGTCATGCGGAAGGGGACCACAAGATCGACTGGTTGCAGCCGATCATTGCGGACGCCGAAGCGGGCTTCGGCGGCGTGCTGAACGCGTTCGAGCTCATGAAAGCGATGATCGCGGCCGGCGCCGCCGGCGTGCATTTCGAGGACCAGCTGTCGAGCGCCAAGAAATGCGGTCACATGGGCGGGAAAGTACTGGTGCCAACACAGGAAGCGATCAACAAGCTCGCCGCGGCGCGGCTCGCGGCGGACATCTCGGGCGTTGCGACGGTGCTGGTCGCACGGACCGATGCGGAATCGGCAACGCTGATCACCGCCGATTGCGACGAGCGCGACCAAGCATTCATCGCATCGCATGATCGCACGGCCGAAGGCTTCTTTCCGGTGCGGGCCGGCATCCCGCAGGCGATTGCGCGCGGCCTCGCCTACGCACCCTATGCCGACCTGGTCTGGTGCGAGACCGGCACGCCGGATCTGCACGAGGCTAAGGAATTTGCCGAAGGCATTCACCGCCAGTATCCGGGCAAGCTCCTGGCCTACAACTGTTCGCCGTCCTTCAACTGGCGCAAGAAACTCGACGACGCGACGATTGCGAAGTTCCAGCGCGAACTCGGCGCCATGGGTTACAAGTTCCAGTTCATTACGCTGGCGGGCTTCCATGTCCTCAACTTCTCGATGTACGAACTCGCGCGCGGCTATCGCGAGTCGCAGATGAGCGCCTATGTTGCGCTCCAGCAGGCGGAGTTCGCCGCCGAGTCTCATGGATACACCGCGACCAAGCACCAGCGCGAGGTGGGGGCCGGTTACTTCGACGACGTCACGCAGACCGTCACCGCGGGAACCTCGTCGATCACCGCCATGCACGGTTCGACAGAGGAAGCGCAGTTCAAGGCGCGCTGAGCGCGCCCGGTGGGCGGGAAGGGCGCAGCTTTCGATCCGGATTGCAGGCTCTGCCCGCGGCTTGCAGACTTTCTCGACGCGGTGCGCCGGCGTCATCCGCAGTATCACTGCCGACCAGTGGCGCCTTTCGGCAGCGCGCGTCATCGACTGCTGGTGGTCGGACTCGCGCCGGGGTTGCACGGCGCGAAGCGCACCGGGCGGCCGTTCACCGGCGACCATGCCGGAATCCTGCTGTACCGAACCCTGCATGCGCACGGATTCGCGTCGCGCCCTGAATCCGTTTCAAGCGATGACGGCCTGCGCCTCGTGGATTGCCGGATCAGCAATGCGGTGAAGTGCCTGCCGCCCGGCAACAAGCCGCTGCCGGCGGAGATTCGCCGCTGTAACGTCTATCTGGAGCGCGAACTCGCGGCGCTGCCGAAGGGCGCCGTGGTGGTTGCGCTCGGCGGCAT
>JANLWE010000062.1:0-16470 GCA_031364365.1 Gammaproteobacteria bacterium | reverse complement strand
GCGGATGGCTGATCAGATCGTCGTGCTACAGGAGGGTCGCATCGTCGAGCGCGGCAGCCACGCGGAACTCATGGAGACGAACAAGCTCTACGCGCAACTCTTCCAGTTGCAGGCGCGTGGCTACCAGTAGCGGTCGCAGGCATTACCTGATGCCGACGATCTCCGCCTCGCCGTCGGCGAGTGCGACCGCATCGCCTTCCACAGCACCCAGCAGCTTTCGCGCAATCGGTGAAACGTAGGAGATCTTGCCGTTGGCGGGATCCGCCTCGTCCTCGCCGACGATCTGGTACTCGACGCGCGTCAAGTCTGGCTTTTCGAGCGTCACTGTGGAGCCAAATCGCGCCGTGCCTGTGGCAGACAGAGGCGGCACAAGCTCGGCCGTCCGCTGCCGCTCGGTCCAGTACCGCAGGTCACGCTGAATCCGCGCGATGGCGGCGCGATCCTCGGCGGCGCGGGCCGCCGACAAGGCGGCCTGCAATCCCTCAACAGTCGCCTCGATCTGACGCAATCCCGCCGTCGTCACCAGGTTGCGGTGCGGGCTGACCTGGAGCTCCGGCAGCTCCTGGCCTTCCGCGCCATCGGTTTCCTTGACGAATGCCCGGCTCATCCTGCACCGCCGCCTGTTTCCGGTACCAACCGGTCGACAATACGCGAACCAGCCAGAAAATCGTCAATCCGATGACCCCGACCACCGGCGCGGACCGCAGCGCGATGCCGCGAATCGGTTCCGGGAAAACGCCCGGCTGCCCGAGGAAGAGGGAGCCCGCAGCGATGAAGAGCGCGAAGCCCATGCGCCAGAGATGGCGCACGATGCGCTGCGCACCCGCGATCCCGTGGCGCAAGATGAGGCGGACGTCGAGGAACGCCATCGACGCAAGGATGCCGGCCACGATGTAATAGAAGACGGCCGGGTAGCCATGCATGCGGCCATTCGCGCTGGCTGCCGCCTCCAAACCGCAGCTCAGGGCCGTGACGGCGAGCGCTGCAACGGCGAGCATCGCGACGAACTCGAAGCGGCCGGATTCACCTTCCTTGCGGATGACCGTCATCCAGGCCGTCGCGACCAGGTAGAACGTCAAGGCTCCCATGATCGCGGTACCGAAGTCGGGCTTGATGAACGCGAGGCAGGCGCCTAGGGCGGACATGATCAGCATGGCGATGAAAAAGACGTTTCCGGCTCGTCGATGCGGGCGCGAGCCCTTGCGAAACGTCATGGCTCCCGCACCGGCGAGGAGCGCCAGCGACCCCATGCCGATGTGGATGAACATCAGGACCGGATGATTCGTCATGCTGCGTCCGCACTCTTGCCATTACCGGCTGTCGTAGACTTCACTGTGGCAATACACCTCGGCACTGCAAAGCCGCGTGCGACGGACGACGGTCTTTCGCGGCCGAACGACGGTCGGCGCGGATGGACCGAACGCGCAGTGAGAACCCTGCGCGCTGTTGCGCTCGCTGCATGCGTCGCGGTCGGCGCGTTGCCCGGATTCGCGCAGGCAAGCGACTGGCAAGACATCGCAGAGCAGGACGGGATCGTCGTGAGCCGCCGGGCCGTGGAAGGCCGCAGTTTTCCGCAACTGCGCGCCGTTGGCGAAGTGCCGGGGACCCCCTACGAAGTCCTGGCCGTGCTGCTGGACGTGTCCGCCCACGTCCGCTGGATGCCCGACTGCGTCGAGTCAAGATCCCTTCGCACGCTTGATGCGTGGCGGAACGTCGTCTACACGCGCACTGACGCTCCATGGCCGGTCTCAGACCGCGAAGCTATTTTCGAGAATGAAGTGACCTTCCTCGACCCGCCGTCGAAGCTGAATGTGACGTTCGAAGCGATCGCGGCGCCCGATGTCGCCCGCGCGCGCGGAACGGTGCGGATGAAATCGGTCAACGGCTTCTATTTGATCGAGTCACTCGACGCCAGTCGCTCGCTCGTGCACTACGAGATCAATGCCGACCCGGCGGGCGCACTGCCGGCCTGGCTGATCACGATGAAGAGCACGCGGAATCCCTACCAGACCCTGGTCGGGCTCCGCCGGCGCCTCAATGAGACTCGCGGCCAGTACCGCGCGCAGATCGATGGCTTTCCGCGCTAGTCAGCTTCCGGTGCCGCATCCAGAGATACAGCAATAACCCAACCGTTGGCATTACTGGAAACGTCGAGAATATGTACCAGTAGCGCAGTCCATGCTTCCTGGCGTCCTGGTGAATGAAAAATGTCAGTATGCCGAGCACCCACGCGAAGTCGTAAAGCGTCGTCTGCATGATGGGATGCGTCAGGTAGAGCGCGAAGCCCTCGGCATCCCATGCCGGCCAGCGTCCCCAGTTCAGGAAGACGAGCGATGCCAGGAAGAACGGCAACAGCAGATTCATGTCACGGTATCGCTTCGTCCTGGACGGTGATGATCACTTTCGCGCGGGCGTGCCCCTCTTCCAGGTATCGGATGGCATCGGGGACCTCGCTCAACGGATACGTCCGGTCGATGACCGGCTTGACCTTCCCGGCCTCCATCAGCGCACTCAGGGCGAGCAGGTCGTCTTGATTCACGTTCGCCATTATGCCAACCAGGTTCTGGTCCACAAACGGTGAGGTGACCAGCACCTTGAGAAAGCCGGCAATGGGTCCGACCCAGTTGCCGGCGTCGGGACCGCCGCCGCCGATCAGCACGTAGGTTCCCTCAGGCTTCAGCACGCGCCGGTAGTCGGACAGCGAGCGATTGCCGACGTTGTCGATGATCAGGTCGTAGCGCTCCTCGCCCTCCGTAAAATCCACCTGCGTGTAGTCGATAACATGATCCGCGCCCAGCGAGCGCACGAGATCCAGATTCCTCGTGCTGCACACGCCCGTGACAATCGCGCCGAATGACTTCGCGATCTGCACGGCGAATGTGCCAACGCCGCCGGACGCGCCGTTGATCAGGACCTTCTGGCCGGGCTGGACCTTTCCACTATCGCGAAGCGCCTGCAATGCAGTGATCGCAGCCACCGGCACGGCCGCCGCCTGTTCGAATGTCAGGCCGGCCGGCTTCAGCACGATTTTCTTCGTGGATGCAAGCACATATTCCCCGAAGGCGCCGTTGGCCGTACCGAAGATGGCATCGCCCGGCTTGAACTGCGTGATCTTGTTGCCGACCGCTTCGACCTGACCCGACATATCGACGCCGAGTCGCGGGTCGTGCGGCCTGCGCAGGCCGCTGGCCAGGCGCATCACATACGGAGTACCTCTCAGGAAGTGCCAGTCCAGCGGATTGGCCGCGGCCGCCCGTACCCTGATCAGCACCTGATCCTCGTTAGGCAGGAGCTTGTCGATCGCTTCGAGTCGCAAGACGTCGGCCGTTCCATACTTGTGGTACACGATCGCCTGCATGGTCTCTCCGCTCGCGCGGTTGGTCGTCGGCTCCGGTTCATCAAACCAGAGCAGCGCAAAGCCGATGACTGGCAGTAGGACGACGATCAACGCGACGATCCGTTTCCAGCGCCAGCGCCGGAGTTTCTTTTCCGAATTCATGACATGTCTCCCAATGTGTTTCCAGGCAATTTCCCTGCCACGCGGCAAAGTAGCGTGTGCGCATACTCATGCACCAGCGCATGCCTGTACAGCGCGCGCGGCACGTCGCGGTTGATCTCGAGCCAGCCCAGCGATTGTGGTGTGACCCACGCGCGAAACCGCTCATCGCCGGTGATGTCGGCGAGATGCGCCAGCAGCGACTCGTCGAGCGAGAACGAATTCACAGCCTGTTCGTAGATGTCCTCGGACGTCAGCAGCGCAAACGGAATGTTCATGAAATAAAGCGCCGTGCCGAGGTCCAGGTTGATCAGCCGGAAGCACTCTTCGTCCGGCGTGATGGCGGGCAGCTCCAGCATCGAACCATCGAGCGGTTCGCGCCGTTCGCAGCGAAACCGCCCCGTGGCGCGCAGTTTCTCGCCGGCCTCGATGATCAATTGATACATATGGATGTCGTGCCGGATCACGGCATGATCAAGGAGACCCCGGAATTTCGTCGGCGCCAAGGCAGGCTCCGACATCCCGGCAAGTCCGCTGTTGCGTGCGATGAAGCGGATCAGCGCCGTCTCGACGAGGAAGTGGCGGAGCAGCAACTCGCCGCCCTCGCGCGAGACGCAGTGGCGCAGGAACCAGACGCCGAGCCAGTCGAGCGCGGTATGCCACGAGAATTGAAAGGGCAGCAAGCGCTTCAGCGTGACGATCGCCCACACAAAGATCAGCGACACCAGCCGGATGACGGGACGCAGGTAGCGGCGCGTCCAGCGTTGCAGATCGCGGTGCAGCAATGCCGTCGCCCGCTCCGACATCGGCATGGCCAGATCCGCGCGCAGCGCCTGGAAATGCAACGGCAATGGGCGGGCTGTCATTCAGAAGTTGTCCATTTCTTCGAGCTGCAGCGCGTACAGGCGCGCCACGACTTTCGCGGTCTTGACGATGCGCCCGGCGACGTCCCCGGTGACGATGCCGGAGGCCAGGACTTCGCGCAGTCGGTCGAAGTGGTTGTCGTCGTTGTGGCCGTGATAGCGGAGAAAGCTGACCTGCTCGTCCGCGAGCCGGAGCTGCGACCGCAGCGCCTCGGCCCACTGCCCCGCCTTCTGCCGACCCAGTCCTTCGATGACGAACATCGCGCCCAGGAGATCGAGCGGATCAGGCTGGCTCGCGCGGTGGAACATGAAAGCGGAAAGTGCCTCCGAGCCGATGTTCTTCGGCGTGCCGACGATCTCTTCGATCGAGCCGCCGACGGCGCAGTAATCTCGCTCCAGCATCTGGAAATCGCGGTGTTCGTCACCGGCATGCGAGATGAACATCGAGCGGATCGGAAAGAGCTCGACCGAGATATTCGATGCGGCGCGCGCGATCCAGCGCGCGCCTTCCATGACCTGCTGGCGCATGTTGCGCAGCAGCATCCGATAGTCCTCGACCGTCGCCTGGCCCGTCTCGATGCGCCGCACGATGGGCGTCGCGCGCAGCATGCGTTCGAAGTCCGCCCAGACAATGCCGAGGTCCAGGACCAGGCGGCGCAGCACCGGATCCGTGCCGGTGTCGAACTCTTCGCCCAGCGGCGCCGTGGCGACCGTGTTGACGTTGACCGGCTCGGCTTCCTGCGCGGCATCGGGGCCGACGCAGGTCAGGAGCGCGAAGGAAACCGTGAAGCGACCGGACTCCGGCACCATCAGCAGGATCTTGTCACTGGGCTTGAAGCGGCCGCTGTTCAGGGCTTCCTCCAGCATGATGAAAATGCTGGCGGCGCCGGTATTGCCCTTCGTGTACAGGTTCGTAAACCATTTCTCTTCCGGGATGCTGAGGCGGGCCTTGTCGAGAAACCGCACGATCTCGGCCTTGAAGAAATGTGAGCTGTAGTGACAGAGGAAGTGATCGATCGCCTCGGGCACGATACGCTCGCGCCGGATGAGCCGGAGATACTCCTCGACGCCCAGCTTTACAATCTGCGGCAGAAGCTCCGTATCCTGGCGGATGCGCATCAGCCCGGACTGGTCCGCCTCTGCGATCGTCGCGAGATCGAGCCAGGTGTTGCCGGCGCGCGGCGCGCCCTTGTGCGCCATGCCGGTGTACATGCAGGTCTCAAATTCGTTGGCGAAGGACTTGAGTTCGATCCACTCGATGCGAAGCGAGGGCTTTTCGGGATGCGGCTGCCTTTCCAGCACCACGCTGCCCGCCCCATCCGACAGCATCCAGCGCAGGAAGTCGGCGTCGAAGTCGCGATAGGACCCGCGCAGGGCGTCGAGATGCGGATCATCGAGCGGCGCTTCGCCCTCCCGCCGAAACCGCGTGCCCTTGAGGCTCCGGCTCACGAGTTCCGATCCGACGACCACCGCGTTCTTTCGCTGCCCGGTGGCTATCGCGCGCCAGGCACCGGCAAGTGCCGCCATCGACGCGCAGCAGACGCCGCCTGCGCTCAGGATTTCCAGCGGGCGCCCGCCGAGCCGGCCGTGCACCATCGATGCGAAACCTGGAATCGGCACGTCGCCCTGCGTCGTGCCGGCGGCCAGCATCTCGACGTCATCGAGCGCGAGCGGGCTTCGCGCGAGCGCGGCCCGCACGGCCTTGGCCGCGAGCTCTTCGTTCAGTTCGGTCGTGCGTCCGTTCGCGTCGAGCGCGTAGTGGCGCGTCGTGATGCCGTTCGATTTCAGGATGCGCTTCTTCAGGCGGCTCGGCTTGCCGTCAATGAAACCGAGCATGTCTTCCATGTGCTCGTTGTCGACGGGCGCGCCCGGCAGGTAGGCGCCGGCGGCAGTAATGAATACGTCCATACGCGAGCTACTGTTGCCGAACCCCCGCGCGCTGCAAAGACGCATGCGATGGACGACGGATCATCGCTGTTGAGCCGCGGCCTGAGCGGATGGAAGGCAATCCGGCGCGATCCGGGCCTTGGGAACGCGCGGTTCAAGCGGCGGAAGTTGCTACTATCGTCACGCCGTGATTCCTGCCGCTTTACCATCGGAACCGCAAGGCCTCGCCCGATTGCTGGCCTGGCGCCGCGTGCGCAACACGCTCATTGCATCGCTGCTCTGGGGCCTGATTCTGAGCGCGGGCTGGGAATCGTCTTTTATCGGCCTGCTCATCCGCACCATGCTGATCGGTCTCGTCCTCATGCTCGTATTTGGTTTATTCGAGCAATGGCCCAGGCACCTGCCGCGCTGGATCGCGCGCTGGGTGTTGCAGGTGCTGGGTGTCGCGATCGCCGTCCCGTTCATAGTGATGGCGATCTACGTGGCGACGACCAGCCCGGGTCAGTCGCACTTTTATGAGGATTCGGACCGGATGGGGGGCTATTCGCTCCTGACCGGCACGGGCCTCTTGTTCGCTCCGTGGGTCGCGATGATTGCGCTGCTGCGCCAGCGCGACAGCGTGGTGCGAAGCCAGGCGGTCGCCTTCGAGCGCGAGCGCGGCGAACTGGAGCGCAAGGCATTGGATGCGCGCCTGCGCCTCCTGCAGGCACAAGTGCAGCCGCACTTTCTTTTCAACACGCTCGCGAACGTGCGTGAGCTCGTGGACTCAGGCTCGCCCCAGGCTTCCACGGTGCTCAACAGCCTGATCGCGTACCTGCGCGCCGCGGTGCCGCGCTTGCAGGACCCCTCCACGACCGTCGGGCACGAACTCGAACTCGTGCGCGCCTACCTGGAACTGATGCACATGCGCATGCCGGATCGACTTCAATTCACGATCCACGCCGACGACACGGTGCTCGCCTTGCGCTGCCCCCCAATGACGCTGCTGACGTTGGTCGAGAACGCCGTGCGCCACGGCATCGATCCCAGCGAGGAAGGCGGCCGCATCGAGGTCGTCGTGCGGCTGCAGGACGGGCGTGTCCGCGCGCAGGTCATCGACACTGGCGTCGGCATGCAAAATTCCGGGAAGGGACTCGGCACTGGCCTATCTACGCTGCGTGAGCGCCTGCAACTGACCTTCGGCAGCGATGCGCACATGCGGTTGCTCGCGCTCGAACCGCACGGCGTGAGCGCTGAAGTGTACTTTCCCGCCCAGCGGGCGACGGCATGACGGCGCCGCATCCCACCGCCCTGATCGCCGACGACGAGCCGCTGTTGCGGCGCTCGCTGACGCGATTGCTGGCCCAGGTCTGGCCGGCACTCGACGTCGTCGCCCAGGCGCGGAACGGCCGTGAAGCGGTCGAGCAGTTCGAGGCGCAGCAGCCCGACATCTGCTTTCTCGACGTGCACATGCCCGGCATGTCCGGCGTCGAGGCGGCGCGCCTTATCGGGCGCCGCGCCCACCTCGTATTCGTCACGGCCTACGACAAGTACGCAGTCCAGGCTTTCGAGCAGGGCGCGCTCGACTACCTCGTGAAACCGGTGGAACCGGCGCGGCTCGCCGACACGGTCACGCGCCTGCAGGAACGACTGCGCGCCGCGCTGCCGCTGCCGGAGACCGAAGCGCTGCTGGAGCAACTCGCGGTGCAGCTCATGAAGAAGATCGGACCGGTGTCGCTGCGCTGGATCCGCGCCTCCATTGGACCGACGCTGCGCATGATTTCGATCGACGAGATCGACTACCTGCGCTCCGACGAGAAGTACACGCTAGTCGCCTGGCGCGGTGATGCGGGCAAGCCGGGCGAAGCCGTGATCCGCACGCCGCTCAAGGAACTTGCCGCCCAGCTCGATGCCGCGCAGTTCGTGCAGGTGCATCGCTCGGTTGTGGTGAACCTGCGCGCGATCAGCCACGTCACACGCGGCGCGAACGAGACCGCGGACATTCATCTGAAGGGCCGTGACGAAACGTTGCCGGTGAGCCGCACCTATCTGCATCTCTTCCGGCAGATGTGACCGGCTGCAACAGCCGTTCGACGGCCTGCCGGATGGTCGTGTGATAGCCCGGCCGTGCCTTGGCGTAAATCGCCCGGCCGAGTTCAAGACCCGTTTCAGTCCGCGCTAAGTCGCGATACAGGCCGACCACGAGCTTGTGCCGCCCGGTGCTCAGCAGGAAGCGTTCGAGGTCTGCGTATGCGGGGACGTAGGCGCTTCGCACGACCAGTGCGAGCCAACTGCGCGCGATCTCGGCATTAACGTTGGCGCCCAGCCTGAATTGCGCGCGCAATTCCGCCAGTTGTGTGTCGTCGATATCCGCCGGCTGTTCCTCGAGGAATCGCATCCATTCCTGCGGCACCCAGTCACGCACGGGCAGCTCGGCCGTCGGCAGCCGTCCTGCGCGCCATTCGGCAGCCGCGCGATCGACCGCATCGAACACGCCGCTCGGGATCGCGGGCGTCGTTGCCGGCATGCCGACGCCGAACAGCCATTCGTCGATTTCCGCGACCGGGATTTTCGGCGCGCCTGGACGCGCCAGGTGTGCAAGCAGGTACGCCCGGAAGGACTGGGTGTCGATACTCGCAAAGGCATGGGAGTCGAAATATTCGCGCAGGAAGGCATCGAAAGCCGGCCGTCCGAAGCGCTCCTCGAGATAGCCCAGGAACCAGCGGCCCTTCTCATAGGCGATATCCGAAGTGCCCTCGTCCGGATCCCGGCCCGCGAGGTCGAGTTGCAGCGAGGTATCCTGCGGCAGCCCCGCCGCCTTGGCATCGTCGATCGCCTGTACCAGGAATTCATAACCGATGGCGTCTTCCATGCGAGCGCGGCGTTCGCCATACAGTGTCTCGAACAGGCGGCGCTCGAGATAGGTGGTGAATCCTTCGTTGAGCCAGAAATCGTTCCAGGTCGCATTCGTCACCAGGTTACCGGACCAGGAATGCGAGAGCTCGTGCACGATCACGCCCACCAGGCTGCGGTCGCCGGCGACTATCGAGGGCGAAATGAATGACAGCCGCGGATTCTCCATGCCGCCAAAGGGGAAACTGTGCGGCATGATCAGCAGGTCATAGCGTTCCCAGCGATACGGGCCCATCAGCGTCTCGCCTGCTTCGAGCATGCGCGGCAAATCGGCGAACTCCTGCGCGGCTGCGGCGAGGCGCGAGGGCTCGGTCCACACGCCGGTGCGGTTGCCGAGACTCCGGAACTCGAGATCGCCAACAGCGAGTGCGATGAGGTAAGCGGGGATCGGCTGCTTCATCTCGAAGCGGTACTCGCCGGACGCCAGGTCGGCTTTTTCAACACGCGCCGCGCTCATCACTGCAACGAGCTCCGGCGGCGTGCGGATTCGCGCCTCGTAAGTCATGCGCACGGCCGGCGTGTCCTGCACCGGGATCCAGCTGCGCGCGTGGATCGCCTGGCCCTGGCTGTACATGTACGGATGCGGCCCGGAGGTTTGCGCGGGCTCGAGCCATTGCAATGCACTTGCCTCCGCCGAGGTGCGGTACTCGATGCGCAGGTGCATCAGCGCCGGCGCGGCACAGCACTTTGAAAGTTCGACCGTCAGCCGGCTGCCGAGCACGGGGTCGGGAGGGTCAACGCGGTACGCCAGGACACTCGCCATTCCAGCCTCGCTCACCAGCTTGACGCTCTTGATTTCGAGGTCACGCGTGTCGAGCTGGAGTTCCATTGCATCCAGGTCAATACGCTCGACCGTCAGGTCGGCGGTGCCCTCGAGCCGGTGGGCGGCGAAATCGGCGCGAAGGTCAAGCGCCACATGCCGGACCAGAAAACGCCCGGGTTCGGCATATGAATGCGGGTCCGGGCCGGCGCCCGCCGAAGTGGCGATCACGATCAGGGAAAGCAGTGCGAATAGTCTGGGCATATGGACGCGGATCATAACGTAGCGAGAGGCCGCAAGGCGCCAGTCCGGCGCAGGACTTTGTCGGGCTGCCGTGGCAGCATAGAGTTCGGTCTGCGCGTCAAAACAACGTTTCCAGCGGAGTACTCAGAATGTCAGCAGCAACCCTCCTGCGGGGGCTCGTCCTTGCGGTCACGCCACTCACGTTTCTTGCAAGCCTTGCCGCAGCCAGCGAAGCGCCGGCCGGCCGCCTCGGCAGCGCCGTGGTGCCGACCCAGTACCGCCTTGAGCTCGCGATCGATCCTTCGAAGGACCGCTTCTCGGGCCGGGTGGATATCGATGTCACGTTGAATGCGTCACAAGACGCAATCTGGTTGCACGGCAAGAATCTGGAGGTCTCCGAAGTCTTCCTGACGGACAAGGATGCGAAGCGCATTGACGCGACCTACGCGGAGCGCCTGGATTCCGGTGTTGCGCAGCTGTCGTTCGCCCACCCTGCGCCTGCCGGGCCGGCCACGCTGCATTTCACCTACAGCGCGCCATTCAATACCTCGGCCAATGCCTTGTACAAGGTCGAGAGCGGCGGCTTGCCGTACGCGGTGACGCAGTTCGAGCCGATTGCCGCGAGGCAGGCATTTCCGGGATTTGACGAGCCCGGCTTCAAGGTTCCCTTTGAACTCTCGGTTATTGCCCGTAAAGGCGATATCGTTGTGACGACGACACCGGAAGCGTCGGCTGAAGATCTGGGCGATGGCCGCGTGCGGCACATCTTCAGCAAGACGCGGCCATTGCCGACTTACCTGCTCGCATTCGCCGTCGGGCCTTACGACGTCGTTGACTTTGGAATGCTGCCCGTCAATTCCATACGCAAACATGAACTCGCGCTGCGCGGCATTGCCGCGCGCGGGCGCGGCGAGCGACTGCAGTACGCATTGAAAAACACGAATGGCCTGCTGACGGCACTCGAGACGTATTTCGGCACGCCCTACCCGTACGAGAAGCTTGACCTGATCGCCGTGCCCGAGGGTTTTGGCGGTGCCATGGAGAATGTCGGCGCCATCACCTACGACGAATACCTCCTGTTGATGGACGAAAACTCCCCGCTCGACCAGCGCCGCGATTACACCACGGTCCACGCGCACGAAATGGGCCACATGTGGTTCGGAGACCTGGTGACCCCGCAATGGTGGAACGACATCTGGCTCAACGAATCCTTTGCGACCTGGATCATGAACAAGGCCTCGCACACGTTCTGGCCCGAGGGTGAATTCGATCGCGACACGCTGAAAGGTGCGCTCGGCGCCATGGCAGACGATTCGCTTGCCGCTGCGCGCGAGATCCGCGAGCCGATCGATCACAACGACAAGATCATCGGCGCATTCGACGGCATCACCTACCAGAAAGGCGGCGGCGTGCTCGCGATGCTCGAGCGCTATGTCGGCGAGAAAGGGTTCCAGGCCGGCATCCGGCTGCACCTGAAGCGGCACCAGGATGGAACAGCGACGGCAGAGGACTTCATTGCTTCCGTTGCCAAGGGCTCGAATCGCGCGGAAATAGGCCCGGCCTTCCTCTCCTTCATCGAGCAGCCCGGAGTGCCGCTTGTGGCTGCGACGCTTGATTGCAAGGACTCGCAGCATCCCCGCCTGCATCTGCGACAGGCCCGTTATGCGCCGCTCGGTTCGTCAATCAAGCCCGACGCAAGCCAATGGAATATTCCCTTCTGCGCGTCTTACACGGTTGATGGCGCACGCAAGAGCACTTGCGCCCTCCTCACCCAAAGGGAACAGACCGTCGATCTCGATGCCAAGGCCTGTCCGAGTGTCGTGCATCCGAACGCAGGCGGCGCCGGCTATTACCGTTTCACGCTGGACGATGCCGACTGGAAAAGCCTGATCGCGAACGTCGGTGCCTTGAGTCCGGCGGAGGCGCTCGCCCTTGCCGACAGTCTCGACGCCGCGTTCCGGGCCGGCAAGCTTTCCGCGGACCTCTATGTGTCCGGGCTGACCGCGCTGGCCGGTCACAGCGCCTGGGACGTGGTCGATGCCACTGCCGCTTACCTCGATAGCATCACGCGGATCATCGACGAGACTCCACTGCGCTCGGTCGAGCCAGTCCTCGGCCGGATCGTCGCACCGAGTTACGCACGAATCGGAAACGCCACCGACTCCGGTTCCTTGCTGCTAAGCCGGAGCTTGCAGAGATTCCTGATCGTAGTCGCGAAGGATCAAGCGATGCGCAAGCCCCTGGCGGAACAGGCAGCGAAGCTGCTGGGCCTCCATGGCGACCCGGATCTTTCCGCCGCGCCCGCCAGCGAGTGGGAGACGATTTTCACTGTCGGCGTGCAGGACCTCGGGGAACCGTTCTTCGACCTGCTGTTGAAAAAGGCAGTCGAATCCGATGACCCGTTCTTCCGGCAGTCCGCATTGGCTGCGCTCGCGCGCGTGGAGGATCCGCCGTTGGTGCGAAAGCTGCAGGCCGCGATGTTGGCCGACCAGTTCAAGGGCACCGAGATGACCGGCGTCTTGTTCCGGCAGATGGGTCGCCCGGCGACGAGGGAATTGACCTATGCGTGGCTCAAACAGAACGACGACGTGATCATCCCGATGTTCCCGGAAACCTTCAGGTCGAGCGCCGTCCCCGCGCTCGGCGGCGCATTCTGCTCACGTGGGCGGGCCGATGAATGGCAGCAGTTCGTGAAGTCGCATGGCGAAGAGCTCCCGGGCTATGAGCGTGACCTCGCGCAGGCAGTCGAGAGCATCCAGTTGTGCGCCGCGTTGAAAGAGGCGAGCGCTTCGAAGCTCGTCGCCGCATTTGCTGACCGTGAATGACTGCGATTGACCGCTCCCGCGTTGCCGCGCTGATGGAGCGCGAGCGCGAAACCTTCCGTCAGCGGCACGTACAGAGTGGCTGCCTTGCCGAAGACGCAAAGCGTTCGCTGCTCTTCGGCGTGCCGATGAACTGGATGACGCGCTGGCCGGGCGATCACCCCGTCTTCGTCGATCGCGCCGAAGGCGCACGATTCCGGGACGTCGACGGCAACGAGTTCATCGACTTCTGCCTCGGCGACACCGGTGGCATGGCGGGTCACGCGCCAAAAGCCGCCGTCGAGGCGATTTCGAACCAGGCACGTAAAGGCATCACATTGATGCTGCCGACCACTGACGCCACCTGGGTCGGCGACGAACTCGCGCGGCGCTTCGCCATCCCCTACTGGCAATTCACGCTGTCCGCGACCGACGCCAATCGCTGCGCGATCCGCTGGGCGCGTGAAATCACGCAGCGCCCGAAGATTGTGGTGCACAACTGGTGCTACCACGGCTCGGTCGACGAAACTGTCGCAGCGCTCGAGCGCGGCCGCACGGTCGCCCGCAAGGGCAATATCGGCAAGCCCGTTCCGCTCGATCAAACCACGCGAGTCGTGGAGATCAACGATCTCGCGGGACTTGAGGCCGCGCTTAAAGATCGGGCGGTCGCCGCCTGCCTGTTCGAACCGGCGCTGACCAACATCGGCATCGTGCTGCCCGATCCGGGTTATCACGCGGCCGCGCGCGCGCTCTGCACGAAGTACGATACTTTGCTGATCATCGACGAGACGCACACGATCAGCGCCGGCCCCGGTGGCTGCACGAAAGCCTGGGATCTCGACCCCGACATCATCACGATCGGCAAGACGCTCGGCGCGGGGATCGCGTGCGGCGCCTACGGTATGACCGAACGGGTTCGCGATCTCGTGTACGCACGCACGGACGCACGGAATGCCGATGTCGGCGGCATTGGCGGCACGCTTGCCGGCAACGCGCTCTCGCTCGCCGCGATGCGCGCGACGCTCGGCCAGGTCATGACCGACAAGGCGTTCGAAGCAATGATCGCGCTCGGCAAGCGCTTCGAGGCCGGCGTGCGCGGCGTAATCGATTCACGCGGCCTTCCCTGGCATGTCGTTCGACTCGGCTGCCGCGTCGAATACCTGTTCCGGCCGGAAGTCGCGCGAAACGGCGATGAGGCCGCGGCTGGCCAGGACGAGCTGCTCGACCCCTACATACATCTATATCTGCTGAACCGGGGCATCCTGATGACCCCTTTCCATAATATGGCGTTGATGTCGCCGGCGACGACGGCCGACGACGTGGATCGGCATACGGAAGTATTCGGTGAGATGGCCGATGAGTTATTCGAGCCTTGATGCGAAAGCTCATGCTCCCGCTGCTGCTCGTGCTGCTGACCGTGTCGGCCTGCTCGAAGAGTGAAAGCCTCGATCGCCCGCCGAACATCGTCGTCGTGCTCGTGGACGACCTCCGCTGGGACGATATCGCGATCGCAGGCCACCCCTTCGTCGAGACGCCCCACATCGACCGCCTGGCGAATGAAGGCGCACGGTTCCTGAATGCGTTTGCCGCGACACCGCTCTGCAGCCCGAGTCGCGCGATCATCCTGACGGGTCAGTACGCCCACACCCACGGGATCACCGACAACACGGCGCGCGACGCCGCAAGCCATGCGCTGCCGACCTTCGCGGTCCCCCTCGCCGCCTCCGGCTACCAGACGGCGTTCATCGGCAAATGGCACATGGGAAACTACGACACGCGCCGCCCGGGCTGGACCCGTTGGGTCGCGATGAAGGGGCAAGGCGAGGCGGTCAACCCGAAGCTCAACATCGATGGCGAACGCCGGGAAGTGCCGGGGCATGTCACCGACGTGCTGACTGATTACGCCGTCGATTTCATGAAGCAGACCGGGGATCTGCCCTTCATGCTGTTGCTCGCGCACAAGGCGCTGCATCCGAACATCATGCAGCGCGATGACGGCAGCACGGAAACTCTCGCAGGACAACCGGAGGGATTCATCCCTGCGGACCGCCATCGAGGCCGCTACTCAACGGCCACCGTGCCGCGCCGGCCGAACGCCAACCGGGCACCCGTCCGCAAGCCCGCGCTGCAGCGCCAGATTCCAGGACTGCCGCCGCTTGGCGCAGCGACCGCCACCCCGGATACCGATGTGCTGGCACGACTCGAGATGCTGCTCGGCGTGGATGAGAGCCTCGGCCGCATCGTACAAACGCTCGATGATCTCGGCGAGCTCGACAACACCGTCGTGATCTTCACGAGCGATCACGGCTACTTCTACGGCGAACACGGGCTTAACGAAGAACGCCGTCTCGCCTACGAAGAGACCGCGCGGATACCCCTGATCGTCCGCTACCCGAAACTCGTGCGCGCGGGACTGACGCCCGTGCAGATGGTGCAGACGATCGATCTCGCGCCCACGGTGCTGGCGCTTGCGGGTGTCGCCGACACCGTGCCGCGCGAGGGGATGTCGCTCGTGCCGCTCCTCGAGGGTGAAACGCCGACGTGGCGCTCATCGATCCTGATCGAGTACTACTCGGACACGGTCTTCCCGCGAATCCTGACAATGGAATACGAGGCAGTGCGCACGGACCGTTACAAGTACATCCGGTACACCGAACTGCCGGGAATGGACGAACTATACGACCTGGAGACGGACCCGCTCGAGATGGACAATCTCATGGGATCGCCGCAAGCCCAGGTGCTGCTGCCGGAGTTGCAGGCGGAGCTGGCGCGACTCAAGTAGCAGGCCGGTACGATCAGGCTTCGAGCGCCCGAGGGAGCACAGCGAGGAACCGGTCGACCTCATGACGCAGGCCGATCGTGACGCGTGCCCAGGTGTCGTAGCCATCGAAGCGGCGACCGACCTTGATGCCTTCGGCGAGCATTCGATCCTGAAACCGCTTCAAGGGCCCTCCGGTATCAAAGAATACGAAGTTTCCCTTTGCATCGGTCCGACGGAGCCCCATCCGATCAAGCGTCGCGTGCACACGCGTGCGGTCACCGACTAGCGCGTCACGGGTCGTCTTCAGGAACGCATGATCGTTGAAGCTCGCGATTGCGGCCGATATCCCCGTCGTGTTCGGCCAGGTGAGCGAGAGTCCCGCAAAGCGTTGCGCCAGGGCCGCCGGCGTGATCGAGTAACCGACGCGAAGTCCCGCAAGTCCGTGGATCTTCGAGAAGGTCCGCAGCACGATCAGGTTCGGGACGTCCTTCACGAGCCCTGCGGCTGTCGCAGAAGCCGGTTCATCGACGAAATCAATGTATGCCTCGTCGACAATCACGGTGCAATCCGCGGGGACTGACCGGATGAAGGCCGCGAGCGCGTCGCGAGTGACTGCGGCCCCGGTTGGGTTGTTGGGGTTGCAGACGTAGACGAGACGCGTCGATTCCGTGATGGCACTGCGCATGGCGGAAAGATCGTGGCGATGATCGCCGTCCGGCGCGACCCAACGCACTTTCAAGCCGAGTTTCTCGGCGAACCGCGGCAAC
>JANLWE010000052.1:0-7746 GCA_031364365.1 Gammaproteobacteria bacterium | reverse complement strand
TGCGACAGGAGCACGACTGCGATGCCTGCAGCCTGAACCCACATGCCGGACGCGATGAGCCATTTTCGCCCGATCCGGTCGGACCAGGCGCCGGTGGCGAGCTGCGCGACGCCCCAGGTCGCGGGATAGGCGGCGGCCAGGATGCCGATCTGTTCGAGGTTCATATGAGCGGCCGCAAACAACAGCGGGAACAGTCCCCAGGCCATCCCGTCATTCAGATTGTTGACGAGACCGGCCTGGGAAATACTCGAAAGATTGCGATCGGTGACTGACGTGCGCTTGAACACCTCACCGTGCGAAAGGGGTCGCTCCATACTCGCGTTCATCCGCGACTCGTGTTCGACATGCTGGCGCGTATCGCGAACCGCGAAAACAGACAGCGCGAGACCGAGCACCACAAACAGCAAGCCGAGATAAAACGGCTCGGGGCGCAAGCCGAAATTGGCGGCGATCCAGGCAGTCGCCAGAGCGCTTCCCGCAACCGCGACGTAGCCGGCGAACTCGTTCAAGCCCATCGCGAGCCCGCGTTGACGTGGACCGGCGAGATCGATCTTCATGATCACCGTGACCGACCAGGTCAATCCCTGACTCACGCCGAGCAGAATGTTGGCCAGGATGACCCAGTTCCAGCTCGGGGCATGCATCAACAGGAGCGGAACCGGCAATGCAACCAGCCAGCCGACCACCAGCACCTGCTTGCGACCGAACCTGTCGGCCAGACGCCCGGCCAGGTAATTCGAGACGGCCTTGGTGATGCCAAAAGCGACAATGAAGGACAGGATCGCAGTGCGCGCGGCGAGGCCGAACTCTTGCTGGGCAATTGCCGGAAGAATACTGCGCTCGAGGCCGAACATCCCGCCGACGAACGCGTTGACAAGCACGAGGAGGGAGAACTGCCGCCAATTCTCCCGTAACCCCAGGCGGACGGTCGTCGTGGTCACGATCCGCGTGAATGGAAGGCGCCGCCCTCGCTCCAGGACGCGCCGAGCACGTTCAGGATCAGCCGGCCGGCCGTGATGCAGGTCAGTCCATTGACGAAATCGTAGGAGGGCGCGATCTCGACGATGTCCATGCCGATGATGCGGTTGCGCCGCGCGACGCTTCGCAGCAGCGGCGCGAGCTGACGGAAATAGATGCCGCCCGGTGTCGGCGCCATGACCGCCGGCATTTCGGTGGGGTCGAGTCCATCGGCGTCAATCGTGAGATAGACCAGCCGGCCCGCGGGAATGGTGGCGAGTACCGGCTCGGCGCCCTCGGCGTGAAACTGCTCGGCGCTCACGAGGTGCGAGCCGTAGCTGCGCGCAGCCTCGAGTTCCTGGCGGCGCGCACTGCCGATGGCGCGAAGCCCGATCTGCGTCATGCCGGAGACGGCCGGATTCCTGCTCGCCCATTGCAACGGGCTGCTGTAGCCGCGGCGCACGCTGCCGACTTCCTCGCGCCAGTCGAGGTGCGCGTCGATGTGCAGGATGTGCACCGGCTCGTCGAGCGCGTCGAGTGCATCCACGACCGGAATCGTGACGCCGTGATCGCCGCCGAGTACGATAACCTGCGTCCCCTGCTTCCAGAGATGGCGCACGCGGTCCGCGATGCGGACGGCGTAGTCACCGTAGTCGCCGCTGCCGGACCATCCGACGTTGCCCATGTCGATGTGGCTCGGCAGGTGGGATGCGAGGTCAGTGCCGCTGTCGAAGTCCCAGTGCGCCGGGTTGTAGCAGAAGCTCGGAGACATGGCGCGAATTGCATCCGGCGCGCGCGCCTGGTCGTTGGGAAACTTGTCGTGCGTGTACGGCTCGCTGTGCTGGATGCCGAGCACCGCGACCGCCGCGTTCCAGCCCGCCGGGTCGGTGACGATCGGCCAGTCGAGGAAAGCGCGGGTAGGAGCAGTCGTCGGCTGCAATCGCGTCATCTCAGTCTCCATGGCGGCCGGACGATGGCGCCGGGCGTCCCGCATCGATGGTAAGCCAGAGCAGGGCCGCGGCGATCGCCGTCGCGGCACCGGTCGCGAAGACGATACCCCAGCTCTGGCCGGAGGAGAGCGTTGCAATGATCGGGGTCGCGACGACGCCGCCGAGATTGCCGCCGGTATTGAGCACCGCAGTCGAAGCCATGGTGTCTTGCGGCGCAAGACGCATCGCCGCGCCCCAGTACGATCCTTCGGTCACTTCCACGAAGGCAAAGCCGAGGCAGAGTGCGACCACAGCCCAGTAGGGATTCGCCAGCCAGACGGTCAGGAACAGGAATAACGCCGCAAACGGCAGGGCGACGAGCGGCAGGATACGCAATCCAATGCGATCCCCGTAGCGCGCGCGAAAGCGGTCTGCGAGCCGGCCACCGGTCGCGGCGGCCGCGGCTGCGACGACGAAAGGGAGCGCCGCGAGCCAGCCGCTCTCGAGCACGCTCAACTTCCGCTCCTGGACGAGATAGAGAAAACTCCAGAACGTCACCAGATAGAACACGTAGTTCATGATGAAGTAGGAGGCCGTGATCCGGAGGATCTGCGGATCGCCGACGACGCGCAGGATTCTCCGCGCGGTCAGCGGCGCGCCGGGATCGTAGGGTGGATTGGCCTTGAGTTCGGCGAACTCGGCGGGGGAGACCGCCGGATGTTCCTCGGGGCGGTCGCGCGCGAAGCCATACCACAGTGCGACCAGGAGCAGGGATGGCACGCTCGAAATGATGAGCGCCGCCTGCCAGCCGTAGGACTGCATCAGCCAGGCGATTAGGGGTGTCGTCACTGCCGCGCCGAGCCACAGGCCCATGACACTCAACCCTTGCATCGAGCACCAGGACCTGACCGGGAACCAGAATTGAATCCCTCCCGTAATAACGGGGAAGAGCCCGCCTTGCGCAACACCCAGCAAGGCACGGGCTAACAGCAGAGCGGTGAACATGACGCCGAAGGCCGCGATCAGGGGCGCGCTCGCCGTGAGAACGCTCGCAATGATGGTCGTCAGGCCGATCGCGGCCAACACCAGGCGCGGGCCGAACTTTTCACCCAGCAGAGCGCCCGGCAACTGAAAAACCGCATACGTAAACAGGAACGAGGTGAAGAGCCAGCCGACCTGGACTTGCGTCAGGCCGAGCTCCGGCATCATCCGCTCGGCGGCAATGCTGATACTGGTGCGCTGCACATAACCCGTGAACGCGAATGCAAAGAGCATCGCGAACACCAGCGAGCGAATGCGGAACCGACCCATCCGGGTAGATTACAGAGCCGCCGGGCGGCGTGTCAGCTATTTGGTTGCAGCGTTACTCGCTCAAACGCTTGATGCGCTGCGTGCGGGTGCCGTCGAATTGTTCGGAGGCGCGCTGCAACAGCAGCCGGGCTTCGCCTGCGGGCAGCGCCCGGCTCATCAGGAATCCCTGTGCCTGATTGCAGAAGTGATCCTGCAGGAAGCGGAGCTGCGCGAACGATTCGACGCCTTCGGCGACAACCCCGACTTTGAGCGCCTTGGCGACGGAGATGATCGCGGCCGCGATGGCGCCGTCGTCCGCAGTCTCACTGAGGTCTCGCACGAAGGAGCGATCCATCTTCAGCCGGTCGATCGCAAAGTTCTGCAGGCGCTGGAAGTTCGAGTAGCCAGTCCCGAAATCGTCGATGGCGATCGACACGCCGATGGCGTGCAGGTCCTCGAGGATTTTCTCGGAGCGCTTTTCGTCCATCAATATCATCGATTCGGTGATCTCGAGCTCGAGCATCCCGTGATCAAGGCCTGACTCTGCAAGAACATTGCTGATCAGCTCGACGAAAGTGGGCATCGCGAACTGCTGGCCCGCGATATTGACCGCGATGCGCTTCACGGCGAGTCCTTCGTCGTGCCATTTCCTGGCCTGGGCGCAGGCCGTCCGCAGCACCCATTCGCCGATCGGAATGATCAGCCCGCAGTCTTCCGCGATCGGGATGAAGTCCATCGGTGGTATGACGCCGAGCTCGTCGTTGGTCCAGCGCAACAGTGCTTCCATTCCGGCGATCTCGCCCGTCGACATCTCGATCTGCGGCTGGTAATGCAGGGACAGCTCGCCGCGCTCCAGCGCGCCGCGCAACTTGCCCTCGATCGTGTAGCGCTGAAGCATGCCCTCGTTCATCGAGGCGTCGAAGAACGCGTACGAACCCGGCCAGCGGCGCTTCGCGAAGTACATTGCAAGGTCGCCATGGCGCAGCAACGAGGCCGCGTCGGTCCCGTCCGTCGGGGAGATCGCGATGCCGATGCTCGGCGTAATGACGACCGTATTGGCCGAGAGTTCCATCGGCTTCTGAATCGCCGCAATCAGGCGATCGGCCACCGATCGGGCGTCCTCGGAACTTGAGATATCCGGAAGGATGACCATGAACTCGTCGCCGCCGAGGCGGCCGACGTCGCCAGGCCGTTCGTCGCCCGACGTGTCGGATCCGCGGCTATCGACGCGGCGCAGCGACTTGCGCAGCCGCTCCGCGGCGACCTTCAGGACCTCATCGCCGACCGAATGACCGAGCGTGTCGTTGACACGCTTGAAGTTGTCGAGGTCGATGTACATCACGGCCAGCATCTTGCCCTGCTGCAGCGTCGTTTCGAGCGCCGAGCGCAGGCGGGTGTGCGCCTGCTCCCGGTTGGGCAGGCCCGTCAGTGAATCGAAGTAGGCGAGGCGCGCCAGGTGCTTTTCTGCGCGCCATTTGCTCGCGAGGGCGATGGCCATCTGCCGCACTTCGTGGGGGTGAAACGGCTTCTGAAGGTATGAGAGCTTGTCTTCCGGCGGAACACGCCCGCCGATGTCGCAGGGGTCCACGTCCGAATAGGCCGTGCACACCGCGATCTCGACGGCGGCGTCCAGTTCGCGGATGCGGCTGGCGGCCCAGACGCCGTCCTGACCGGGCGGCATGCGCATGTCGAGAAAGACGACGGCAAAGGGCTGATTCGCGTCGAGCGCCTGCTTGACGGCGGCGACGGCGGCTTCCGCGCCCTCGCAGTATTCCGCGTCGAATGTCATCGCCGCCGACGGCAGGCGTTGCGGCTGCCTCTGCCCCTCGCCGCCGAAAAGCTTTGCGCCCAGTGAGCGCCGCGCGGCGTTCTGGGCACCCGGTTCCGGCTCGCTGAAGATCTGGCGGTAGGCGTCACGCATCGGGGCCTCGTCGTCAACCACGAGGACGCGGATCGGTGCACGGTTTGGATCTGCCATATAAAACCTCAGGCGGCCCGCGTACTGGCTTCGGTTGCTGGAATGGGCACTGGAATGACCAGGTGGAACGTGGCTCCGCGGTCATGGCCGCCGCTGGTCGCCCAGATGCGGCCGCCGAGAGCGTTGACCGACGTGGCGCACCAGTGCAGTCCGATGCCCATGTTGCCGTTCTCGAGTTTCGTCGAGTAACCCTTTTCGAAAACTCTCTCGAGATTCTCCGCACTGATCCCGATGCCGGTATCCGCGCAATCCAGGAAGAGTTTCGACTGTTCGCCGTCGCGGTCCAGCCTGGCCGAAAAGCGCACCGTTCCGTGGTTTCGGCCTGCGGCGCGGACGGCTTCCGCGGCATTGATGATCAGGTTCTGCACCACCTGTCGCAGCACGGTGCGCGCCACCGGCACCGTGCCCACGGCCTTGACCGACGGATCGATTTCGATTTTGACCAGCTCACGGCAGCGGTCCGGGACGATCTCCAGGCTTTGTCCGATGATGGCCGGAAGCTCCGCGGCCTCGATGACGGTCGGCGCGCGCGAAGTGAGCGACTGCTCGTTCAGCGCGCTCTGCACGATTTCCACCTGCCGCGTGATGACGTCGACGTCGCCGGCAGCCTCGCGGATCACGCCCGTCATTTCACTGCTCGCGAGACGCAGGAACTCGTCGAGATCGGCCTGGCGGGGGGACGCGTCGGCTTCCTGGCCGCGCTCCGCGAGCGCGCGTTCGACGTCTATTGTGGGAGCGGCGCGAAGGCGGCTCTGCAGCTTGGCGACGCGAACTCGAAGGGGTGTCATCGCATTGCCAATGTTATGCAGCACGCCCCGTGAAACTTCCGACTTGCCGGCATCAAAACTGTGGTCGACGAGCTGCCGGCGCGACTCGGCAACCTTGGCGACCATGCGATCGAACTCAGTTGCGAGCGCCCCGATCTCGTCGCGCCGCTCGAGATTGAGCCGTGCCGTCAGGTCGTCGCCCGCGCCGATCCGGACCGCCTGGCGCGTAACCCGGGCGAGGGGCGCCAATACCGTGCGGTCGAGTGAGACCAGCAGGATCAGCAGCACGACGATGGCCGCACCGACGGTAAACGCGAGCACGTAGTTCACCGTCGTGCGGGCGCCCTCGCTGATTGTGCGCGGAACTTCGACCCGCAAAGCCATGACCGGAACGCCGTAGACGTCGGTGAATACCCGGAGAACTTCCGTGGAGTCGCCCTTGATTGCGATGTTTTCGTTTGCGAGCGTTTCGCCATTGAGCCTGAGAACTGCATCGGCGCCCAGGTCGCCGCGAACCGCCGCGAGCTTGACACGGGTCTGGGCCCTCGATCCGATTGCCACGACTTCGGCGTCGGTCAGGAGTCGGCCCATCAGCACCATGCCGCGCGACGGGCCCTGTCCGAAACCGTCGAGTATCGGCGCGACCGCAGCGAGCAGTACGCCCTCGTCGGTCGTGATCAAGCCCCGTTCTGGCAGGCCGCTCAGCAGGTTCTTCCGCCAGACGAAGTTATCCGGCAGCGATTCCTGCGGAAACAGGTCGAGCGGCCGGAACTCTCCGGAGGTCGGGTCGAATGACTTCGACAGGACGATTTCGCCCTTCAAATCGACGAAGGCGAGCGCCGTCAGGCGCAACTGCTTCATCGCCGCTTCGCTCAGGTTGTCCTGCTCGAACTGCGGATTGTGATCACGGATGAATTCGTAAGTGTCTTTCCAGTTACCCCAGTCAGCGGCCGAAACGCCGATCTCGTTCAAGGACTGGTTGATGCCGTAATCGATGCGCTTCATGGCGGTCCGCGCATTGTCGAGTTCGATTTCCTCGAAGCGCGGCAACAGCAGGGCCTGCCCGACGCCCCACTCAACGAATGTGAGCGCGACAAACACGGCCGCGAGCAACGCAACGACTTTGGTGCGTATCTTCATGATCTGGGCCGGGCACCCGGCGAACGGGCCAGAATATGACGCACAGCCGAGCGCCCGGAATGTGACGTAACCGATACGCACCAAATCCGTCGGGCGGTTGTGCCCAAGGGGTGACGCGTGTCACAGATGGCGCGGCGTGGTAGCGTCCGGCATCTTCCGAGGAGACGCCCATGCGTGTGACACGCCGCAATGCACTGATCGGAGCTGCCGCTCTCTTTGCCCCGTTTCCTCAAGGCATCCTGGCCGCAGCGGCGAACGCCCCGGACGAAAAGACAGGTTTGATCCGGCTCGACGGCAACGAGAACCCATACGGTCCTTCGCCGGCGGCTCGTCAGGCGATTCTCGCAAGTGCCGACGAGGCGCCGCGTTATGCCGACGAGTCGATCACGACATTGACTCGTCAGCTCGCCGCGCACGAAAGCGTCGCGGATTCCCAGATCGTGATCGGCACCGGGTCCGGTGAGCTGCTCAGGATGGCTGGGCTCCTCGCCATGACGACAGCTCCAGGCAGCGAACTCGTCGCCTCGAAACCGACCTATGAAGAGTTGCCGCGGTTCGCCGAGAAACTCGGCTTGAAAGTGCGTTGGGTCGCGCCGGACGGCGATCATCGCCACGATCTTTCCGCCATGCGCAGTGCCATCACGGAATCGACGCGTCTCGTCTACGTCTGCAACCCCAACAACCC